>DASRYU010000275.1:0-3705 GCA_035687045.1 Thermoplasmatota archaeon | reverse complement strand
GTCCTCGTACCACGCGACCCAATCGCGTTTCGCGACCGTGACGGGGGCGGCGCTCCCCTCCGCGGCGAGGGCGGGCGTGGCGGAGGGAGCCCCTTGCACCATACAAGCAATTCAGGGACTGTCGCGCCATAAATAGTATCGGCTGGTTCCGTGGGCGCGCGGCGGCCGGGGGCCCGGGGACGCGACGCGCGCCGCACCCTTTATGACGCGGGGGCGAATAGGGCCTGGGTAAGGCCGTGGGTTTCACCGCGCTGGTCTCCGTTTCGGACAAGACGGGCCTCATCGACTTCTCCAGGCGTCTCGCGAAGTGCGGGGCGGACTTCGTCTCGACGGGCGGCACGGCCCGCGTGCTGCGCGAATCCGGCCTCCCCGTCCGCGACGTCTCGACCGTCACCGGTTTCCCCGAGATGCTCGAAGGCCGCGTGAAGACGATGCACCCCCGGGTGCACGCCGGCATCCTGGCCCTCCGGGAGAAGGAGGACCACATGTCGGCGCTCGCCCGTCACGACATCCACCCGATCGACCTCGTGGTCGTGAACCTCTACAAGTTCGAGGAGGCCGTCGCGAAGGGCCTCCCGCTCGAACGCGTCCTGGAGGAGATCGACATCGGCGGCCCCTCCCTCGTGCGGGCGGCCGCGAAGAACTTCCCCCACGTGACGGTCGTCACGGACCCGACGCAGTACGAGCGGGTCGCGGCCGCGTACGAATCCGGATCCGTCGACTTCGCGCTTCGACAGCGCCTCGCGGCGGAAGCGTTCGCGCACACGGCGCGCTACGACACCATCATCGACCAGTACTTCCGGCACCACGTCCTCTCCGACGACTTCCCGCCCTCGCTGAACCTCTCCTTCACGAAGGTCCAGGACCTCCGATACGGCGAGAACTCGCACCAGGCCGCCGCGTTCTACGCGGGCAAGCCCACCCAGGAGCCGTCCATCGTGAACGGCAAGCAGCTCCACGGCAAGGAGCTGAGCTACAACAACATCGTGGACGCGGACACCGCCCTCGAGGCCGTGAAGGACTTCGATCGTCCGAGCTGCGTCATCATCAAGCACGCGACGCCCTGCGGCATGGCCTCGGCCGCGACCGCATCCGACGCGTTCCGGCTCGCCTTCGCCTGCGACACCTACTCGCCCTTCGGGGGCGTCATCGCGTTCAATCGCGAGGTCGACGAGGAGACCGCGGAGGCGATCGGGGACCTGTTCCTCGAGGTGATCGTGGCCCCATCCTTCTCCGCCGCCGCGCTCGAGCGGCTCATGCGCAAGAAGAACCTGCGCCTCGTCGAGGTGCGCGGGCTCCAGACGCGCGGACGCTGGGGCGGCCTCCAGTACAGGAGCGTCGTCGGCGGGCTTGTCGTTCAGGAGCGCGACATCCTCGAGCCGAACATCAAGAACTGGAAGGTCGTCACGCGCCGCGAGCCGACCTCGATGGAGCTGCGGAGCATGCTCTTCGCCTTCAAGGCGGTCCGGCACGTGCGCTCCAACTCCGTCGTGTTCGTGAAGGAGGAGCATACGGTCGCGATCGGCGGCGGGCAGACCGCCCGCGTCGACGCGACGCGCATCGCCGTCCAGAAGGGCGGCGACCGCATCCGGGGAAGCGTCATGGCGAGCGACGCGTTCTTCCCGTTCCGCGACGGCGTCGACGAGGCCGCCGCCGCGGGCGTCGCGGCCATCGTGCAGCCCGGAGGCAGCATCCGCGACGACGAGGTCATCAAGAGCGCCGACGAGCACGGCCTCGCGATGGTCTTCACCGGGCAGCGCTGCTTCCGGCACTGACGCGCATCCGAGGCGACGTCACGAGACGTCGGTGCTCGCGGCCCCCCGGAGCATCGGCCATACGCGCCGCCGCAGGAGCTCCGCGCCAAGCAGCGTGAACGCGAGCGACGCGAGCAGGTAGAGCGGGCCGCGCGGGTCCGCGAACCCGACAAAGAACGCGAAGAAGAGCTCGATGGGCCCGATGAGCACGTGGAGAAAGAGCTGCCACGCGAACTCGAGCGGTCCGAACCAGAGGAGCTCGTCCCAGAACGACTCCTTGTACGCGAGGAACGCGACGGCGATGCCGCAGCCCAGCCACGCGGCCGGGAACCACCAGTGCCACCACCGCTCCTCGCGGAGGACGGCGAAGGCGGCGAACGCGAACAGGATGGCCACCGCCGCGCTCGCGAAGGTGCCAAGGTCGCTCGCGGGCACGCCGGGGTCCCAGAAGCCGACGAGCGCGCGGAACGCGGCGAGCGCCGCGACCCCGGCGAAGGCTCCCGCGAATCGGCGCACGGCGGAGGAGCCCACGGGGGGCTCCCGTCCGTTCCGCTGTCGCCGCGGCGACACAGCCATGAGGGGTGGCGTCGCTGGAGCGGCGATGCGGGCGTTCGCGCGCTGCGACGGGTGCGGCCATGCTGCCGTGCAACGCGCCACGTGCGGCCTCTGCGGGGGCGCCACGCGCGCCGAGGAGGCGCCGGCGGACCTCTTCTCGGGGTGGCGCTGCGTTTGCTATCATTGCACGGCCACGCCGTGCTGAGCCAGGCGCCGCCTGACGCGTTCGGGACGGGGGTCGGCGAACGTGTCCATATCTAGTCATCATGCTCATCTTTTTGTTCAACCCGTAGTCGGTCCAACCACAATGAAGCGCCTCGCCCTCCGCGTGGATACGCTCGCCTGCGAAGCCGACGAGACGCAGGTCCTCGACGACCTGCTCGCCCACGACGGCGTCATCGCCGCCGAGATCGACCTCGTCCGCGAGACGCTCTCGCTGGCCTACGACGAGCACAAGACGACGAAGTCGGAGATCATGGACCACCTCCGCTTCTTCGGCATCTCCCCCGTCGTCGAGGTCGCCCGCGCCGCGTAGGCGTCCCGGCGATCCTTCCCTTTTCTTCGGTGCTCGTTCCACAAGGCGCGACGCCTGCAATGGAACCGCACCTCCTGGCTCAACGGAAGCTTCAAGGCCTTGGAAACTCAAACCTCATCCTGACTTTCATGGTGGAATCCGTCGTCTGGACGATCGACTGGAACCCCGAGTTCGAGGATGAGGCGCGCCTGAAGCGCGAGATCCTCCGGGCCCTCAACGATCCGAGGACGATCGCGACCATCAAGCGCTTCGCGGAGTACGCCCTCCAGGAGGCGACGGAGGACGGGCTCGAGACGGAGCACATCGTCTGGCTCGACTCCGCGCTCTCGTACGCGTTCTTCGTGCGCGTCTGGTACGACCTCGGCGAGAAGAAGCTCTTCATCCTCGTCGAGGAGAACGACCTCGGCGACGTCGGGTTCCTCCTCCTCGAATCGCTCGCCTGCGCCTCCTACAGCGAGGCGGAGGACGTGCTCAAGGTGGAGTTCCGCGAGCCCGAGGATCTCGGCGTGCCGCCGTAACGGCGCCGCCGCTCAGCCGCTGAGGGCCGACGCGAGCCCGCGCGAGACGAGCGCGTGCGCGATCTCGCGCGGCACCGCGGCCACGTCCTCGACGCCGAGCCGGTACGTGCGCAGGTCCGTTCCGACGAAGGGCGCGACCGGCTCCTTCACGCGCACAAGGACGCGCTGCGGGCCCAGCCGCCGCGGCTCCTCGTTGGCCGCCGCGACGACCTCCTCGGCCGCGCGCGGCGCGACGACGGCCGGCTGCGGCGCGCCCGGGAGCGGCGCCTCGGGCGAGGCCTCGACGGCGGGCGCGCGGGCGGCGAGGACCGCGGCGGGCTGCGCGGGCGCGTGCGGCGCGGTC
>DASRYU010000274.1:0-12823 GCA_035687045.1 Thermoplasmatota archaeon | reverse complement strand
CATCGAGGCGGACGAGGCGCGCGGCTCCGCGCGCTGGACGGCCACCTACACGTTCGGCAAGGCGCGCCGGAGCGTGCGCAACGTCATCGACGCGCGCTTCGCGTTCCGCGACGGCCTCATCGTGCGCCACGACGACTCGTTCAGCCTGTGGCGCTGGGCGCGCATGGCGCTCGGGCCTGCGGGCGCGCTCCTGGGCTGGACGCCCATGCTGCGCCGCCGCGTCCGCGCGGACGCGCACCGGGGGCTCGACGCGTTCGTGGCCTCCCGCTCGAAGTAGCTCCGCACCGTCGAAGCGGCCGTCAGCGTCAAGTGGCAGCGCAGGCTCCGCAGCGTCGATGGATGATCCGGTCGACCTCCTCCGCCGCAGCAAGCGCATCGCCGTGGTCGGCGCGTCGGGCACGCCTGGCAAGGACGCGCACGAGATCCCGAAGCACCTCCTCGAGCAAGGCTACGACGTCCTCCCGGTGAACCCGCGCGGCGGCGAGATGTTCGGCCGCCAGGCGTACAAGAGCCTCGCGGAGGTCCCTGGCCCCGTCGACCTCGTGAACGTGTTCCGCCCGTCCGAGGAGGCGCCGGCCATCGCGCGCGAGGCCGTCGCCGCGGGCGCGAAGGCGATCTGGCTTCAGAGCGGGCTCGAGAGCGAGGAGGCGGCGCGCATCGCGCGGGAGGCAGGGCTCGCCTACGTCGAGAACGCGTGCGTGCGCACGGTGCAGCGCCGCCTCGCGCACGTCGACGCGCAGAAGAACGCGTGAGCCCGCGGCCCTCGACGCCGATCGCAGGCTTGCGATGCGTTGAAGCATCCGCGCGCGCTCGCGAGCCAGATCATGAGGCTCCAGCCCCGCTACCTCGCGCCCGTTCTTCTCGTGGCGATCGTCGGCCTGGCGACCCTGGCGGCGCCGGCCGGACAGCGCACGTATTCGCCCGACGTCACCGAGCTGATGATGGGCGGCGCCTCCGCCGGCTTCGTCGGCTACGAAGGGTGCCGCCCGTTCGCGCCCGTCGTCGCGACGTCGAACGGGTCGGGCGTGAAGAAGCAGCTGGGCCCCCTCGAGTACGAGCCGTGCGTGCTTCTTGTCCGCGCGGGGATGACGCCTGCGTTCTACGCGTGGATCGCCTCGGCGATGGCGGGCGATCACGTCGCGAAGCGCGTGGAGCTCAGGACGGTCGATCACACGGGGGCCGTGCGGCAGAGCCTCCAGCTGCAGGACGCCGTCGTGACGCGCGTCACCTTCCCCGAGTTCAACGGGATGAGCAAGGACACGGCGACGGTGCGCGTGGAGCTCGCGCCGAGCGCGGTCGTGCTGCAGGGCGCCGGCGGCACCTCCGCGCTCGCGCTCAGCAAGACGAAGGCGCCGCTCCTGTCGAGCTTCAAGGTGACGCTCGATGGCGCGCACGTGGCGAGCGCGGCGGCCATCGGACCCGTCGACGTCCGGATGCCCGGCGTGAGCGCGCGCGCCGTCGAAGGCTCCCCGGCGACACCCTCCGCCGCGGACCCGCAGCCCTTCCGGTTCACGGTCGGAGGCACGAAGCTCTCGCCGGCCCACGCGTGGCTGGAAGGCTTCCTGCTGCAGACGCAGCACACGGACGCGGACGAGGCGACGCTCGTTCTGGAGGCGCGGGACCCGACCCTGTCCACCGTGATGTACACGGTGACGCTCGAGGGCGTCGGCGTCCTCGGAGGCGACATCTACTTCGCGAACGCCTCGTCGACGCAACCGTCGTCGTGGAGAAGCTTCGAGCTCTACGCGGAGAAGGCGACGCTCCACCCGGCGCCCTCCTGGAGCTGAGCCGCATGACGACACGTACGGCGCTTCTTCTCGTCGTCGCCATCGGCCTCGTCGCCCCCGCTGCCGCCGCGCAAGGGGAGGAGTACGTCGCAGGCTCGCACGTCTTCTCGTTCCGCTTCCAGGAGGAGCCATGGACGGGCATTCCTCAGACGCTTGTCATCGACGTGCTCCACGAGGACAGCGCCATCCCCGTCGGCGGCCTGGAGACGACGCTCACGCTCACCGTCGTCTTCGGCGAGCGCTCGCGGCAGTTCCCCCTCGTGGAATCGGAGGAGCGGGTGGGGCGCTACCTCGCGCGCTTCGTGCCCACCGCGCCCGGCTCCTACACGGCGCGCCTCGAGGGCGACGTCCGCGACGAGCGCGTCGAGGTCGTGGCGGAGCTTCCGCCCGTGCGCGACGCTTCCGACCTGCGCTTCCCGCCCGTCGCGCCCGGACCGACGACGCCGCAGGAGGGCGCGGCCGCGCCCGAGGGCCGCGGCGTGCCCGCGCCCGCGCCCGTCGCCGCGCTGGCCGCCATCGCGCTCACCGCGCTCGCCCTGCGCGGGGGCCGCCGCGCATGAGGCTCGCGGCGCTCGTCGCCGTCGCGCTCTTGGCCGCGCCCGCGCTCGTCGCGCTCGCGCCCGCGGCGGACGCTTCGAGCCACGACGGGCCCGTCCTGCACCTCGACGCGGCGAGCGGCTTCGCGAGCGACGCGAGCGGACGAGGCAACGACGGCGCGCTCGAGAACATGCGCGGCCCCACGAGCGGGCGCGCGGGCGAGGGGACGGCAGCGTCGCCCTTCGTCGTCCGCTTCGACGGGGTCGACGACCTCGTCACGACGAAGCTCAAGACGCAGGCGCGAGGCGAGACGACGCTCGCCGTGTGGCTGAGGACGCACCAGCCCGGCGGCAAGATCGCGGGATTCGAGACGAGCCAGCGCGGCGTCTCGGCGGATCACGACCGCGACCTCGTCATGAGCGACGACGGGCGCGTGCATCTCCTCGCCTCCCGCGCGACCGGCGGATGGGCGAACGTCTCCTCGCCGCGCCCCTTGGCCGACGGCGCGTGGCACCACGTCGCGGCCGTCGTCGCTCCCGGCGCGCTGCGCCTTTTCGTCGACGGGACGCTTGTCGACGAGAGGGCGCTCGACTCTCCGCCGCGCGCGCTCGAAGGATACTGGCGCATGGGCCATGGCGCCATCCGCGGCGCGCCCGCCGCCACGTCGCACCAGGCGTTCTGGGGAGAGATCGCGTCGCTGCAGGTGTACGACCGCGCGCTCGATGCGGCGCAGGTGGACGCGCTCGCGCGCGCGGGCGCTCTCGCGGACGCCCCGCGAGCGGGTGCCGTCGCGCTCGAGGACGCGCTGAGCCTCCTCCTCGATCCGGCGGACGCGACGCAGGCGCGCGTGCCGGATGCCTCACCGCGAGGCAACGACGGCCTGCTGCGCGACCGCGCGGCGCCCGCGAGCGGGCCCGTGGGGAACGGCTCGCGCGCCGCGCCGCACGCGCTCGCGTTCAACGGACAGGACGATCTGCTGCGCACGTCCACGCGCCTGCGCGCGCCCGACGCGTTCAGCGTCTCCTTGTGGTTCCGCACGAGCTACTCCGGCGCGAAGCTCGCAGGCTTCGAGACGACGCAGGACGGCGTCTCGGGCGACCACGATCGGCTGGTGTACCTCACGGAGGACGGCCGCGTCGCGTTCGGCGTCTGGACCCCCGCAGGCGCCGCCACGCTCCGCTCCGCGCCCGGCCACGTCGATGGCGCGTGGCACCACGTCGTCGCGACGAAGGACGTCGTGCAGGGCACGCGCCTCTTCGTGGACGGCGCGCTCGCGGACGAGGGCGACACCCGCGCGAGCCACCCCCTCGCAGGCTACTGGCGCTTCGGCGGCGGCCGCGTGCTGCCGTGGCCGGACGCGCCGCGCCACACGACGCTGGAGGGCCTCCTCGGGGAGGTGCGCGTGTACGAGCGGCCGCTCGCGGCGGCCGAGGTCGCAGCGCTGCGCGCGCGCGGGCCCGATGGACGCGGCTCCGTCGAGCCGCCCGCCGTCGACCTCCTGACGGGGCTGCGTCTTCACCTCGACGCGCGCGACCGCACCGCCGACGGGCGCGTGCCCGACCGTTCCGGCCATGCCAACGACGGCATCCTGCTGGGCGCGCCCGGCGCGAACATCGGCGCCGGCGACGCCGCCGACCCGACGGCGCTTCCCTTCGACGGAGCGGACGACCACCTGACGACGACGGTCAAGCTGCGCGCGCCCGACGCGTTCACGCTTGCGATGTGGGTGCGCGCCGACCGCGGCGGCGCCAAGCTCGCCGGCATCGAGACGGTCCGCGAAGGGCTCGCGGGCGACCACGACCGCGTGCTCTACCTCGACGGCACGGGGCGGCCCGTCTTCGGCGTCTGGGTCCCGCGCGAGGGGCCCTCCCGCCTCGCCGGCGCGACACCGATCGCGGACGGCGCGTGGCATCACGTCGTGGCGTCGAAGGCGGCGATGGGCGCGGGTGGAGCGATGCGCCTCTACGTCGACGGCGCGCTCGTCGCCGAAGGCGCGGCGACCGCCAGGCACGACCTCGAAGGGTACTGGCGCTTCGGCGGCGGCTCGCTCTCGGGATGGGAGCCGCGCGGCGAGCGCGCCCTCGCGGGCGCGCTGGCCTCCGTGCGCGTGTACGCGCGCGAGCTTCAGGGGGGCGAGGTGGCGGCGCTGCACGCGCTGGGGCCTCAGGGCGAGGCGGCCTCCGCGCCGCCGCCCGCGCAGCCGGGCTCCACAAGCCCTCCCGCATCGTCGACGACCACCTTCACGGGCTCGAAGCGGACGGCCGCGCCGCCGGGGCTCTTCCTCTCCGTCGCCGGCTCGACGACGCAGGTGCACGACCTGCAGGGTTGCCATCCGCGCGCGACGCTCCTCCTCGACCCGCCGGGCCCGGGCGGCGTGCGCAAGAAGCAGGTCGCCGCCGTCGGCTTCGAGCCGTGCCGCCTCGAGGTTGGCGTCGCCGCGGCCGGCCTGCACCAGTGGATCCAGGCCACGCTCGCAGGGACCGCGGCGCCGCTGGAGGCGGTGCTGACGCAGCGCGACGCCCACGGCCAGGTCGTGCGGCAGGTGACGCTCCATGGCGCGTCGCTCGCCGAGGTCCGGTTCCCCGCGATCGACGGGAGCAGCAACGCGTCGGCGCGCCTCCAGCTCGTGGTGGAGCCGACGACGCATGCGCTCGGCGCCTCCCCTTCATGCTGCCCCGCGCCGGCGAAGACGGTGCAGAGCTGGTCGGCCAACGGCGGCAAGGTGGAGGAGGCGTCCCTCGGAGGGCTCATGGTCTCGCGCTTCGGCCCCGTCGCGTGGACAAAGACCGCGGCGGGCGCGCAGGTGGAGGTCGGGCCGCTCACGCTTTCGCAGAAGCACGGCGCGGCCTTCGGCGCGTGGGCGATGGACTTCCTTGTGAACGGCAGCAACGGCGACGCCGACGAGGGCACGCTCACGGTCGACTACCTCGGCAAGGACCTCAAGACGCTGCTCTACAGGCTCACGCTCGAGGGCGTCGGCGTCTCCGGCGGCGACCTGTTCCTGCCCGCCGACCCGCAGGACCCGTTGCGCCGCCGGACGTTCAGCCTCTACGCGGAGAGCATGAGCCTCGCGTGAGGACGCTCGCCGCTCACTCCTGGGTGAGGCCGGGCACCTTCAGGATGTAGAGGCCCGTCGCCCAGTCCGCCGCGAGGATGTAGCCGCGGTCGTCGAAGTAGGCGCCCCACACGTCGGGCGACCACGCGAACGGCGTGTTCTTGACGCCGCCGTGCGCGCGCGGGTCCTCGTTGGGCTCGTAGTAGCCGATGGTCACGGGCTCGAGCGCGCGCTTGGGCGTGCCGACGTCGAAGACCCAGACGCCCGCGTGGTAGTTGCCGCTCGCGACGTACCCCTTGTACGTGTTGAACTCGTGGCTGTTCATCGAGCAGAGCTGGCCGGGCTCGCGGATCTCGGGCGCGCCGGGGATGATCCAGCTCCCAAGCTCGATGGGCGCCGCGGGGTCCGTCCAGTCGAGCACGGTGTACGGGAGCGACTTGCCGTTGCCGCACTGCTCGCCGGCGACGACGATGAGCGCCTTGCCGTCGACAAGCTCGTCGAGGGGCCACTGGCGGTGCCACCCCTCGAGCCCTTCGCTGGGCTCGTAGAGGCCGATCGTGATCGGGTGCTCGGGATCGGTGATGTCGATGAACGCGGTGCCGTCGGCGTTCGTGCCGGTGACGAGCGTGCGCACGCCCGTGACGGGGTGGATGCCGGTCCAGAAGTCGTGGTTGCAGTGCTCAAGCTCCGCGACGACCTCGAGGCCGCTCGCGTCGTCGTTGAGCCTCAGCACGTTGCACGTGTACGTCTGGAAGACGTAGGTGACGCCGTCGACGGTCTCGCTGTCGATGTTGTGGTAGGGGCCCGACGCGACGTTGCTCGGGTTGCCGACGCTCGCGCCGACGGCGCTGTGGAAGAGGAACTTCGGCGCCTTCGGGTCGCTCACGTCGTAGAAGCTCACGCCCCAGCTCAGGAGGTCCGCGAAAGGCATCGGGAGCGGAGTGCCGGGCGTGACGCCGCCGTACGCCGCGAGCATGAGGTACTTGCCGTCGTCCGTGAACTGGCAGCGCGCCTGCAGCGAGCCCGTCGGGATGCTCGAGAGCACCGTCGGCTTCGTCGGGTCCTCGAAGTCCACGAGGATGGCGCCGCCGTAGCCGCCGGTGCCGGCGAAGCCGGAGACGCACGCGACGTGGCCGGACATCGTGATGGCGCCGTAGCCGCTGCTCCACGTGAGCGGGTGCGTCTCGCCGGGGCGCGTGAGCGGGTTGTAGCCCACGAGCTCGAGGCCGTAGCTTCCGCCGTGGAGGTGCGGCAGCGCGTGCAGGTAGGGCGCGCCGTGGTCGCTCACGATGGCGCCCGAGACGTCCTCCGTCGGCGGCGGCAGGCGCGACGCCTCGAGCGCGTCGAGATCGGCGGCGCCGGGCTCGACGCGCGACGCGGGCGCGACGCAGCCCGCGGCGAGGAGGGCGGTGGCGAGAACGAGGGCGAGGGCGTGGAGCCTCCCGAGCATGCGTCACCACCCCGGGCCGCCCCTCATGAACGTTGTTGCGCGCGCCGCCCGCACAAGCCGCGCGCAGGAAGGATTTTGAGGCCGGGTGCCGGGTGAGCGGCATGCTCCGCCGGGAGTCCGCGCTCGCCCTCTCCTTCGTCGCCCTCCTGCTCGCGGGGTGCGCCGCGCCTGGAGCCGGCGTGGAGCCCGCGGCGTCGCTCCTGCCGCCCCTCGCGCTGGGCGGAATCGTCGCGATGGAGCAGCCCACGGGCGGCGCGGAGCCCAACATCGCCATCCTGCCCGACGGCACCATCTTCATCACCGCCGTGGCGGGCTCGCAGGAGCGGCCGAACCACGCGACGGGCGCGGCGTGGCTGTGGCGCTCCACCGACGGCGGCGCGACGTGGGAGACGCTGCGCGCGCCGGTGCGCGAGACGCCGCTGGGCTCCGTCCCCGGCACGCGCCGCCCGTTCGGCTCGAGCGACGCGGACGTCGTCGCGAGCCCCGACGGCTGGGTCTACTACAGCGACTGGTGGAACTGGGGCGCGCCCGTCACGTGGCCCGTCGCGCCGCCCGTGGGCGTTCCGGTCTCGCCGTTCGCGCGCTACGGAAGCTATCTCGTGGAGCGCTCGAGCGACGGCGGCCTCACGTGGGAGTCAACGCCCATCACGACGCTCGACAGCCTCGGAGGCATCGACCGCCAGTGGCTCGTCGCGGGCGAGAACGGCTGGGTCGCGCTCTTCTACGCGTACTTCCACGGCGCGAACCCGACGCGGCCCGCCGACCTCGCGAGCGGCATCGGCGCGCTCTCGTCCATCATGGCGGTCTACAGCACCGACCACGGCGCGACCTGGAGCGACCCGCGGCCCGTCGTGGGCCCCACGCGCGAGGGCTTCTCGCAGATCGCGCACCCGGACCTCGTGGACGGGCTGCTCTGGATGCCGCACGGGTACACGCCTGACGGGCCCACGTACTGGACCGACCCGAGCGAGGTGCGCGTCGCGCTCTCCACCGACCTTGGCGCGACGTGGACGGACGTGAAGGTCGCCGACGTCCCGGGCGGCTTCGACAACCTGTGGGCCGTGCAGGGGGACGCGGAGCCGGACGGCACGCTGCACGTCGCGTGGGCGGCGCGCACCGGCGACACCATGACCGTCTTCCACAGCGAGAGCCGCGACCGCGGCGCCACGTGGAGCGAGCCGGAGGTCGTGCGCAGCGCGGGCACGAACTTCCTCCCGTGGGTCGCGGCGAAGGCGGGCGAGGTCGCCGTCTCGTGGTACGGCTCCGACGCGGCGGGCGACCCGTCGGAGGCGCCCGAGGACACGCAGTGGCGCCTCTACGTGGCCGTTCGCCGCGACGGCGCGTGGAGTATCGCCACGACGCCCGACCCCGTGAAGGTGGGCCCGATGTGCGCGAAGGGCGCGTCGTGCGCGGGCGAGCGCGAGCTTCTCGACTACGCCGGCATCGCGTACGGCCCCGACGGCACGCTGCACACAAGCTTCGCGACGAGCCGCGAGGTCGCGGGCGTCAAGGCGGGGCTCGTGCACTACGCGCCGCTGCGCTGAAGGCTCAGCCGCCCTCGGCCGCGTCGTCCCACGCCGTGAAGCCCTCGGGCACGGTGCCCGTGAAGACGGTCACGCGCGCCTCGCCCGAGACGCCCGCGGCGGGGGCGCTCGTGGAGAACTCGACGGTGTAGGTGCCCGGCGCGGGAGCGTCGAGCGAGAGGTCGGCTTGCCCCGAGCCGGAGCCGGAGGCCACCTCGGTGCCGTTCGCGTCGAGCACGGTGATGGTGACGTCGCAGGTGGGGCTCGTGCACTCCCAGCGCGCCTCGATGAGCACCTGCGTCGCGTTCGCGGGCACCTCGAAGCTGCCGCCGTCGGGGCTCAGCGGGCCGGGGCCTGACGCCTGGAAGTTCATCGGGATGGAGGTGGTCGTGTTCGTCGACGCGTTCGTCGTGCCGCCGTCGCCGTTGCCGCCTTCGGAGGAGTCTCCGCCGCCCATGCAGCCGGCGAGGAACGCGGCGGCCGCGGCGAGGAGCAGGAAGCTGAGGATGCGCATTCGCGCGCGAGAATCCGGCGGCGTGGAAGAAGGTTCGGGCTTCTCAGGCTCGGCGGCCCTTGCTGCGCTGCGCGTCGCGCAGGATGCGGTCGACGCGCTCGCCGAGGTCGGGCATCGTGTCCTCGTTCACGAGCATGACGTCCGCGAGCGCGATGACGCGGCCGAGCCCCCAGCCCAGCTCGCGCTCGTCGCGCGCGATGAACTGCCCCTCGTCGCGGATGTCGTCCTCGCGGCCGCGCGCAAGAAGGCGCTTCTGCCGCGTCGGGCGCGACGCGTGGATGGCCACGAGCGTGAAATCCCCGCCGAGGCGGTGGCGGAACACCTCGAGCTCCGCCTCGCTGCGGATGCCGTCGATGACGGCGGTCTCCGGGTGGAGCGACTTGAGGCGGTCGCACGTCTTCTCCGCCCACACGCCGGGGCCGAAGTCGGTGCGCATCTGCATGGCGACCTCCGCCACGCTCTCGGGCGTGATGGGAAGGCCGCGGCGGCGCACCTCTTCCCAGATGAAGTCGCCCATGCGCAGGACGGGGATGCCCTGCTTCTTCGCCACCTCGACGGCGACCGACTTGCCGGCACCGGGCATGCCGGTGAAGCCGTACACTTTCACGGCACGCGCGAGCGCGTCCCCTCGGATGAGGGCTTCGGGGCGCGCGAGGCGCGGGCCGAGGCGCGGGCCGAGGCACGGGGGGCGATCAGGCGCCGGGCGCGAGGGCGGCGGCGATCTCCGCGGCGTCGGCGGCGGTGAGCGCACCGGCCCAGCGGCGCGCGGGCTTCCCGTTCTCGAACAGGATGACCGTGGGCACGACGCGGATGGCCAGCGTGTCCCAGAGCGGGTCGTCGTCCTCCGAGATATCGACGACCGTCGCGTTGGGCAGCCGTTCGAAGTGCGGCGAGAAGCGGCGGCAGTAGCCGCACCAGTCGGCGGTGAACATCACGGGCACGCGGCCGCTCGGCAGCGCGCTCGCCGAGAAGCGCCCGCTGCTCAGCTCGGTGGGCACGCTGCTGCGTGCACGCTCCCTCGCGCATGAAGGTTGCGAGCGAGCGACAACCCCCCGAGGTAGGGCGGGAGCGCCTATGGCGCGTTGGAGCAAGCGCCGCGGGCCAGCCTGTCTGGTACAAGAGGGGATCTGATTGCCGACCACCGACTGTCTAAGCGTGGCCTCCCGCCGCCGCATCTACGAGTGCGTGACCACCAACCCGGGCGCGCACCTGCGCGAGATCGCGCGGCGCTGCACGATGCCGCTCGGGACGAGCCTGTATCACCTTGACTACCTGGAGAGCGCGGGGCTCATCGTCTCGCGCCGCGACGGGCGCTACAAGCGCTACTTCGGCAGCCACAGCATCGGCCGCCGCGAGAAGGAGGTCCTCAGCCTCCTGCGCCACGACGCGCCCCGGCGCCTCACGCAGGCGCTCCTCGAGCGAGGAGCGGCGACGCAGCGCGAGCTGTGCGAGACGGTCGGCGTGTCGCGCAGCACCGTGAGCTTCCACCTCAACCGCCTCGTGGCCGACGGCGTCGTCGTGCGCACCCCGCGCCGCCCCGAAGCCGTCTACGACGTGGCCGAGCCCGACTTCACGCGCGAGCTCCTGACCCGCTTCGGCGAAAGCCTGCGCAACGTGCCCGTCATGACGCCCGTGCGCGTGGCCGGCCCCGCGCCCGCGACGCCGACCGCCGAGCAGCCGACGCCCGCGCTGGGGTGAGCGCCCATGTGCGCGATGTCCTTGTCCGAGCCCGTCCCCGTCCGCTTCACGGGCGGGCTGAAGAACGCCGAGAACGTCGTGTTCTTCGGCAACAACCTCGGCGTCGAGTGCCAGCGCTGCGGCGCCTACAACCAGACCTCGATGGGCCACAAGTACTGCGCGCACGTGAGCTGCCCGATCGCGCTCCGCGAGTTCAAGCGCCGCAAGAGGAAGAGGACGTCGTCGCTCGAGAAGGTGTACATGCCGCGCTTCGCGCAGCGCCTCGACGAGCCGGGCGCCGACGCCGAATCGTGAGCGGACGGATCAGCGCCGCTTGAGCGGCAGCACGACGTCGAGCACCCCGTTGCGGAACGTCGCCACCGCGCTCTCCTCGTCCACCGCCGCCGGCAGCGCGAGGTCGCGCCGGAACGCCTTGCCCAGCGCGATGAGGAGCCGCCCCTCGAGCAGGCTGACCTGCACGTTCGAGGGCTCGGTGTTGCGCGCCTCCACCGTGACGGTGACGGCGCGCTCGTCCGTGAACACGTCCACGGGGCCAAGCGAGGGCCCCTCGTCGAGAAGCTCCTGCGGGGGCGCGACGGTGAGGTGCGCCGCGAGGTCGAACGAAGGGTCGTCCCGCATGCGGCGCGCCAGCGTGTCGAGCATGTCCGACACGTCCTTCGAGCTCGTCGGCTTCTCGGACATCCGCCCCCTGTCTCTGCCCGCGGCTCGCCTTAAGGGTGCGGGGACCTCCCGACGGCCAGATGGGGCCGCGCAAGCGCAAGGGACATGACGCAGCGCGCGGCTGCCCGCGGCCATGGAGCGCGCGTGCCCCCGCGACGGGACGAAGCTTGTCGAAGAGAAGCACAAGGACGTGACGGTCGACGCGTGCCCCAAGTGCCAGGGCATCTTCCTCGACAAGAACGAGCTCAAGAAGCTCAGCGGGGACGCGGACCTCAACAAGTACCTGCGCGACATGGTCGGCTACGACGTCGACTCGCAGCTCCTCTGCCCCTCGTGCGGCGGCCTCATGGACGCGGAGCACGTGCGCGGCGTCGAGGTCGAGGTGTGCCTCACCTGCTTCGGCCTCTGGCTCGACCACGGCGAGCTCGACGCGCTCGTCGCCGCGAAAGGGAACGCCGTCGCCCTCACGCCCGAGAAGGAGGCGGAGATCAAGAAGGCCCAGGAGGCCGACCACGACCGCGCGCGCCGCCGCCGCGGCATCCTCGCGCGCGGACCGCTGGGCGCGCTCGACCGCGGCCTCAGCGAGCTTGTGCGGCGCTACCTGTGAAGCGAGTGCCGGGTTCCGAGTGCCGAGTTCCGAGTTCCGGGTTCCGAGTGCCGAGTGCCGAGTGCCGGGTTGCGAGTGTTGTCGATGGCTGACGTGTTGAGCGACGCCGTCGGGGTGCGCATCGTGCGCGCGGAGGAGTGGGCGCAGTACCGCGCGCTGCGGCTGCGGGCGCTTGCGGGCGACCCGCGCGCGTTCGGCGCGCGCCTCGACGAGGAGGAGGCGCAGCCGGAGGCGTTCTGGCGCGCGCGCCTCGACGACCCGCTCTCGCGCACGTTCGTCGCGGGCGACTGGCAGGGGCTCTGCACGCTGCGCCTCCCCGCGCCGCCCGCGCCCTCGCCGTTCCCGCGCGCGCCCGTCGCGGCGGAGATCCACGGCATGTGGGTCGCGCCCGAGCTTCGCGGCCGCGGCGCCGGGCGCGCGCTCATCGACGCCGCGCTCGCGGAGGCGCGCGCGCAGGGGGCGAAGGCCATATCGCTGTGGGTGAACGTCGAGCAGAAGGAGGCCGCGCGCCTCTACGAGCGCTGCGGCTTCGTCGCGCAGGGCGAGCCCATGCGAGGCACCCGCGACCCGACGCGCGTGTTCCAGAGGATGGAGCGCGTTCTCGACTAGCGTACCACGAGGATTTCCGCAGGATGCGTGGAGTCCTTGTCGGGGTCGAGCGCAGCCGCCGCCGCAGCGGCGGCGAGCACGACCCCGATGAGGAGCATCCTGCGGAAAGACGAGTGGTCTTTGGGGGTCCGCAAGACCCCCCACGGGACCACCGGCGCGGAGTGCGGCGTGAGGAGCGAGCGAAGCGAGCTCCTTACAGGCCGAGCACTTCTCCGCCGATGATCAGCTTCTGGATCTCGTTGGTGCCCTCGTAGATGCCGATGATCTTCGAGTCGCGCCAGTAGCGCTCGACGGGGTATTCGCCGCTGAAGCCGTTGCCGCCGTGGAGCTGGACGGCGCGCTCCGTGACGCGCGTGCACGCTTCGCCCGTGTGGAGCTTCGCG
>DASRYU010000273.1:0-3421 GCA_035687045.1 Thermoplasmatota archaeon | reverse complement strand
CCTCAAGCCCCACATGGAGACCAAGGGCCAGGGCGAGGGCTCGCGCAAGGGCAAGGTGCTCCTCGCGACCGTCAAGGGCGACGTCCACGACATCGGCAAGAACCTCGTGGAGATCATCCTCTCCAACAACGGCTACGACGTCGTCAACCTCGGCATCAAGGTCCCGCCCGAGGAGCTCATCAGGGCCGTGCGCGAGCACCGCCCGCAGCTCATCGGCCTCTCCGGTCTCCTCGTGAAGAGCGCGCAGCAGATGGTCGTCACGGCGGCCGACCTGCGCAACGCCGGCATCGACCTCCCGCTCCTCGTCGGCGGCGCCGCGCTCACGAAGCGCTTCACTGCTTCGAAGATCGCGCCGGCGTATCAGGCGCCCACGTTCTACGCGCGCGACGCGATGACCGGCCTCGCGCTCGCGAACGAGTGGATGCGCTCGCCCGAGGCGCTCGTCGCGCGCATCGAAGCCGACTACGCCGCGCTCGGCGACGCGCCCGTGGCGCCCGCGAGCGTCGACGCCGAGCACGTGCCCGTACGGTGGGACTTCCCCCTCCCGCGCGCGCCCGACGCCGAGCGCCACCTGCTCCGCGAGGTCGACGTGCGCGCGCTCTGGCCGTACGTGAACCCGACGATGCTCTTCGGCAAGCACCTCGGCCTGCGCGGCGACGTCGCGAAGCTTGTCGAGCAGGGGGACGCGCGCGCGAAGGAGCTGCACGACTTCGTGGAGGAGCTGAAGCGGCAGGTCGCGCGCGAGCGCCTCTTCCACGCGAACGCCGTGTGGCGCTTCTTCCCGGCGCAGAGCGACGGCGACACGCTCCTCGTCTACGACCCCAACGATCCGTCGCGCGTGCTCGAGCGCTTCACCTTCCCGCGGCAGCGCGAGACGCCACGCCGCTGCATCGCCGACTGGGTGAAGCCCGTCGCGAGCGGCGAGATGGACAGCGTCGCGATGTTCGCCGTGACGGCGGGTCCGGGCGTGCGCGAGCTCGCCGAGGCGTGGAAGGCGAAGGGGGAGTTCCTCCGCAGCCACGCCGTGCAGGCGCTCGCGCTCGAGACGGCCGAAGGGTTCGCCGAGTACGTGCACAAGCGCATTCGCGAGGCGTGGGGCATCCCCGACCCGGAGGGGCTGTCGACGCGCGACCTCTTCCAGGCGAACTACCGCGGCCTGCGCGTCTCCTTCGGCTACCCCGCGTGCCCGGACCTCGCGGACCAGGAGAAGCTGTTCCGCCTCCTCGCGCCCGAGGACATCGGCGTGCGCCTCACGGAGGGGCACATGATGGACCCCGAGGCGAGCGTCAGCGCGCTCGTGTTCCACCACCCCGACGCGCGCTACTTTGACGCGCGCTGACGCGCGCGTCCGCGCCCTCGCAGGCTGGGGGCTCAGGATGCGTCGTTGCGCGCAGGGGAGGCGCCTGGTCAAGCCGCGTCCAACAAGGGTTGATGGCCCCCCGGCCGAGGCTGCGGCATGCACGTCCGCATCGAAGCGATCCTCGTCGCGCGGGCCCTCGTCATGTTCGCGCTCTTCCCGGCGCTCGCGGGGTGCCTCACCGGCGCCGAGACGCTCGACCGCGCGGACCGCCCGCAGGGGGACGTCGCCGCGCCGCCCCGCCCCGGCGTCGCGTGGGCCTCCCCGGACGAGGCGAGGCTGATGCCGGGCGTCGTGCTCCACACGGAGAAGCGCGACTGCCCGACGAACTTCTTCTTCACCAAGCCGCAGAGCTCGACGGTCTTCCTCGGCACGACCGCGTACTGCGTGCGCGACCTCACGCTGGGCTCGCTCGCGGTCGTGGGCGACGGCGACGACCTCGCCGTCCTCATCTACAGCTCGTTCGAGACGATGGCCGAGGTCGGCGAGAGCGACCCGAACGCGCTCGAGTACAACGACCTCGCCATCTTCCACCTCGACCACAGCTCGCACCGCCGCGCCAACCCCACGCTCCCGGGCGGCGGCGCGACCGGCGTCGCCGACGGCGAGCGCATCGAGGTGGGGGACCGCCTGCGCGCGTTCGCGCCCGCGCAGAACCTCCCCAGCCAGCTCGCTTGGCGCGAAGGCGTCGTCGCCGGCCACGCGGGCGAATGGGCGCTCCTCACGTACAACGTGCTCCCCGGCGCGCCCGGCGCGCTCGGCGGCCCCGTCGTCGACAGCGAGGGCAGGGCGGTGGGCGTCCTCGCGACGCTCGGCGTCTTCCCCAACCCCGGCGCGAACGGCGTCGCGCGCCTCGACACGATGCTCGACTACGCGGCGCGCCACGCGAGGCTCTACATGACAGTGGCGACCCCCGACGACGCTCGAACGGCATCGCAGGAGAGTTGAAGACCTTGACCGCGCCCGGAAAGTCCCGTATGAGGACGCTCGCGCTCCTTGCGATCGCCGCGCTCGTGGCGCTCGCCGGCTGCACCGTGCCCGCCGCGGAGCCGCGCCCGGACGAGCCGTGGCCGCAGTACCCGCCGAGCACGCCCGGCACCATCTCCGCATGGCCCTCGGTCGGCGACGCGCTCATCCGCCCCGGCGTGCAGGTCGTGAGCCCCACGGGCCAATGCACCTCGAACTTCGTCTTCGCGAGCCCGGACAACGCGACGCTCTACCTCGGCCTCGCCGCGCACTGCGTCGAAGGCCTGGAGCTTGGCACCGAGGTCGACATCGGCAAGGCCGCGAAGGGGCGCCTCGCGTACTCCTCGTGGGCCACGATGGCCGACATCGGCGAGAAGGACGAGGCCGTCCTCGACGTCAACGACTTCGCCCTCATCGAGATCGACCCGTCCGCGCGCAAGCTGGTGCACCCGAGCGTGCGCCACTTCGGAGGGCCCACCGCCCTCGCCGACTCCGGCTCCGTCGCGAGGGGCGACAAGGTCCTCACGTACGGCAACTCCGGCCTCCGCCAGCAGATCGACCCCGCGTCGTGGCACGAGGGGTACGTCGTCGAGACGCGGGACCGGAGCACCACCGTCTACACGGTGACGCCGGGCGTCCCCGGCGACTCCGGCTCCGCCGTCCTTACGGGCGACGGGCGCGCGCTGGGCATCCTCGTGACGCTCACCATCCTCCCGACGACCGGCAGCAACGGCGTCACGCACCTCGACCGCGCGCTCGACTACGCTCGCGAGCACGCCGGCCTCGACGCGCGGCTCGCGACGTGGCCGCTCGAGGACCCGGGGCTCCTCCCGCCTCTCCCCTGAGGCGGCGCAGCCTTCATGCAGGACGTCGCGGTAGGCGGCGCGTGAAGCGCGACCTCATGGACATCCTGTGCTGCCCCGTGCACAAGTCCGACCTGACGCTCAACGTGAAGCAGGAGAACGAGGTCGAGGTCATGGAGGGCGACCTCTACTGCGCGCAGTGCGACTTCCACTACCCCATCGAGGGCGGCATCCCGAACCTCCTGCCCCCCGAGATGCACGAGAAGCGCGCCGCCTGAGTCCCTTCAACGAACGG
>DASRYU010000272.1:0-4079 GCA_035687045.1 Thermoplasmatota archaeon | reverse complement strand
CGACGTCGCGCCCTGGGGGACGACGAGCTTGTAGAGGGCGAACGTGCCGGAGCCGGCGAGCTGGATCTGGACGGGGACGCCGTTCTCGAGCGACGGGACGCTGAGGGTGGAGGCCGTCAGCGTGAAGGTGCCGGAGCCGGACCAGCGAAGGACCATGACGCCGAGGAAGTCGCCGTCGCTGACGCCGACGTCGCACGTCTCCACGGTCGTTCCGCCCGAGTAGGGGCGGCAGTCCCAGGACGTCGTCGTCGGGATGCCGTTGCGCTTGACGTAGAGGTCGAAGTCCGACTGCATGCCGCTGAGCACCAGGCGGCCGAGGTCCGCGCCCGCGGGGGGCGTGAAGGAGAACTCGCAGCTCGCGCCGGCGACGTTCGGGAGCGAGCTGGAGATGCTCTGGCCGCTCGTGATGGTGTGGACGCCCGCGCCCAGGGGACACGACGCGTTGCTCACGCCGAGCTCGTTGCCCAGCTCCGCCTTCGTCTCTTCGCTCGAGAACTTCGCGCTGGCCGGAACGCCCAGCATGATGAGCGCGACACCGATGGTAAGGATGGTCTTGTTCATTGTCGATTGCCTCCCGTGGTGCGTGCGCGCAGGCGGATGGGTTCCGCGCGCGCCGCCTCCCCAGGCGCCCCCACGATGCCTTGTGCTATGCAATAGCTTGTTGGTCCGATGGATGACGCCGCCGGCCGCGTGTCCGCCGACACACACGGTCTCGTGGCGAAGGACCTAACCGTCGTCCTCGTCCGCGCCGGCACGCAGCCGGCGGCGCCGCGAGAGGATGCGAAGCGCCACCTCGCGCTGCACGGCGTCCTTGTCGCGCAGGCCGAAGCTCGACCCCGTGCGCCCCTCGAGAAGCTGGTCCATCATCTGCGTCTTCTCTTCTAGGACCTCGGCGATGTCCTCGTCGATCGTGTCCTCCGCGATGTAGAAGTGGACCTCCACCTCGCGCGTCTGCGTCTTGCGGTGGATGCGGTCCATCGCCTGCCGATGGAGCGCCGGGTTCCACTCGAGGTCGGTGAAGACGGCGTGGCGCGCGGCGGTGAGCGTGATGGCGGTGCCTGCGGCGAGCGTCTGCCCCACGAACACGCGCGTCCCCGGGTCCTCCTGGAAGCGCCGCACGACCTCGCCGCGCTCGTCGGGCGCGGTGCTGCCAGTGAGCGTCACGACGCCGAACTCGTCGAGCTCCTTCGCGATGGCGCGGATGGGCTCGCGGTAGTGGCAGAAGACGACGACCTTCTCGCCGCGCTCCAGGACGGTGCGCAGGTCCTCGAGCACGCGCGGGAGCTTGCCGATGAGCACGTTCTGCTTGAGGCTCTCCAGGTGGCCGCTCGTCGCCATCATCCCCGTCGTGAGCGCCGTCTCGTCGTGCTCCTGCACGTAGTCGCGGAACGCGTCCTCCTGCTCCTCGTAGGCGCGTCGCGCGCCGTCCGAGAGGGGGAAGCGGTGGACGTGGAGGTGCTTCTCGGGAAGGTCCGGGAGCGCTTGGCGCTTCTCGCGCCGGAGCATGACGCCCTCGAGGTAGTCGCGCAGGCGCGCGAGCACCTGCTGCTTGACCTCCGCCGTGCCGTGGCGCCACGGCTGCTGGAAGCGGCGGTTGAACCACGCGGTGTCGCTCCACTCGTCCGGGTGCACGAAGGCGAGCTGCGTGCGCACCTCGGAGGGCTCGTTCATCACGGGGGTGCCCGAGAGGATGAGGCGGCGCGGGATGTGGCGCAGCTTCTCCTGCACAAGCTTCGTGCGCTGCGCCTTGCGCGACTTCACGTAGTGCGACTCGTCGAGGATGATGAGCTCGAACGGCGTCTTCGCCAGCTCGTCGGCGAAGCGCGCGAGCCCCGAGTAGGCGACGACGACGTACTTCTCCTTCCCCTCCGACGCCTTCGCGGGAGGATCCGTCGGGTGGAGCACGCGCACCTGCTCGGTCGTCCACGCCAGGACCTCCTGCTTCCAGACGGAGCGCGCGCTCGCGGGGCAGACGACGAGCACGCGCCCCGGCAGGAACTGCGCCGCCGCGATGCTCGTGAGCGTCTTGCCCAGCCCCATCTCGTCGGCGAGAAGGCAGTTGTAGCCGCGCTCGAGGATGAACGCGATGCCCTCGCGCTGGTGCGGGTCGAGCTCCGTCGTCTCGCGAAGCCCCGGCACCTCGCCGTCGTAGGGCACGCCCTGCCAGCGCGGGCGCAGCCGCGGGCGCGCGCCCGTCGCGTCCTCGGGAAGCTCGCGCTCCCAGCGCGCGTACCGCTTGCCGCGCGGCGCGAGGCGGCGCTGGAGCACCTTCGTGCCCATCTCGCGGAGCGCCTCGATGAGCTCCGTCATCTTCGTGGACGGGATGAGGTAGTGCCCCTTGTCCTCGTCCACGTCGAGCCCCTCGGTCACGACGCGCCGCACCACCGTCTCGATGTCGGGCGAGACGACGGGCCGGAGCACGCCGTGCTCGTCCACGGTGCGGCGATACTCCATGAGGCGCGGAGGAAGGCACGCGGTGTCGACGAGCACGACGCCGCGCGTGATGGGGCTCGGTGTGAGCGCGCTCGACGGGACGACGCTCGCGCCGCGCGCGGCCGCGTCGAGAAGGAACTCGCCCGCGCCCCCCGCGACGGTCCAGACGCCGGGCATGACGCCCACCGCGAGGGGGCGCGCGTCGGGGTGGCGCGCGCGCAGCGCCTCCTCCATGCTCTGCACCATCGCGTGGATGCGCGCCTGCTCCGCCTGCGGGTCGACGCCGCCGAGCCGGCCCAGCGGGATGGGCCCCTTGAGGTGGATGAGCGTCCCGCCCCCCTCCTTCCGGGGCCGCTCGTGATAGCGCACGGTGGCCAGGCGCCACTCCTGCGACGTGGGCCGCGGCCAGCGGACGTCGAACCCGGCGTCGCGCAGCAGCGCCACGAGGCGGCCCGCCTCGCTCGGCGGCGCGCTCACGGCGCCGTCGGCGGCGAGGTAGCCGACGCGGTAGAGCTCCACGCGCAGGCTCCGCGGCAGGACGCCGCCCGCCGGATGGACGTCGAGGCGCAGCCTGTCGCCGTCGCGCCGCAGCGCCCCCTCGCGCGCGACGGGGAGGCGCGGGTCGTCGGCGAAGAGGGGGCTCGCCGGCGCGGACGCCTCGGGGATGGGCGGCCAGCCCTGCGGACCGGGGACGAGGTGGGCGCCGGCCTGGGCGAGCGCGAGCGCGAGCGCGGGCAGGTTCGCGGCCGGCCCCTCGAAGTGCGTCTCGCCTGCGAGCTGCGCCTTGAGCGCGTACCCGTTGCGACGCAGCGCGTCGCCGACGGGGCCGGGGAGCGGCCGCGCGCGCACGCGCACGAGCGCGACGCCCTCCTCGGCGGCGGCCATGGCGTCGGCCATCGTCGGCGCCGGCTCGTCGACCCGCAGGACGTGGAGTCCGGCGGCCGTGAGCTCGCGCTCCGCGTTGCGCGCGCCTTCGCTCGAGAGGAGGATGCCCGCGTCGTGGTGGCCGAACGCGTGGCGCTGGAGGATGGCGAGCTGGAGGGGCACGAGCCCCTCGCGCGGCGTCCACCACTCGAAGCGGCGCCGCGAGAGGATGACGGGCATCGGCGCCTGGCGGCGCGCGGCCGTGGGCGCGGGCGCCGGCGCGGCGGCAGGGGGCGCGAGGGGCTCGAACGTGGGCGGCGCCGCCTCGGCGAGAACGACCGCGTTCGACTGGCGCGCGATCTCCTCCGCGGCGAGGTGGAGCGCGGCGGCGGTCCCCTCCCATTCGTGCACGAGCGACTTCGGCTTCTTCACGGGGCGGAAGCCGTGCCGCTCGAGGGCGGCGCGCACGCTCAGCCCCGGCGTCTCCGTCGACAGGAGGCGCACGAGCTCGCCGCGCCGCGTCGCGCGCAGGCGCACGAACGGGCGGCGGGCGTAGGTGACGAGCGTCGTCCCGATGGCCTCGAGCGCCGCCGTGAGCGCGGGCACCTGGGCCCGCGGGAGCGAGTACGAGGCGGCGGACCTCCTCACGACGCCCGACGTGGCCTCCACCGCCGTGCGCTGCTTCTCGCTCAAGGCGTCCGCCGGCACCTCAAGGTCCGTCGCGGACTCGGGGAAGGCCGGCACCGGGACGGACCTTGAGGTGCCGGCGGACGCCTTGAGCG
>DASRYU010000271.1:0-10083 GCA_035687045.1 Thermoplasmatota archaeon | reverse complement strand
GTGCCTTTCTCGCTCTGGATCTCGGCGAGCTCGTACCCCTCTTCGAGGAGCCTCCGGACGTGCGCCAGCTTCGCCTGCATGCTTCCCGCGAAGGCAGAGAGGCTGGTTGGTCGCCTGAAGCTCTCGGATGCGGCGGCTTTGCCGCGCGCCCGGGGGTTCAAATAGCTCCTATCCGGCGGTGGCGCCCGGCTCGACCTTCTGCCCGGTGAGCTTGGCGCCGGGCTTCACGCGCGCGCCTCGGCCGATGACGCAGTCGACGACCGTCGCGCCCTTGCCGACGACCGCCTCCGGCGCGAGGATGGTCTGCCGTAGGACGGCGTCCGCCTCGACGCGCGCGCCGTCGTAGAGGATGCAGTCCTCGACGGTGGCGCCGGCGTCGATGGAGGCGCCGCTGTAGAGGTCCGTGCGGGCGACCTTCGCGCCGTCGAGCTTCGCGCCCTCGCGCAGGCCGTCCTTGTGCCCGCGCTTGCGGCCGAGCTCGTCGCTCGCCTTGATGAGGTCGCTGGGGCGGCCGACGTCCATCCAGAACCCTTCGAGGGGGACGCCCTGGAGCTTCTGGCCGCTCTCGAGAAGCTTCGGGAAGAGCTGCTTGGAGAAGTCGAACTGCGTGTTCTCGGGCACGGCGCGCAGCGCCTCGGGCTCAAGCACGTAGATGCCCGTGTTGATGAGGTTGCTGAACGCCTCCTCCTTCGTCTTGGGCTTCTCCTTGAACTTCACGATGCGGCCCGTGTCGTCGAGGCCGACGATGCCGAACTCGCTGACGTTCTCGACGCGCGTGAGCGCCATCGTGGCGACGGCGCCGCTCTTGCGGTGCGCCTCGACGAGGGCCTTGATGTTCACGTCGGCGATGACGTCGCCCGAGAGGACGACGACGGTGTCGTTGCCGATGAGCGGCAGGCACTTCGCGACGCCGCCCGCGGTCCCCATCGCCTCGTCCTCGACGCTGTAGAAGATGCGGGCCTTCAGGCGGGCGCCGCCGGAGAGGTGCTGGATCAGCCGCTCGGGCTTGTAGAACGTCGTGACGATGATGTCCTTGATGCCGGCAGCGACGAGCCCATCGAGCGCGTACTCGATGGCGGGCTTCCCGGCGACGCGGATGAACGGCTTGGGGACATCGAGGGTGAGCGGGCGCAGGCGCGTGCCTTCGCCGCCCGCCATCACGACGGCTTTCATCGCCTCACCATCGGCGCGACGCCTAAGAGCTTTGGGGCTTCCGCGGTCGAGCAATGCCCGAAGCATCGACGCTTGGGCCATAGCGCGCTTTCTTCGATACCGCGAACGCGCGCCCCATGCGCGTCGCCAGGGCCACCGCCCTCCTGCTCGGCCTCGTCTTCGTCTCCGCGTCGGCGCTCGCCGGCACGACCCTGCTCACGGACATCAACAACTCGACGGCGAACGAGGTCAACGCGTTCCGGAACTTCGACGCGCCCACGAGCGCGGTGGCGGACTTCGACGGCGACGGCATCCCTGAGATCGTCGCGCACAACGACAACCAGTACGTCTACGTGCTCTCCACGACGAAGCCGCGCGTGCTCGCCGAGTTCAAGCCCGATTACCCGAGCGGCTGGACGGTCCGGCCCATCAACGACCCTGCCGTGGCGGACGTGGACGGCGACGGTCGGCTCGACATCGTCGTCGTCAACAGCGCCGGCCGCGTCTGCGTGTACGAGTACCAGAGCGGCACGAGCACGACGAGCATGTCGTTCGCCCGCCAGTGGTGCCGCACGATGGACACGTACGACAGCCCCGGCGCGGACGCGGGCGCCGCGGTGGCCGACGTCAACGGCGACGGCAAGATGGAGATCTTCTCGCAGGTCGAGAAGAAGGGGCTCTACGCCTTCAACTGGGACGGCTCCACGCGCTGGTCCAAGAACGAGTGGGGCGGCAACGCCGGTCCGCTCATCACCGACCTCGAAGGCGACGGCAAGAAGGAGGTCATCTTCTTCAGCGACGGCGGCACCGTCAAGGCGTACGACGCGTCGAGCGGCAACAGCAAGTGGACCTTCTACGCGGGAAGCTACGTGAAGCCCGCGAGCATCACGCTCGCCGGCAACGCCGCCGACATCGACGGCGACGGCAAGCAGGAGGTCGTCTTCGGCGCCCGCGACGCGCCCGCCGGCGACACGTACTACTACGACAACCACCTCATGATCTTCGTCCTCTCGCACACGGGCTCGCTCCAGAAGCGCTGGCAGCCCAGCTGGGGCAACCCGCTCACCTACACGCACCCGGTCCTCGTGGACGTCGACGGCGACGGCGTGAAGGACATCCTGATGCAGGACTGGAACACGATCGGCCACAAGCCCGGGAACTGGGAGAAGCTTGGTCCCGCGAACGTCTTCGCGTACAAGCACGACGGCACGTTCCTCTGGCGGACGCAGCTCGACAACTCGTGGTCGAACGACGACCTCGCCGTGGCCGACGTCGATGGCGACGGCAAGCAGGAGGTCCTCGCCATCGGCTACAACGGCAACATGGACGGCATCTGGTACCTCGACCTCCGCACGGGCGCGAAGGAGTCGCACGTCGGCGTCGGGAGCGGCTGGCAGGTGCTGCGCGGCCCCGTGGCCGGCAACCTCGACGGCAGCGGCAAGACGTCCTGGGCCGTGAGCGTCGACAAGAGCGGCTCGAGCGAGGGCGGCTTCAAGATCTTCCGCACCGACGCCGCGTGCAACGTCGCCTTCGGCGGCTGGCAGAACACGTTCGGCTGCGGCAAGGGCGGCAGCACGCCGCCTCCGCCGCCCCCCTCCGGCGGCACGTTCGACGCGACCTTCAGCTCGCCGGGCGGGAACGCGTGGTGGATCGAGATCACGGTCAAGGCGAACGCGGGCCTCTCGCGCGTCGACGCGAGCATCAACGGCGGCTCGTGGAAGCCCCTCGAGCTCAAGAGCTGGGGCGACTGGGCCGCGAGCCACCACGCGCCCGAGGGCAGCATCGTCCGCTTCCGCGCGACGTCCACCTCCGGCGCGACCGACCTCTCCGATTGCTATCGCTGGACCTCCGGCACCGTCGTCTCCTGCAGCGACGGCGGCGGCACGGCTCCTCCGCCCGGCGGCGTGACGTTCAAGCACGGCGGCGGCAACGAATGGTGGGTCGAGGCGACCGTCTCGCCCACGCCCAGCGCGGTCCAGGCGATGGACACGAACGGCGCCTGGGTCTCGCTCGAGCTCAAGAGCTGGGGCGAGTGGGCCGGCAGCTTCCGCATCGAGCCGGGCCACCAGGTGAAGTTCCGCGCCAACCACGGCGGCGTCTGGACGGAAAGCTGCTGGTTCTCGCACCCCGCCGGCGTGCAGCAGTGCACGAGCGGCGGCGGCAGCGGCTTCTCCGCGTCGTTCAAGAACGTCCGCGGCAACAACTGGTGGGTCGAGACCGACGTGACCGTCAGCGGCGGCACCCTCGCCGGCGTCGACGCGCGCGTGAACGGCGGCAGCTGGACCCCGCTCGCGAAGCAGTCCTACGGCTCGTGGGCGAAGAGCCTGCACGTGCCCACCGGCTCCACCGTCGAGTTCCGCGCTCGTTCGACCGACGGAGCCACCGCCATGAGCAGCGGATATACGTGGCCGCCCAGTTGACGACACGTGGACCGTGAGGAGGAGCAGCGCTTCTTTCTCGGGCTCCTCCTCGGCCTCCTTCTCGCGCGCGCCCTGCGCGCGCTCCTCTCGACCCTCTTCTACGAGAGCCTCGCCACGCTGCGCCTCAACGAGAGCGCGTTCTGGATCCTTGTCCTGCTGGCGCCCGCCCTCGCGCCGTTCCTGGGGCGCCGCGCGCAGCTCCTCGCCGTCGCGCTCGCAGGGCTCGCGACGAGCGCGCTGGCGCTCACGCGCTTCACCGGCTGGTACGTGCCGCTGGCCGCGCTCGCGTCCGCCGCTGGGCTCCTCGCGCTCGCGCGCGCCGCCGCCTTCGCCGGCGCGCTCGCGGGGCTCGCGCTCGACGGCGCGCTCCTCGTCCTCGGCCACTCCGTGGAGCCCTCCACGCTCCTGCTCCCGCTCGCCGCCGCCGCGGCCGCCGCGGCGCTCGCGTGGCGCCTGCCCCTCCCGACGGAGGCGCGCCCCGGCTGGCTCGGCGGCGGCGCGCTCGCGGCGCTCCTCGCGGTCGAGCTCGCCTTCCTCGCGAGCCCCTACGCGGCCTCCCGCTGGGTCGGCGCGCCCGCGTGGCTCGCGGCGGCCGCGAGCGGGCTCGGCCTCGTCGTCGGCGCCGCGCGCCTGCGCCGCGCCGGCGGCTGGCTGTGGGCGGTGGGCGCGCTCGCGCTCGCCGACGTCGCGCTCCTCCGCTCGCCGCTCGCGTGGCTCTCGCTGGGCCTCGTGCAGGCGGCGCTGGGCGCCGCGGGCGCGCGGCTCGCGCCCTCGCTCGCGACCCTGCGCGGCGCCGGCGCGTTCGCCGTCGTCTTCGCGGGCCTCGCCTTCGTGCTCCTCTACTTCCGCGACCCGCTGGGCCTGCGCGAGTGGGGCGGCGTCGTCCCGCTCCTCGCGCTCCTTGCCGCCGCGCCGGCCGCGCGCGCAGCTCGCCCGCACCCTGCGCGCGCCCCCGCAGCGCGGCGTCGCGGCGGCGCCGTCGCGGCGGCCGCGCTCCTCGTCGCGACGGCCGTCGCCGCCGCCACGCCCGCGCCCATCGCGCAGCCGCGGGGGGACGAGATCGTGCTCGTGAGCTGGAACGTCCATCAGGCGTTCGGCAACCGCGGCGCGCTCGACCCGTGGATCTACGCCGACGTGCTCCGCTCCGTCCAGCCCGACATCGTCGTCCTGCAGGAGAGCGACACCGCGCGCCTCTCGAGCGGCGGCGTGGACATCGTGCGCTTCCTCGCGCACGAGCTCGACATGCACGCCGCCTACGGGCGCGCCGGGCCCGCGGTCCTCTCGCGGTTCCCCTTCGCGGACGAGCCGCGCCCGCCCGAGGAGGACTGGACGTTCGAGGCGGCGCTCGACGTGCGCGGCGAGACGCTGTGGGTGCACGGCGTGCATCTCGCGCGCGGCCGCTTCCCCGAGGAGCGCGAGCGCCAGGTGGAGGCGCTCGTGAGCGAGGCGCCGCGGGGCCCGCACGTCGTGGCCGGCGACCTCAACATGTGCCCCACGACGAACTGCCGAGGGTTCGGCAACGCGCAACCCTCCGGGAACAGCAGCGAGCCGCACCCGCTCTTCGGGCGGCTCCTCACCCGCTACGAGGACGCCTGGGTCGCCGCGGGAAACCACGTCGACGACCCCGCGGGCTTCACGCACTCCGCGCTGCGCCCCGTGCGCCGCATCGACCACATCCTCGTGGAGGAGGTCGAGGTCCTGGAGGTGCGCGTCCTCCTCGACGAGCGCACCCGCGCGGCGTCCGACCACCTCCCCGTCCTCGCGCGCATCCGGCTCGCGCCCGAGTAGCAACGGCCAAGCGCCGGCAGCGCCGGTGACGCGCATGCGCGCCGACCGCCTCGCGCTCCTTCTCGCGCTCTCCACGTTCCTCTTCGTCGGCGGCCTGCGCGCGTTCCTCTCGGGCGTCTACTACGACAACCTCGTGGCGCTCGAGCTCGGCCCCAGCGCGCTCTGGAGCCTCGCGCTCCTCGCACCCGTCCTCTTCCTCCTCCCGCCGCTCGCCCGCGCCCACCGCGCCGTCCTGCTCGCGTCCGCGCTCGCCCTCGCGCTCGCCCGCGTCGCGCTCCCGTTCGCGCGTGGCACGCCGTTCGGCGTCCCGCTCGCCGGCGCCGCCGCCGCGTCGTGGCTCCTGCTCCTCGGCGCGCTCGTGCCGCTCCTCCGCCCGACCCACCTCGCGCCCGCCGCCGCCGGCATCGCCGTCGGGTGGGCGCTCGACGTCGCGCTCGTCTGGTGGGGCGACTCCGCCGACCCCACGCAGCCGCTGCGCGGACTGCTCCTCGTCCTCCCGACCGCGCTGCTTCTCGCGTGGACGGCGTGGACGCTCGCGCGCGGCGAGATGCGCGCCGAGCCGCGCGCGGGCGGCTGGGCCGCGGGCGCCGCGCTGGGCGTCTGGCTCTTCGTGCAGCACACGCTCGCCGCCAACCCGTACGGCGCCGCGCGATGGAACGAGCTCGCGCCGCGCGCCACCGCGCTCGCGAGCGTCGCGGGGCTCCTGATCGGCGCGCTCCTCGTCGTCCGCGTCCCGCGCTGGCCGCGCGCGGCGCTCGTCGCGCTCCACGCGCTCGCGCTCCTCGCGCTCGTCGACCACTCGCTCCTCCACTCGCCCGCGCTCCCGCTCCTTCTCGCGCTCCTGCAGGTCGCGCTCGTGGTGGACCTCGCCCTCCTCCTGCCGCGCCTCACGCCGCGCGCGCTCGCCCTCGCGGGGCTCGTCGCGCTCCTTCTCCACTTCGTCTACGCCTTCACCTTCCTCTTCGCGTTCGTCCCGCTGGGCGCGCTCTGGGAAGGGCAGGCGCCGACGCTGTACGTCCTTGCGGGCCTCGCGCTCGCGGCGCTCGCGCTCCTCCCGCCCACGTGGCGCGCCATCGACGCGCGCGCCCGCCGCCCCTACACGAGCCTCCTTCTCGTGCCCGCGCTCATCGCGGCCGTCGCCGCCGCGTCGCCTGCCGCGCACGTGCCGGAGCCGGACGCCGAGCTGCGCGTGCTCTCGTTCAACGTGCACCAGGGCTTCTCCAACGCGGGGGTCGTCGACCCGGAGCCGTTCCTCCGCGTGCTGCGCGAGGCCGACGCCGACATCGTCGCGCTGCAGGAGGCGGACAGCGCGCGCTTCACGAGCGCCAACATCGACATGGCGGGCCTCCTCGCCGAACGCGCGGGCTATCATCTCGTCTACGGCCAGCCCACGCGCGCGCAGGCGTTCGGCGGCGCCATCCTCACGCGCTACCCGGTGCTCGAAGCGGACGTCGCGCAGCTCCCGAGCACGAGCGACGATCGCTGGTACACGTCCGCGCGGCTCGACGTGGGCGGCGCGAGCGTGTGGGTGCACGCCGTCCACTTCGCGCTCCCGCACGAAGGGCGCACGGCGCAGGCGGCCGTGCTCGCGGCGCGCGTTGACGGGACGCAGGGCCCGCAGCTCCTCATCGGCGACCTCAACTCGTGCCCGAGCGGCCTCTGCCCCGGCTACGAGGAGGGCGTGCCCGACGACGTGTATGCCACGATGACGGCGCGCCTCCAGGACGCATGGGTCGCGGCGGGGCACGCGCGCGACGACCCAGCAGGCTTCACGTACAACGCCTTCGCGCCGACGGAGCGCATCGACCACGTCTACGCGTCCGCCCACTTCCGCGTCGTCTCCGCGCAGGTCGTGCGCAGCGACGCCGCGCTCGCCGCGAGCGACCACCTCCCGGTGCTCACGGTGCTGGAGCTGCGGTGAGGCGCGCCGGGTGCATTCAGAACAGGAGCAAGACGAGGCGAGGAGGAGGTCCATCCCGCGATGTTCGTCCGTGGGTTGTGCAGTGGGCTCGACCGGATTCGAACCGGTGACCTGCGCTGTGTGAAAGCGCTGTCATAACCAACTAGACCACGAGCCCGGGGTTGGTGGGGGCGCCCATCCCGCCCGCGCTATATGACCGTTTCGGGCGCGAGAACGCGGAGGTCGTTCCGCTTCGCGTCTTCTCGGCAGCATCGCGCGCGCGGCTTACTCCTCGTCCTCGTCGGCGCCGCCGGCGAGGTCGCGCTGGCGCCAGTCCTGCACGAGGTCGGCGATGCGCTTCTGGAGCTCGACCTTGCGGCTGCGCACGTCGGCGCGCACCTTCGCGAGCTTCGGGTTGTGCTGGACGTAGATCTCGGAGTCGGCGAGGAAGCTGTTGACCGCCGCGAGCGGCTCCTCCCACATCGCGACCTCCTCGACGCCCTTGACCTTCGACTTGAGCGCGTCGTCGGCCATCTTGATGATCTCGCCGCCGGCGTCGACCATGTCGGCCGCGGTCTCGGCGGGCGGCAGGTCCTCCGGGAGGTCGCCGCCGCCTTCTTGCGTCGCGAGGAACTCGAGGACCTTCTTCTCGAGCTTGCCCTTGAGGTCGCGAAGCTGCGCGCGCAGCGACTCGACCTGCGGGTTCGTGTTGAGGTCCTCCGTGTCCGCGAGGAACGTGTCGAGCGCCTCGACCTGGTTGTCGATGAAGTAGAGCTGGTCCTCGCGGAGGATCTTCCGGTCCATCTCTTCCTCGGCGTTCTTCACATACGCCGCGCCGTCCGCCAGGGCCCGCTGTACGTCCAAAGACCATCCCTCGGAGCTTTCGAACAAGAGCAACCGCGAGCGCGTATGAAGCTTCTCATACGCCACCGCGGGGAGCGCGCATGCGCGTCCTCATGATGCATGAGCCGCTTCGCGCGCCTCGCGGGCCCCTAGCTTAGTCTGGTAGAGCACCGGGCTCATAACCCGTCGGTCACCCGTTCAAATCGGGTGGGGCCCACTGCGCAGGACGCGCGCATGCGCCGGCGATATCGGCACCCGCCGTCCCCGCGCCTTCAGCGGTCTCGCCGGCAGAACCCTTATGCGTGTCCGCTTGTCTCGCTCGCACGATGCGCGACACGGCCATCCTGCGGACGCTCCACGAGCTCGACCGCTGGCGCCGACGCCGTGCGGAGCTCCTCACGATGCGCGCCAGCGAAGAGGAGCTCGCGAAGGTCGAGCGCCAGGTCGCCTATTATCAGGCGCTCGCCGAGGACATGAAGCGCGAGGTGCGCCCCGCGCGCACGCGCGACCTCCTGTCGCTCCTGTAGGAGCGAAGGCCGAGGCCGACGCTTACGCCGAGGCCGACGCGTACGCCGAGGCCGAGGAAAGGGCGAGGCTTCAGCTGTCGCCGAGAAGCTTGAGGATCGCTTCGGCCGTCTCGCCGTTGGCGGCCTCGAGCGCCGCGCGCGCCTCCTCCTTCGAGACCTTCGCCTGCTCCGCGACGAGCGCGACGTCCTCGTCCGTGTACGTGGGGCCCGCGGGCGCCGCGGGCTTGGGCGCCTCGCGCGGGCGGCGCGTCTCCTTGCCGGCGATCTGCCACGTCGTGCCCTGCCCCTTCGCGACCATCTTGGACACCTCGGCCTCGACGATGACGATGTCCTCGCGAGGCGTCCGGATGATGACCTCCTCGACGTCGTCGATGTCCTCCATCGTGATGCCCATCTGCTTCATCATCGCCTGGAGCTGGCGGGGGTTCATGCCGCCGCGGCCGCCGGGGAACATGCGAACGGAGTCCGGCATCGCACGCTTGAATGTTCCGGCGTGCAGGCGATAGCAACGCGGCGTGAGCGTCAGAGCAGGCAGTCCGCGTCCGGCTGGAGGCGCAGCGCGGCGGGCGGCGCGGAGGCGTTGCCGTGGACCTCCACGAGGAGCGCGCGCGTCTCCTGCGCGAGCACGCCCATGGGCTTGAGCTCCACCGTCCAGACGCCGGCGTCGGGCGAGTCGACGTCGAACGTGGGCGTCTCGACGGGCTCCGTGACGTACGTGACGGCGGCGGGGCCGCTCAGCGACACCGTCGCCGGACCCACGCCCCGCGCGACGGCCACGCGCAGCGCCGAGGCGCCCGCCGGCACGACGAAGCTCACCTCGGGGCACTGGTCGTGGGAGCGCACGCCGACGATGAGGTCGGCCGCGTACACGTGGGCGCCCGCGGCGGCGACCCACCCCAGCGTGCCCTCGTCCGCGAGCGACCACGGCGCCTCGGGTGCGGCCTCCGTGTTGCCGGCGGCGGGAGCGACGCTCGCGCCGGGCGTGGCGCAGCCGGCGAGCGGGAGGACGAGCGCCAGGAGGAGGGCGAGCGGGACGCGCACGTCGCGGCGAAGGGGCCGGCGCCTCAAGTACGCTCTCGTGACCTCGCTTTCGCTTCCGCAAGCTTATCCTGCGACGCCCTTCTGCCGCGCGCGTGATCCCCCTCGCGGAGGTGCGCGTGCTCGATCGCAACGCGGAGGCGCTCGGCGTCAGCGTCGCGCAGCTCATGGAGAACGCGGCGCGCGCGGTGGCGGAGCGCGCGCAGGCGCTCGCGCGCGGCGGCCGCATCGTCGTGCTCGCGGGGCCGGGCAACAACGGCGGCGACGGCGTGCTGGCGGCGAAGCTGCTCCGCGCGCGCGTGCTCGTGCCGTTCGGGCGCGACGGCTGGCGCTCCGAGTTCGCGCGCGCGGAGCATCTTCGCCGCCAGCACGCCGTCGCCGCCGTTGTTGCCCGGCCCCGCGAGCACGACGATGC
>DASRYU010000270.1:0-4798 GCA_035687045.1 Thermoplasmatota archaeon | reverse complement strand
GAGCGCCGCGAGAAGGAGCGCGACGACGCCTGCCATCGCGAGCGCGGGCGCGCCGTGCGGCGGGCCGAACGTCGCGACGAGCGCGAGCGTGTACGCGAGGCCCGTCGCGGAGGCGTAAGCCTTCCCCGCCGCGGCGCCCGCCCACAGCCCTTCCGCGTCCTGCCATTCGCGGCCGAAGTCGCGGAGCGTGAAGCGGGCCTCCTCGCGCTGCGGCCCCTGCGCGAGCTGCGCCTGCTCGCCGTCGTGCCAGAGGACGAGGTCGTCCGCCGAGGGGCCGAGGCCGATGCCCAGGTCGCCCGCGCCGCCGAGGAGCGTGTTGTTCCACGTGAGCGTCACGTGGAGCGCCTGGAGGCGCGAGGCGTACGCGCGCTGCGCCTCGCGCGTCGCGCCGAACGGGACCTCCTGCGCGTCCCAGCGGTCCGGGAGGGGCGTCCCTTGCGTGCCGACGTCGCCGCCCGCGAGGGACCCGTCGAGCGCGAGCGCCATCGTCGCGCGGAAGATGGGGAGGTCCGGCCGCGTCTCGCGCCCGAGCTGGTAGGTCTCGGGGAGATACCCGTCCGCCTCGACGACGACGTAGGGGCGTCGTGCGGTGAGCGTCGCGCGCCCCGCCTCGTCCGCGCGCAGCGTGCGCTCGCGCCCCCACGTCGGGTCGACCGTGAGGAGCGCGCCCGCGACGGCGGGTCCGCCGGGCCCGTCCGTGACGGTGACCTCGTAGGTGCGAAGCGGCCCGTCGAGGCAGCCGGCGAGCGGGAGCACGAGCGCGACCGCGAGGAGCGCGCGCAGGCGCGTCATGCGGGCTCAGCTCAGGATCTCGGAGAGGCGGCCGGTCCTCGCGGCGAGCTTGATCTCCTGCGCGATGCGGCGGCCGGTGCTGAGCTCGGGCTCGATGAGCTCCGTGTAGGGCGAGCCGCCGATGTACGGGTTCGTGCCCGCGACGATGCGCGCGCTGATCTCGAACACCTTGAACTCGAGCTGGTCGGTGACGACGGTCTCGAGGCAGAAGGGGCCGATCATGCCGCCGAAGAGGTCGCGGCCCGTCTCGACGACGCCCTCGCCCATGCGGAACACCTTCGGCAGGAGCGACTCGCGGATGACGAGCGGGAAGTTGCCCGACACGACGAAGGTGGGCTTGATGCCGATGGCCTCGAGCTCCGCGATGCTGCCGAGGCGGTTGGCCTCGTCGATGTTCGTCTCGTCGCGGCGGTCGACGCCGAGGAACTGGAGCGAGCCCTTCGAGAGCTTGTAGCCGTTGTCCTGGAGCGGGCTGTGGAAGTAGTGGAGGTAGTAGCGCGTGCCGAGGACGAACTCCTGGATGGTGTAGGGCTTCGTCTCGTCGATGCGCGCCTTGAACTCGTGGTAGTTGCGGGCGATGAAGAAGCCGCGGCCGCCCTTGGCGCCGTGGTACTTCACGATGACCGGCTGGATGATATCACGGGGGTCCGTGATGTGCTTGGGGAGCTGGAGGCCCGCCTTCTCGAGCCACACCTTGCTCTTCGAGCGGTCGCTCTCCCACGGCAGCACGTTGCGGTTGCCGAACGTGGCGAAGGGGAGCTCGAGGAAGTTGTTCGCGCCGAGGTACTCGACGAAGCTCCCGTGCGGCACCAGGACGACGTTGCGGCGGCGCAGCTCCTCCGCGCGCTCGAAAAGCTCCTGCCAGCTCTTGAGGACGAGGAACTCGTCGGGGCGGGCGAGGGGGAAGCCCTCGAAGTAGCGGGGCGGCTCGCCCACACAGATGCCGAGGGTCTTCATGCCCTCCTTCCGCGCGCCGTGGAAGATCTGCATCGACGTGTGGCTCGTCACCGTCGCGATCGTGATGTCCTTCGCGTCTTTCCCATCGAGAAGGTGGCGGCCGTCGAAGACCAAGTGGAAGTCCCCTGGGTTTCGCCAGCGAGCACGGGAGCAGTTCAAATGCCTTTCGCGGCGCCCGGGCCTTTCCTTCCGGTGGAGCCGCCGCATCCCAAGCCGTTAAGCCGCGCCTCCCCGCTCGCGCGCCGGCATGCCCGAGGCCGCGCGGACCCTCCGAAGGGACCTCGGCCTCCCCGCCGCCGTCTCGGTCATCGTCGGCTCGATGATCGGCGTCGGCATCTTCCTCGGGCCGCGCGTCGTCGCGCAGCAGCTCCCGACACCGGGGCTCATGCTTCTCGCGTGGACGCTGGGCGGCCTCTTCGTCCTCTGCGGCGCCATGACCTACGCCGAGATGGCCACCCTCTTCCCCCGCTCGGGCGGCTCGTACAACTTCATCAAGGCCGCTTACGGGCCGTTCCCCGCGTTCCTCAACGGCTGGAGCGGCGTCGCCATCGGCAAGGCCGCCAACGTCAGCGCCCTCGCCGTCGGCTTCGGCGCCGTCTCGTCGGTGCTTCTCGAGGCGACCGCCGGCCTCGCGCTCACCCCCCTCGGGCAGAGCTCCGCCGCCATCGCGCTCATCCTCGCCGCCGCCGGCGTGAACGCGCTCGGGGTCCGCCACGGAGGCCGCCTCAGCATCGCCGCCTCCACCGTGAAGGTGGGGGCGCTGGGCGTCCTCATCCTCGGGGGCCTCATCGTGCTCGCGCCGCGCGTGGGCACGCTCGCGAGCGCCGACGTGCAGGCACCCACGGGGCTCTCGCTCGTGAGCGCGTTCGGCCTCGCGCTCATCCCCATCTTCTTCGCCTACGACGGCTGGGAGAACAGCACGCAGGTCGCCGAGGAGGTGCGCGACCCCAAGCGCAACGTCCCGCGCAGCCTCATCCTCGGCACGCTCCTCGTCCTCGTCGTCTACGTCCTCGCCAATCTGGTCTACCTCCTCGCGGTGGGCCCCGGCACCGTCGGCTCGAGCAGCTTCGCCGCGGGCGAGACCGCCGACGTCATCTTCGGCTCCGGCGCGCGCATCGTCATCAGCGTCGCCATCCTCATCAGCATCGTGGGCACCGTGAACAACATCGTCCTCACCGGCCCGCGCATCGCCTTCGCCATGGCGCGCGACGGGCTCGTGCCGCACGGGCTCTCGAAGCTCACCCGCTTCGCCACGCCCGGCCGCGCCATCCTTCTCCAGACAAGCATCAGCCTCGCGCTCGTGCTCCTCCCGCCGGTGGGCGGCGCGCCGCTCTTCGACACGCTCCTCACCTACATCATCGTCGACTCGTTCATCTTCTACGCGCTCGCGACCGCCGCCGTCTTCGTGCTGCGCCGCAAGATGCCCGACGCGCCGCGCGCCTACCGGGTCCCGCTCTACCCGTTCGTGCCGCTCGTGTTCGTGCTCGGCTCCGCGCTCTTCATCCTGAACGCGTTCCTGCGCACGCCCGCCCAGGCCGCCGTCGGCGTGCTCATCGTCCTCGCCGGCGCGCCCATCTACCTCTACGCGCGCCGCGCCCACCGCGCGAAGAAGCTCACCGGCGTCACGTACTCGTGGGACGGAAAGCGCTGACGTCGTCGATGAGGAGCGGCTCGCCCGGCGGCTCCCAGCCCCACACGCGCCGCAGGAAGCGCGCCGTGAGCTCGCCCGTGATGCCCCACAGCACCGCGCGCGGCAGGCGCCAGTAGTGCACGCGGCGGTCGGGCATGTCCACGTGCGCGCGCGCCTCGTAGCGCGCGCGATCGAAAAGCATGGCGACGGGCACCGTCAGGATCTCCGCCACCTCCTCCTTCGACGTCGGCTCGCGCGGCGGCGGCCCCTGCAGCACGCCGACGTAGGCCGACACGAGCACGCCGTAGTGCGTCGTCATGTCCGTGAGGTGGCCGAGCACCTCCACGTCCTTGGGCAGGAGGCCGATCTCCTCCTCCGCCTCGCGCAGCGCCGCCGCCAGCGGGTGCGCGTCGTCCGCGTCCACGCGACCGCCGGGGAACGAGAGCTCGCCCGCGTGGCGGCGCAGCGTCTCCGCGCGCTTCGTGTACACGAGCGAGAGCGCGCCGTCGCTCGCCGGCGAGAGCGGCACGAGCACGGCGCTCGCGCCTTCCGGAAGCTCGTCGCGCGCCGGCTCCGCGACGCGACGCGCGAACGCGCGCCGCACGTCCTTGAGCGTCGGCGAGCGTTCCATCGGCGCGCGAAGCTCGCCGACGTGCCATGAACGTGCGGGGCGCCGCGAGCCAAGACGAAGGTTTATCCGGGAGACGTGGATTGGGCGGCCTTGTCGGGCAGGCGCGTCACGCGCGACTGCTGCGGCATCTCACCAGCGGGGTGGGGTAGCCAGGAAACGCTCGACGCGCTTCGCGCGTCCGCGTCCTCGGCGCTCCGCGCCTGCGGTCCCGACGGGCTCACGACCCGTCCATGACCCGCCGGGAGAAAGGCGGAGACGACAATACACACGCAACAGCGGGGTGGGGTAGCCAGGAAATCCCGACGGGCTCATAACCCGTAGATCAGTAGTTCAAATCTACTCCCCGCTATCAACTCAAGAAAGATTCCTCGTCGCGCCCCCCGATGGGCTGGCGAGCGCCCGCCGCTCCTCGCGCGTGCCCCGCATCGACGCCGACGGCTCGCAGCGCGCCCGAAGACCGAGGAGCCGATGGCCGCGCGCCACTCGGGCGGGATCCGGAGCGCGCTCTTCGGCACTTCTGCGCGCTTCAGCACCTTGCGTCGCGCCCACGTCGGCGTCACGCGCGGTCGATGAGCTCGTCGAGGATGCGGCGAAGCTCTGGCGGGCGGACGAAGCCGAGGGCGGTGCTGACGCGCTCGCCGTCGAGATAGAGGTGGACGGTGGGGTACGCCTGCACCTCGTTGTCCTCGACGTAGCGCGGGTTGAAGTCGCCGTCGATCTTGCCGAAGGCGATCCAGCCCCGGTACTCGTCGGCGAGCGCCGCGTAGTGCGGCGCGAGGGCGCGACAG
>DASRYU010000269.1:0-2909 GCA_035687045.1 Thermoplasmatota archaeon | reverse complement strand
CGCTCGGCGAGCGCTTCATGGAACGCTACGCGCCGACCGCGAAGGACCTCGCCTCGCGCGACGTCGTCTCGCGCTCCGAGCAGACGGAGATCGACGAGGGCCGCGGCGTCAACGGCTCCGTGCTCCTCGACCTCACCCACCTCGGCGCCGAGAAGATCCTCACGCGGCTGCCGGGCTCGCGCGAGCTCGCGATGGTCTACGCGGGCGTCGACCCGATCCACGAGCCGATCCCGGTGCGCCCGGGCGCGCACTACCACATGGGCGGCGTCGAGACCGACACGGACGGGCTCACGGAGCTCGAGGGGCTCTACGCCGCCGGCGAGGTCGCGTGCGTCTCGGTGCACGGCGCGAACCGGCTCGGCGGCAACTCGCTGATGGAGACGATCACCTTCGGCCGGCGCGCGGGCCGCGCCGCCGCCGAGTGGGCGCTCGCGAGCACGACGGTCGAGGTGCCGCAGTCGGCCACGGCCGACGCGGAGCGCGAGCTGAAGACGCTGCTCGACCGCACCGACGGCGAGCGCCCGTGGATGGTCCGCGACGAGCTCGGGCAGACGATGCTCGAGAACTTCGGGGTCTTCCGCCGCGAGGAGCAGATGGAGAAGCAGATCGGGATCATCGAAGGGCTGCGCGAGCGCTACGAGCGGGTGGTCGTCGAGGACAAGGGCCAGGTCTTCAACAGCGACCTGACGCAGGCGATCGAGCTCGGCTACATGCTCGACCTCGCCGCCTGCATGCTCCAGGCCGGGATCGCCCGCAAGGAGAGCCGCGGCGCGCACTCGCGCCCGCACGACTACCCGAACCGCGACGACGAGAACTTCCTCAAGCACTCGATCACCCGCTGGAACGGGGACGGGCCGGAGCTCTCGTACAAGGACGTGCGCATGACCAAGTGGACGCCGACGGAGAGGAAGTACTAGGTGAAGGTCGGGCTCAAGATCTGGCGTTACGACTCGTCGACCGGCGAGCGCGCGCTGCGCGAGTACGAGGTGGACGCGCCGGAGGAGGCGACGCTCCTCGACGTGCTCGACATCGTCAAGGACCGGCACGACGGGACGCTCGCGTACCGCAAGAGCTGCCGCATGATGATCTGCGGCTCCTGCGGCATGCGGATGGACGGCGGCGCCGTCCTCGCCTGCAAGACGCGCATGTACGACATCGCGAGCCGTGGCCACGTCCCGGTGATCAGCGCGATGGGGAACCTGCCGATCGTGAAGGACCTCGTCGTCGACATGGATCCCTTCTGGGCGAAGTTCAAGGCGATGAAGCCCTATCTCCAGCCCGGCTACGAGATCCCGGACGCGAACGAGGAGTACGTCATCTCGCAGGAGCGGATGAACGTGATCCACAAGGAGTCGCTGTGCATCAACTGCGGCTGCTGCGTCTCCGAGTGCAACTCGATGGAGTCCGACCCCGAGTTCCTCGGCCCGCAGGCGCTCGCGAAGGGGATGCGCTTCGTCGGCGACCCGCGCGACGGCGCGCGCGTCGAGCGGCTCCAGGAGTACAGCTCCGAGCACGGGATCTGGGACTGCACCCGCTGCTACTTCTGCAACGAGCGCTGCCCGAAGGGCGTCGACCCGCGCGACGCGATCGCGAAGCTCGGCGCGGAGGCGATGAAGGAGGGCATCGACAGCGACATGGGCGCGAAGCACGCGAAGTGGTTCGTGACCTCCGCGAAGACGACCGGCTGGCTCCGCGAGACGGAGCTCGTGCCGAAGACCCAGGGCGTCGTCTCGTCGATCAAGCAGATGAAGTTCGCGATGAACCTCGCCCGGCACGGGAAGGTGCCGCCGCCCTTCCCGCCGCACGTGGCGGAGGGCGTGAAGGAGGCACGGGCGCTCTTCGACATCGTCAAGGAGCAGGGCCGCGACGGCGCGCTCGGGATCGTGCAGGGCGAGCGCGCGCTCTCCCGGATCGAGCACGCGCACGGAAACGCCGAGGACGGCGGCGGCAGCGTGCAGGGCCACGGCAGCCGCGACCACGCGGACATCACCCCGGGCGAGCAGCCGACGCGGAAGTACGCGGCGGACCGCCTCAACGAGGAGACGACGGAGGAGAGCCGGTGAAGAAGGTCGCGTACTACAAGGGCTGCCTCGCGTCGCTCTCGGCGAAGGAGCTCGACATCTCCACGCAGGCGCTCTCCCCGAAGGTGGGGCTCGAGCTCGTGGAGCTGGAGACGGTGACCTGCTGCGGCGCCGGTGACATCCACGAGGCCGAGCCGGACTACTACCTGCACCTGAACGCGCGCATCCTCGCCTACGCGGAGGCGACGGGCTGCGACACGCTGATGACCGTCTGCAACGTGTGCACGCTCAACCTGCGCCAGGCGAACCACCAGCTCCAGGGCGACGAGGCGCTGCGCGCGCGCGTGAACGAGAACCTCGCCAAGGTGGGCGTGCCGGAGTACAACGGCACCGTCGACGTCCGCCACTTCCTCTGGCTCGTCGCCGAGGGCGAGGGCTACGACCTGCTCAAGCAGACGGCGCACAAGGGCCTGAAGGGGCTGCGCATCGCGCCCTTCTACGGCTGCCAGATCCTGCGCCCGTCGAAGCTGCTCGGCTTCGAGGACCCGGACCGCCCGTGGTCGCTCGAGCGGATCATCGAGGCGTGCGGCGGCGAGGCCGTCGACTACCCGGCGAAGGTGAAGTGCTGCGGGTTCCCGATCATCCAGGCGCGCGAGGAGACGGCGCTCGGCGAGCTGATCCAGCCGATCGAGCAGGCGAAGGAGGCGGGCGCCGACGCGATGGTGACCCCGTGCCCGCTCTGCCACCTCTCGCTCGACGCCTGGCAGTCGAAGCTGAAGAAGAAGACCGGCAAGGACTTCCAGATGCCGATCCTGCACCTGTCGCAGCTCGTCGGCGTCGCCGCGGGCCTGACGGACTCCGAGCTGAAGTTCAAGCGCCACGTCGTGT
>DASRYU010000268.1:0-4196 GCA_035687045.1 Thermoplasmatota archaeon | reverse complement strand
GTCCTCGTCCTCGTCCCCACCCCGGCCTCGGCCTCCGCCTCGGCCTCCGCCTCGGCCCGGCCCTTCAACGGCCCCTCCGACAAAGGCAAACGGCGGGACGCGGACTCCCGCGACGATGCCGCGCCTCGCGCCCCTGCTCGTCGCCCTCGTGGCGCTCCTTGCCGGATGCAACAACGCCGGCGACGCGCCGGAGACCACGACCACGCCCACGCCGTCGGGCCCGCCGCCGCCTCCGCCCCCGCCCAGCGAGGGGTCGGTCGTCGCGCACGTGAACGACACGTGGCGCTACTCGGGCGACGCGAACGAGACCGTCGTCTCCACCGTCACGGGCGCCAACGCGACGATGGTGCGCCTGCGCACGGTCAGCGAGCGGCCCGGCGGCGCGCCGCACACGACGATCACCACGTTCGACGCGCGCACGCTCGCCATCCTGTCCGTCCAGGACCAGCTCGTGGCCGGTGGGGTCACCATCCGCTTCGACCCCCCGCTCCCCATCCTCATCCCCGCGGAGGACCACGTCTACAACGGCACGCTCATCGCGGCCACGCCCTTTGGCGACGTGCGCCAGCAGGCGACGGCCAACGTGCGCTTCCTCGGCCTCGAGAACGTCACCGTCCCCGCGGGCTCGTTCGCGACGTACCGCTACAACGCGACCATCCGCTCGGAGGGGCTCTTCCCCTTCGCGCAGGAGACGGAGATCTGGTTCTCGCCCGAGGTGGAGCAGGCCGTCCGCACCATCCGCGACGGGCACATGCAGGAGCTCGTGAGCTACGAGATAGGTTGACGTTCGCCGGCGGCGCTCCTTCCGCGTGGGCGAGCACTATCTCGTCGCGTCGCAGTTCGCGGCAGCGGCGCTCATGCTCGCGCTCGCGGCGTGGCTTCTCGCGCTCCACTTCCAGTCGCGCCTCCACCGCGCCTTCGCGCTCTTCCTCTTCCTGCGCGCGACGGTCATCCTCGTCAACCGTCTCCCCGACGCGTGGCCCGCCCTTGACCAGGCGTACTTCCAGCGGCTGAGCCCGTACTTCCTCATCGGCGCGGCCGTCTCCCTCGCCTACTTCGCCGCGACGTACCCGCGGCCGCCCGCGCGCATGAGCCTGCGCGCGGTCTTCCTCCTCTGCCTCGGCGTCGCCGTCGTCGCGGAGCTTGCGTACGCGCTCGACCACTGCCTCGTCGTGTGCGCGGGCCCCGGGGGCGACGTCGTGGGCCCACTCGTCTTCCTCGCGGCGGCGCTCCCGCTCGTCTCCGCGCTCGCGGCGCTGCGGCTCGCGCGCCAGGCGCGCCTGGGCGGGCCGGGCAGCTCCGCGCTGCGGACGGTGGCGGCGGGCTTCGCGGTGAACGCCGCCGTCGACGCCGCGCTCTCGGCCACCGTGATGGTCGCCGCGGCCGACGTGGGCGCGGGCTTCGCGGGCGCGCCGTGGCGCTACGTGCCCCACCCGCTCATCGCGCTCGCCGCGCTCCCGCTCGCGGGCTATCTCCTCGCGAGCCGCTCCCTTCCGCGCCGCCGCCGGGCCGCCACCTTCGGGCTCGTCGCCCTCGCCGCGGCCACCGGCCTCTACGTCGGCACCGGCGAGGCGGGCCCTCGCACCGTGTTCCTCCTCGGCCTCTGGCGCCTCGCGCTCCCCGTCGCCGTCACGTACGCGCTCGTGCGGCAGTCGCTCTTCGACCTCGACGCGCGGCTGCGGTTCACGCTCAAGCAGAGCACGGTGGGCGCCGTGTTCGTCGGCGTGTTCTTCGTCGCGAGCGAGATGGGCACGGAGCTCGTGAGCGCGCGCTTCGGTGGCCTCCTCGGCATCGGCGCCGCCGTCCTCCTCATGTTCGCCATCGCGCCCCTCCAGCTGATGGCGGAGAAGCTCGCGCGCTCCGCGCTCCCGGCGCCCCCGCCGGGGCGCGACCTTCCCGGCGACATGCGGCGCGACATCTACCGCGAGCAGGTCGCGCTCTCGTGGGCCGACGGCGTCCTCGACCGCAACGAGCGGCTCGTCCTCGAGCGGCTCCGGGAGGCGCTGGGGCTTTCGCAGGAGGAGGCCGCGTCCATCGAGCTCGACGTCGCCCGTCGGGTGTGAGCGCGGAAAGGCTATCCTTCCCGCCGGTCCTCGCCTCGCGAGGCGGAGAATGAGGCGAACACCATCCGTGCTGGTCCTGCTGGCGTTCCTTCTCGCGCCCGCGGCGCTCGCGTCGAACTGCCCGCCCAACGCGCTCCACTGCCAGCTCCTCGTCACCGTCGGCCAGTCCGCCTACGTGACGGCGGAGTTCGGCGTCGCCGCCGACACCGAGCTTGCCACCTCCGGCGCCATCTTCGCCTTCGCGCCGGGCGCGCGCGTGCACGTGTGGGCGAAGGTCGCTCTCGCGGCCAACACCACCGCGACGAACGCGACGGTCAGCGTCGCGCTCGAGGAGACGGCGGGCGTCTCGCTGCCGGGGAAGCGCGCGGCCGACATCGACGCCACGACGACGCCGCAGAACCACACGTTCCCGCTCACGCTCGACGCCGACCTTGCGCCCGGCGACATCGTGTTCGTCCCGGTGAGCGTGACGCACGAGGACGGCTCGCGCGCCGGCACGCACCTCCCGGTGCAGGCGCTCGACGGGGGCGGCGCGACGGGCACGGGGAGCACCGGCCGCTTCGGACCGTGGTGGCTCTACGCGCTCTTTCTTCTCGGCGGCGTCGTCGTCGGCCACTTCCTCACCCGCGCCCGCTGACGAAGCGAGCGAGGCGCCCGGATGGCCGCCTGTCCGGCGACCCATAGCTTTGTATAGCCGCCGAGGATTGCGCGGCCACGCCCGCACCAGCACCGGATGCGGACCGCGGAGGCCAGCCGTCAGTGCTGGGCGAGCCGCGCTCCGACGGGTGAGCTTGGGAAGCTCGGGGGGCCTCGCGAGGAGGCGCCCTACGCCTGCCACTCCGGACTGATGCGGGAGCGAGCACCTCGCGGCCCGCCCAACAGGAGATTGACATCATGGCAGAAAAGCCCCACATGAACGCCGTGTTCATCGGACACGTCGATGCCGGCAAGTCCACGACCGTCGGCCGCGTCCTTCTCGACACGGGCCACATCGACGCGCACGTGCTCGAGAAGCTGAAGAAGGAAGCGGAAGAGAAGGGCAAGGCCACCTTCGAATTCGCGTTCGTCATGGACAACCTCAAGGAGGAGCGCGAGCGCGGTGTCACGATCGACATCGCCCACAAGAAGTTCATGACCGACAAGTACTACTTCACGATCATTGACGCGCCGGGCCACCGCGACTTCGTCAAGAACATGATCACGGGCGCCTCGCAGGCCGACGCCGCGACGCTCGTCGTCTCCGCCGTCTCGGGCATCGAGGCCCAGACGAAGGAGCACGTGTTCCTCGCCCGCACGCTCGGTGTCGAGCAGCTGATCGTCTACGTCAACAAGATGGACGCGATCAACTGGGACGAGAAGAAGTTCAACGCGCTCAAGGAAGACCTGACCAAGCTCATCCGCATGGTCGGCTACAAGCCCGACAACGTCCCCGTCGTCCCCGGCTCGTCCTACCAGGGCCTCAACATCACGAAGGGCCCCGGCAGCGTCGCTCCGTGGTACAAGGGCCCGACGCTCCTCGACGCGCTCAACAACCTCAAGGAGCCCCAGAAGCCCACGAACCTCCCGCTCCGCCTCCCGGTGCAGGACGTCTACTCGATCACCGGCATCGGCACCGTCCCCGTCGGCCGCGTCGAGACGGGCATCCTGAAGGTCAACGACAACCTGATCTTCCAGCCGTCGGGCGTCTCCGGTGAGTGCAAGACGATCGAAATGCACCACGAGACGCACGCGCAGGCGCTCCCCGGCGACAACGTCGGCTTCAACTGCCGTGGCATCGGCAAGAAGGACATCCGCCGCGGCGACGTCGCGGGCCACCCCGCCACGCCCCCGAAGGTCGCGAAGACCTTCATCGCGCAGGTCGCCGTCCTCCAGCACCCGTCGGTCATCGCCGCCGGCTACACGCCCGTGTTCCACATCCACACGGCGCAGGTCGCCTGCACCTTCGAAGAGCTCCAGAAGAAGCTCGACCCCAAGACGGGCCAGGTCAAGGAGGAGAACCCCCAGTTCCTCAAGACCGGGGACATCGCCATCGTGAAGATCCGCCCGAGCCGCCCCCTCGCGATCGAGCGCTCCAAGGAGATCCCCCACATGTCGCGCTTCGCCATCCGCGACATGGGCACGACGGTGGCCGCG
>DASRYU010000267.1:0-10308 GCA_035687045.1 Thermoplasmatota archaeon | reverse complement strand
CCCTCGAGTTCATCCACCAGCCGGGAGGCTGACACGTTGCCCCACGAAGTCACCGAAGAGACGCGCGAAACGATCCACGTCCTCGACCTCGACCGCACGCCGCGCCCGCAGAAGCTCGCGGCCGAGCGCGCGTACTTCGACGGCGCCCACGAGGTCCGCTTCACCGAGCGCACCTTCCGCCCCAGGCACGACGCTTCGCTCGACGAGATCCGCGACTTCGTCGACTCGCTCGAGGTGCGCCGCCGCGAGCTGCCGCCCCTTCCGCAGGCGCCCGTGAGCGTGCCGGTGAACGTGCGGCCGAAGATCCCCGACCACTACCGCGAGCCGCTCGAGGCGGCGATCCGCGGCGCCCTGATCTCGGTCGAGACGGTGCACCGCGTCGGGACCGGCATCGTCGTCGACGTCGCCTGGGAATCCGCGGACGAGGGCGAGCGCCGCGCGCTCTACCTCATCGAGGACGGCGTCGCGCGCCCCTATGAGGCGGTCGCATCGACGGTGGACGCGCTCCCCGTGCCCGCGACCGCGGCCCCCGCGCCGCCGACGCCCGAGCCCGCGGCCGAGCCCGCGCCAGGCGCCGCGACGCCCGAGGAGGCGAAGCCGAAGAAGGGGCTCCTTGGCCGCTTCGGCAGGAAGAGCGCGCCCGAGCCTCGGCCCGAGCCCGCGCCTCAGCCCGACGCTCCCGCGAGCGACGCGCCGGCAAAGAAGCGGCGCTTCGGCTTTGGCCGCGGCAAGTGACCCTTTAAGTAGGGGTGCCGCCTGGAAGCGGCCGATGATCGAACCGGTCCAGCGCGACGGAGCCGCGCGCATTCTCTCGTGGAAGCGAGGGGAGTAGACGCTCGCGACGCCGCTGGCCTTCGCCGCGGACCTGCCGGGCGCGCCCGCGCCGGCCGGCCGCATCGTCCTCTCGCGCGAGCCGCGCGTGCGCGACGCCGTCCTCGCCGGCGGCTCGCGCTTCTACCCGCAGCCGGCCGAGGCGTCGTGGCTCGCCATCGACGACGAGCTCCCCTACCCGCCGGCCGCCGGCGCCGACCTGCAGAAGGCGGGGCACGAGGAGAACTTCCAGGAGCACGTCGGCGACCGCGCGTTCGTCGCGCTCGACCCCGCCGGCCGCATCCCCGCCGACGCGGAGGTCGTCGTCCTCGGCGCCGCGCGCGCCCTGATGGACAACCCGTACACGTTCGCGAAGGCGGTCACGACGCTCCGCGACAACGCGGGCCCCGAGCGCCTCCTCTACCTCCCCGGCTGCGGCCTCCCGCACGAGCTCGCGCTCCTCGCCTACGTCGGCGTCGACCTCGTCGACGACGCGGCCGCCGTCCTCGCCGCGCGCCAGGGCGCCTACCTCACGCCGGAAGGTCCCCTCGCGGCGGAGGTCGCGAAGGCCGCCGGCATGCGCGGGGCCGAGGACCTCGTCGCGCACGCGCGCGAGGCCGTGCAGGAGGAGCTCGCCCGCGTCCACGCCGCCATCCGCGCCGGGAAGCTGCGCGAGCTTGTCGAGCAGCGCGTCCGCGCGACGCCCACCCTCGCCGCGCACCTGCGCCGCCTCGACAAGGAGGCGTACCACTTCTTCGAGGGGAAGGTCCCGCTCCTGCGCGAGGGCCCCCTCTACGCCACGAGCAAGGAGTCGCTCGACCGGCCCGAGATGGTGCGCTTCCGCCGCCGCCTCGCGCGCCGCTACCGCAAGCCCACGAGCGCGCGCGTGCTCGTGCTCCTCCCGTGCAGCGCGACGAAGCCGTACGCGCTCTCGAAGACGCACCGCATCCTCTTCAGCGCGCTCGACCGCGTGCGCAACCGCGCCGCCGTCCACGAGGCCATCATCACCTCGCCGCTGGGCGTCGTGCCGCGCGAGCTGGAGACGGTGTACCCCGCCGCGCACTACGACCTCCCCGTCACGGGCCACTGGGACGAGGACGAGAAGACGATGATCCGCGACGCCGTGACCGCGCTCCTCGCGCGCTCGCGCTACGACGCCATCGTCGTCCACCTCGACGAGGTCGAGATGGAGATCGTGGCGCCCGTGCTCGGCGACTTCCACTACACGGCCGAGGGCGACCCGCTCAAGCCGGAGAGCCTCGAGAACCTCACGAGCACGCTCAACAAGCTCGCCGACGCCGTGCCCCGCGTCGCGTGGGGCCAGCGCGTCATGGACGACATGTCGAGCCTCGCGCGCTTCCAGTTCGGCGAGGCGGGCCAGTCGCTCGTCGACGGCGCCGTCGTGCGCGGCAAGATGCCCTTCCTCAAGGTCCTCGACGCCGACACGAACGAGCAGCTCGCCATGACGACGGAGGACCGCGGTTACCTCTCGCTCGGGCTTGAGGGCGGGCGCCGCATGATGGACGCGGGCATGTATCGCGTCGAGATCGACGACTTCCGCCCCAGCGGCACCATCTTCGCGGTCGGCATCCGCAACGCCGACGCGGAGATCGCGCCCGAGGACGAGGTCATCCTCCACCACAACGGCGAGTTCCGCGGTGTGGGCCGCGCGCTCGTCTCGGGCGCCGAGATGGGCGCCATGAAGCGCGGCGCGTGCGTCGTCGTGCGCCACAAGGCCGGAGCCGCCAAGGGCGCCAAGGGAGAGAAGGGCGCCACGGCGGGGGCCGCCGGCGCCCAGCAGGGAGGTGCCTGAGATGGCGACACCCGAGTTCACGCGCGTCAAGTTCTACCAGCCGCTCGCGAAGGCGTCGCGCGAGGCGCGCCACCTCACGGTCAAGAGCGGCGACCCCTCCTACCCGTCGACGACGTTCACGCAGCCCGACCGGCTCGACGGCGAGGAGGTCACGGCGTTCGTCATCATCCTCCGCACGCGCGGCTGCCGCTGGGCGCTGGGCGGCGGCTGCACGTTCTGCGGCTACGTCAACGACTCGTTCATCCGCAAGATCGAGCCCAACGAGCTTGTCGAGCAGATGCGGAACGCGCTTGGCGAGTACAAGGGGGAGCCGATCGTGAAGATCTACACGTCGGGCTCCTTCCTCGACCCGTACGAGGTCGACGAGGGCGCGCAGCGCGACATCGCGGCGCTCGTGCCCCCCAGCGTGAAGAAGCTCAACATCGAGGCGCAGGCGGTCGACGTGCTCCCCGAGCGCGTCGCCGCCATCCGCGCCGTCCTCCCCGCGGGCACGAAGCTCGAGTTCGGCATCGGCCTCGAGAGCGCGAACAGGACCGTCGCTCGCTACTCCGTCAACAAGGAGTTCTTCCTCGAGGAGTACGTGCGGGCGGCCGACGTCGCCGCCGCCAACGGCGCGAGCCTGAAGTGCTACACGATGGTGAAGCCCCCCTTCCTCACGGAGGAGGAGGCCATCCGCGACTGCGTCGAGACGGCGCGGCTCGCGGGCCCGCACAGCTCGACGGTGTCGCTCAACCCGATGAACATCCAGAAGAACACGCTTGTCGAGAGCCTCTGGAAGCGCGGGCAGTACCGCCCGCCGTGGCTCTGGAGCGTCGTCGAGGCGCTCGTGCGCGGCAAGGAGGCGTGCCCGACGACGGTCCTCAAGTCGGACCCCGTCGCCGGCGGCAAGAACCGCGGCGCGCACAACTGCGGCCAGTGCGACGAGCACGTGCTCAAGGCCATCGCCGCGTTCAACGTGAGCCAGGACCCGCGCGTCTTCGGCGAGCTCTCGTGCGAGTGCAAGGCGTGGTGGCAGGACCAGCTCGCCGCCGAGGCGTACTTCCAGGGCGCGTACCCCGAGGTGCGCGAGGCGTCCTGGGCCGGCGTCGCCGGCGCCATCCCGCGCCGCAGGTGAGCGCCGCAACGCGCGCGCGTGCATAAGGCCGCGACGCGCCGCAGCCGGGAGGGCACGTGGCAGGATGAAGCAGCGGAAGCGCCTCCTCGGCCCGTGCGCGCGGAGGCGTTGCCGTTCGCGGCGTTCGCGGGGGCCTCGCTCATCTGGGGCACCACGTTCTACGTCGTGCGGCTGGGGGTCGCGACGGTGCCCCCGCTCTGGGCGGCGGCGCTGCGGCTCATCCTCGCGAGCGTCCTTCTCCTGGCGCTCATGGCCGCGCTGCGCATCCGCGTGCCGCGCGGCCGCGTCCTCGGGCTCACGGCGCTCTTCGGCGTCCTCGACTTCGGCGTCGCCTTCTCGCTCCTCTACTGGGCCGAGCAGCACGTCACGGGCGGCGTCGCCGCGACGGTGTTCGCGACGCTCCCGCTCCTCACCGCGGTCCTCGCGTGGACGATCAAGCTCGAGGTGCTCTCGCTGCGCAAGCTTGTCGGCGCCATCGCGTCGTTCGCCGGCGTCGCGCTCATGTTCGCCGCCGAGCTCCAGCGCGACGTGCCGCTCGCGGGGCTCCTCGCCGTCTTCGGCGCCGCGCTCGCCATGGCGGCCGGCACCATCGTCCTCAAGCGCACGCCCGCGCGCCCGGTCGTCATGACGAACGCCATCGGCGCCGCGGTCGGCGCTCTCGTGTGCGTGCTGGGGAGCTTCGCCATGCGCGAGCCGCACGCGCTGCCGCGCACCGCCGCCGCGTGGGGCCCTATCGTGTACCTCGCGCTCGCGGGGTCGCTCGGCGCGTTCCTCCTCTTCACGTGGGTCACGCGCAAGTGGAACGCCACGAGCGCGAGCATGATCTTCGTCGTCCTCCCCGTCCTCGCGATGATCCTCGACGCCGCCACCGGCACGCGCGTCCCTTCCCTCGCCGCGCTCGCCGGAGCGCTCCTCGTGCTCGCCGGCGTCACCGTCGTCCTCCTCGCGCCCAACGCGGACGCCGTCCCGCAGCTCCACCCGCGCCCCCGCGCCCAGCGCGTCCGCGTGCCCGTCGTCGACGTGCAGGCGGAGCGCGCGGGCGCACGTCGGCCCTCCCGCGTGCGCGCGCGGCGCTGACGCATCGAGGAGCCGGCGAGCGGGTGCCCTCGTTAGCGGCGAAGCGCCCAAAAGCGCCTTGACGCGCCGAGGCGGAAGCGCGCCCTCATGGCCGACGAGAAGCGCCAGGGCGCGGAGGAGCAGGAGGACGTGCTCGACCACAAGGACCACGTCCTCGAAGGCAAGCGCGGCCTCCAGCAGTACGGCGAGGAGGCGTTCCCCGACGGCGGCATGCGCGGCACGGGCGGCATGGGGACCGCCGAGCGCTCCGCGAAGATCGGCGCGGCGCAGCGCGCCGCAGCAGAGGCATCCAAGAAGCGGCCAGAAGGGGAATGACGCGGGCTCCGGCGAGACGGGGGCGATGGCCGCCGTCCTCCAGCCCACGGTCCAGGCGCCCCACCACGCCGCGCGCGCGGCGGGGCTTCGCTACGTCACGGACAGGGGCCCGGGGATCCGACGCATCCGCGCGGGGCAGACGTTCCGCTACGTCGACGACGCGGGCAAGCCGGTGAAGGACGAGGAGACGCTCGCGCGCATCCGCAAGCTCGCCATCCCGCCGGCGTGGGAGGACGTGTGGATCTCGCCGCATGAGAACGGGCACCTGCAGGCGACGGGCCGCGACGCGCGCGGGCGCAAGCAGTATCGCTATCACCCGAAGTGGCGCGAGACGCGCGACGAGGCGAAGTACCACCGCATGCTCGCGTTCGCGAAGGCGCTGCCGAAGATGCGCGCCCGCGTCGCGCGCGACCTGCGGCGCGAGGGGCTTCCGCGCGAGAAGGTGCTCGCCGCCATCGTGCGCCTGCTCGACACGACGTACATGCGCGTCGGGAACGACGAGTACCGCAAGTCGAACGGCTCGCACGGCATCACGACCCTGCAGGACCACCACGCGCGCTTCCCGCGAGGCAAGGTCGTCTTCGAGTTCCGCGGCAAGGCCGGGAAGGACCACAGCATCGAGGTCGAGGACCCGCGCCTCGCGCGCATCGTCAAGAGGTGCCAGGAGCTCGAGGGGCAGGAGCTTTTCCAGTATCTCGACGAGGAGGGGAACGTCCGCGACGTGACCTCCGGCGACGTCAACGAGTACCTGCGCGAGATCGGGGGCGAGGAGTTCACGGCCAAGGACTTCCGCACGTGGGCAGGCACCGTGCTGGCCGCCGTCGCGCTGCAGGAGGTCGAGACGTACGACACGAAGGCGCAGGCGAAGAAGAACGTCACGCGCGCCATCGAGGCCGTCGCCGAGCGGCTGGGCAACACGCCCGCCGTCTGCCGCAAGTGCTACGTCCACCCGGAGGTGCTGGAGGCCTACCTCGACGGCACGTTCGCGGCCGTCATGGAGCGCGCCGCCGCGCAGGTCGCGCGCGAGAAGCTGCGGCCGGACGAGGCGGCCGTCCTCGCGCTCCTGCGCCGCCGTCTCGCGCAGGCGAAGGACCCGCGCAGGCTCGAGAAGGAGCTCGCCGCGAGCGTGCGCGCCGCTAAGAAGGCGCGGCGCCAGGCGGCGCGCTGAGGCCCGCGGGCGTCTCCAACGGGCCAAGCGACGGCATCGCGCGGCGCGGAAGCGGCGTCGTCGGGAAGCGGATCGTGAAGCGCGTCCCCGACGCCTGGGTGCTCAGGCACTCGATCTCGCCGCCGTGGTCGTCCACGATGCGCTTCACGATACTGAGGCCAAGGCCGCGCCCCTCGCGCTTCGTCGTGAAGAGCGGGTCGAACATGCGCAGCAGCGTCTCGCGGCTCATCCCCGTTCCTCCGTCCTCGACAAGAAGGAGCGCGCCTCCGTCGGCGTGGAAAGACGGGCGCGTCGCGACGTGGATGGGGGCGCCGGCGGGCCCTGTCGCGTCCGTCGCGTTCTCGAGGAGGTTGATGACGATCTGCTGGACCTGCATGGGGTCCACCGGGACGCTCGGCGTGTGCTCGAGATCGAGCTGGAGGCGCGCCGTGCGGTGGGTCACCTGGAAGAGGCGCACCGCCTCGGCCACCGGCGCGCGCAGGTCCATCATGACGCGCGCGGACGGCGCGGGCGCCTCGAACTTCCGCAGGTCCCTCACGAGGCGGCTGATCCGGTCGACCGCCTCGGTCGTCTCCGCCGCCATCGGCGCGACCTCCGGCAGGAGCTCCGCGGCCGTGCGTCCCGCGGCGGCGCCGCGATGGAGAACGCGCTGGATGAGCTCCACGTTGTTGGCGAGATAGACGAGGGGCGTGCGCAGCTCGTGCGCGACGCCGCTCACCATGCCGCCCAGAGCGCTCATCTTCTCGCTCTGCGCGAGCCGCTTGCGCGCCTGCTCCAGCGTCTCCTCCGCCTCGACGCGGTGGAGCGCGAGCGCGCACTGCTGCGCGAGGGCGGCGAGGAACGCGCGGTCGGTCTCGTCGGGCGCCGCGCCCTCGGGCCACGTGATGGCGAGCGCGCCCAGCGTGCGCCCCGTGAACGCGAGCGGAACCGTCGCGAGGACGCCCTCGCCCGCCTCGGGGCCGAGGTACGCCCGAGCGGGCGCGACGTACGTCGCCTCGCCGCGGCGCACGACGAGCGCGCAGAGGTCGTCCGCGTCCAGCTCGATCGAGGCGGGCGCCGAGGAGCCGACGCCTTCCGCGTGCACAAGCTCGAGGCGCGCGCTCTCGCGCTCCACGGCGAGCACGAATCCACCCGTCGCGCCGACCGCGAGCTGCGCCTGCTCGAGGATGGAGCGCGCGACGTCCTTGCGGTGGTGCAGGAAGCTCAGGAGGTCCACGAGCGCGAGGATGCGCGCGATGCGGTCTGCGTACGCCTCCGCCCGCTCCGCGCGCTCGATGGCGGCGCGCACGGCGGCCTCTGTCGGCGGCTCCGGGACGATATCAACGTGAACGCTCATGCCGGAGCCGGCGCGAGGGTGTCAGACATATCAAAATTCGATTGTGGAACAACTTCCGGATTGCGCTAGCGCGGCCCCGTGGCCGCCTGGCCGCTGCGCAGCTCGAGGCCGACAAGCACCCGCTCGACGTCGCTGAGGTCGCCGATGATCTTCTTGAGCGGCGTCGGCAGCTCGCGCACGAGCGTGGGCAGCGCGAAGATCTGGTCGCGGCGCGCGAGCGTCGGGTCCACGAGAAGGTCGATGACCTCGATCTCGTAGGCGCCCGCGAGGTGCTCCTGGCAGACGCGGCGGAGGTTCTCCTCCGCGAGGCGGCTGCGCGGCGTCTGGCCTGCCACGTAGAGCCGGAGCTTCCACGCCGTCACGCCCTGCACCTCGGCCTTCACGAGGGCGCCCCCTTGACCGGCGCGAGCGCCTCCGGAGCGTGCCCCTCCGGGTCCAGGAGGTCGACGCCGCGCTTGCCGAAGCGGATGCGATAGCTCGCGTCGCTGTGCGCCATGCCCCGGCTCTTGATGACGCGCAGGAGCCGGTCGCGGCGCCCGTTGAGGCGGTCGCTCAGCATGATCCACGTGTCCGCCAGGCTGCTGATCGCGCTCTCGCTCTCGCTCGACTCGCTCGACATGAGGCTCGTGAGAATCGTCGTGACGTGGCCCGCCTTCAGATGGTCGATCAGGCGCGTCGCCATCCCCTTCGGCTCGGTGCCGGTCCCCATGCCGTAGAGGCTCGTGATGGGGTCGATGACGAGGACGCTGGGCCCGAGGCGCTGGACCTTCTCGTAGATGGCCACAAGGTGCATCTCCAGCCCGTAGGCCGTCGGGCGCGCCGCGTGGATCTCGAGGAGCCCCTGGTCGATCCAGGGCTGGAGCTCGATGCCGATGCTCCGCATGTTGCGCACGATCTGGCTGGGCGACTCCTCGAACGTGAGGTAGAGCGCGCGCTCGCCGCGGCTGCACGCGGCTTCGACGAAATGGGCGGCGAGGCTCGACTTGCCGGTGCCGGAGACGCCGCTTAGGAGCACGGTGCTGCCGCGGTAGTAGCCCTGCCCCTCGAGGAGGTCGTCGAGCTTCGGGACGCCGCTGCTCACGCGGTCGCGCAGCGCCTCGTGCTGCAGCGAGAGGCTCGTGATGGGGATGACGCTGATGCCGTTCTCGTGGATGAGGAAGGGGTACTCGTTCGTGCCGTGCGTGCTGCCGCGGTACTTCATCACGCGCAGCCGTCGCGTGCTCAGCTGGTCGACGACGCGGTGGTCGAGCATGATGACGCAGTCGGTGACGTACTCCTCGAAGCCGTGCCTCGTCCCCGGCCCGCTCGGGTCGCGCTCGCCGGTCACGACCGTCGTGATGCCGCGCTCCTTGAGCCAGCGGAGCATGCGCTGGAGCTCCATGCGGAGGAGGTCGCCGTCCTTCACGCCCGCGAAGAGCGCCTCGAGCCCGTCGAGAAGAAGCCGCGTCGCGTTCACCTCACGCACGGTGGCCTCGATGCGCAGCAGGAGCGCGTCGAGGTCGAAGCGACCGCTCTCCGACGTGTCGTGGCCCGTGACGAGCACGTGGTCGACGGCGAGCTTCCCCTCGCGCTGGAGCTGCTCGAGGTCGAAGCCCATCGAGCGGACGTTCGCGTCGAGGTCGTGCGCCGACTCGTCGAAGCTCATGATGGCGCCGTGCTCGCCGAACTGCGTCGCGCCGCGCACGAGGAACTCGATGCCAAGAAGCGTCTTTCCGCAGCCGGCGGCGCCGAAGACGAGTGTGGCGCGCCCGCGGGGAAGGCCGCCGAAGGTGATCTCGTCGAGCCCGGCGATGCCGGTCGGGACCTTCGCCAGCCGCGCGTTCACGACCGGGACGGTCCGCGGGGGGGACATGCGGAGGAAGCGCGTGTGGAAGCTTATGTCCCCATCGCCACGACCCGCCGCCCGGGCGGCGGACGCCGCCGTGCCCTCCCCGGCGACCCCTGGCTTTATATCGGATGGCATCGTCGCGTCGCCTGAGACCGGCGAGGTCGTCGCCTTCGAGCGGCGTACATCCCCGGATCCGGAAGTGACCTCATGTCCCGCGTCCACAGCAAGAGCCGCGGCTCGTCGCGCAGCCGCGCGCCCGCCCGCGAAGAAGCCCCCGAGTGGCAGCCCATCGAGAAGGCCGAGATCAAGGACATCGTTGTCCGCCTCGCCCGCGAGGGGCGCACGGGCGCCTACATCGGCCTCGTCCTCCGCGACCAGTACGGCGTGCCCAACGTCCGCCTCGCGACGGGCCAGACGATGACGCAGATCCTCCAGGAAGCGAGCCTCACGCCGCAGATCCCCGAGGACCTCCAGAACCTCATGAAGCGCGCCGTCCACCTCCAGGGGCACCTCGCGACGCACCGCCGCGACGTCCACAACGCGCGCGGCCTGACGCTCATCGAGGCGCGCATCCGCCGCCTCGCGGACTACTACCGCCGCGTGGGCAAGCTCCCCGCCGACTGGCGCTACACCGCCGAGACGGCGCAGCTCGTCGTGGAATAAGCACGCGACGGGGCGCGACCGCGCCCCGCTCTTCTTTTCGTTCTCCCTTCCGCGCGCGAGCGGACGCTTCGCCTACAGCCCGAGGAGGGCCTGGACGAGGTCCGTCTCGACCTGCGCGTCGATGCCGCCGACGCGCACGCGCACGCCGCTCTCGGGCTCCGTGTTCGACGGCTCGGGCTCGGGC
>DASRYU010000266.1:0-15604 GCA_035687045.1 Thermoplasmatota archaeon | reverse complement strand
CGTGATCTTCGCGTCGCGCATGTAGCGCTCGACGGGGTAGTCCGTCGTGTAGCCGTTGCCGCCGTGGATCTGCACGGCCTCGATGGCGGCCCACTGCGCAAGCTCCGTCGCGTACCACTTCGCCTGCGCCGCCTCCTTCGTGAACGGCTGGCCGGCGTCCTTGAGCGCCGCCGCGCGCTGGATGAGGAGACGCGCCGCGTCGATGCGCGTCGCCATGTCCGCGAGCTTCCACTGGATTGCCTGGAACGAGCCGATCTTCTTCCCGAACTGCTCGCGCTCCTGCGCGTACGCGACCGACGCCTCGTACGCGGCGCGCGCGATGCCAAGCCCCTGCGCGCCGATGCCGATGCGCGAAGGGTCGAGCGCCTTCATCGCGAGCTTGAACCCGTCCCCCTCCGCGCCGATGCGCGCGCTCTCGGGGACCCACATGTCCTCGAGGTGGAACGTGCTCGTGACGCTGCCGCGGATGCCCATCTTGTGCTCCGTCGCGCCGAGCTTGAAGCCCTTCGGGAACGGCTCCGTGAGGAGGAAGCAGGAGAGGCCGCGGTTGCCGGCGGCGGGATCCGTGCGCGCGATCAGCATCACGTGCCCCGCCTCGTGGCCGTTCGTGACCCAGATCTTCGTGCCGTTGATGCGGTACCCGTCCCCCTCCTTCACGGCGGTGGCCTGAAGGCCGCCCGGGTCCGAGCCGGCGCCAGGCTCGCTCAGCGAGAAGCAGCCGATGCGCGACCCGTTCGCGAGCTTCGGGAGCGCCTCGCGCTTCTGCTCCTCCGTCCCCTTCTCGAGGAGCGGGTAGACCGCGACGGAGGTGTGCACGCCGTAGGTGACGCCCACCGCGGCGTCCCAGCGCGAGAGCTCCTCCATGATGAGGACGTAGGTGCGCGTGGAGAGACCCGTGCCGCCGTACTCTTCCGGGATGTTGGGCCCGAGAAGCCCGAGCTCCGCCATGCGCTGGAGCTCCTTGCGCGGGAAGATGCGCTTCTCGTCGCGCTCCTTCGCGCGCGGACCGATCTCCGCCTCGCAGAACTCGCGCACGGTCTTGAGGATGAGGCGGTCCTCCTCCGAGAGGTCGAAGGACAGGGGCATGCGGGACGCACGCCGGGGCGGGCTCATGAGGGTTGGGGCGAGACGGCCCTCATCGAGCCCGTCGCGGGGGCGCTTCTGCTCGAAGGTGCGTCCTGTTCCGCTTGAGCGGCGCTCGCGTCACTCAAGCTCGACCAGCACGTCCTTCCCTTCGACGTTCTGGCCGGGCTTGACGTGCACCTTCTTCACGGTGCCGGCGGAGGGGGCGACGATCTCGTTCTGCATCTTCATCGCCTCGAGGATGACGAGCACCTGGCCCGCCTTCACCTCGTCCCCCTCGTTGACGGCCACGGTCACGATCTTGCCGGGCATCGGAGGCTTCACGCGGGCGCCGCGCGCGCCGCCGGCCTCGCCGACCGCCGCGCCCGTCTTCACGTCGACGAGGCGGAAGGGGAGGCGCTCGCCATTGAGCGCGACCTCGCGCTCCGAGAGCTCGACCCTGTACGTCTTTCCGCCCAGCGTCACGGTGCCCTCGCCGAGCTTCGCCTCGAACGACTCGCCGTCGATGGTGATGGTGAGCTTGTCCGCGTCGCGCTTCACGAAGGCGTCGAACTCGTCGCCGCCAAGCTCCAGGACGACCTTCATCGTCAGCTCCTCCTGGCGCGCATGGCCCACGCAGGCGTCGGGGCCTCCGCGGGGCCGAGCGGCTTCGGCGCGTTCTGGCGGTGGTGCGCGCCGCGGATCCCTCCGCCGGGCGCGCGGGTGAGCGCGGCGAGGAGCGCGGCGGCCTTCGCGCGCTTGGCGTGCGCGACCTGCTTCGCCTCCTCCTCGAGCGCCTCCATGAGCTTCTGGTCGCGGATGAAGCCGGTGTGGAGCTGCCCCTTGCGGAACGCGTCGTTCTTGAGCGTGAGGCGGTGGAAGGGGACGTTCGTCTTGAGCTCGCCCTCGAGCACGAGCTGGTCGAGCGCCCAGAGGCTGCGGTCGATGTTGTCGAGCCGCGACTCGGCGTGCGTGATGAGCTTCATCACCATGCTGTCGTAGGTCGAGGGGATGGTGAAGCCCTCCTCGATGCCGTCGTCGATGCGGATGCCGGGGCCCATCGGGCGGCGCAGGCGGCGCACGAGGCCGGGGGCGGGCGCGAAGCCGTTGTAGGCGTCCTCCGCGTTGATGCGAAGCTCGAGCGCGTGGCCGCGGAGCCTGATGTCCTCCTGCTTGAGCGTCAGCTTCTCGCCGCTCGCGACGCGCAGCTGCCACTTTACGAGGTCGACTCCCGTCACGAGCTCCGTGACCGGGTGCTCGACCTGGAGGCGCGTGTTCATCTCCATGAAGTAGAACTGGCCGTCCTTGTAGAGGAACTCCATCGTGCCGGCCGCGGAGTAGCCGACGCTCTTCGCGAGCTTCACGCAGCGCGCGCCGAGGTCGTCGCGCATCTCCTGCGTCATGGCGGGGCTCGGCGACTCCTCGAGAAGCTTCTGGTTGCGGCGCTGGACGCTGCACTCGCGCTCGCCGAGGTGGATGACGTGGCCGTGCTCGTCGCCGAGGATCTGGAACTCGATGTGGCGCGGGTCGCGCACGAACTTCTCGATGAAGACCTCGTCGCTGCCGAAGGCGCTCGCGGCCTGCGCGCTCGCGTCGCGCACGGCCTTGTCGAGCTCCTCCATCTTCTCGACGATGCGCATGCCCATGCCGCCGCCGCCGTGGACGGCCTTCACGATGACGGGCAGGCCGATCTTCTCGACGACCGCGCGCGCCTCCTCCGGCTTCACGGCGCCCTCGCTCGCGGGCGCGACGGGCACGCCGGCCTTGATGGCGTTGCGCTTGGCGCTCACCTTGTCGCCCATCTCGTCCATCGCGCGCGAGTTGGGGCCGATGAACTTGATGCCGGCCTTCTCGCACATGCGCACGAAGTCGGACTTCTCGGAGAGGAAGCCGTAGCCGGGGTGGATGCCGTCGGCGCCCGTGTCCTGCGCGGCCTTGAGGATCTTCTCCTTCACGAGGTACGACTGGAGCGAGGGGGCGGGCCCAAGGAGCACCGACTCGTCCGCCATCTTCACGTGCGGCGCGTTCGCGTCCGCCTCGGAGTAGACCGCGACCGTCTTGACGCCAAGCTCCCGGCAGGCGCGGAAGACGCGGACGGCGATCTCGCCGCGGTTGGCCACGAGGACCTTCTCGAACATGATGGCGCGAGAGTCCGAGGACGGGGGATAAAGGTTCGCGGTCGCAAACCTCTTCAAGGGCGCCCCTCTTCGCCGCCGGGTCCATGGGCAAGGCCGCCAAGTCGAAGCGCGAGGAGAAGGCCGAGGTCAAGCCCGCGAAGGGCGAGGAAGGCTACGAGTTCAAGCTCCCCGCCTTCAACGAGCAGGCCTTCATCCGCCGCGAGATGCTCACGGCGCGCGCGTCGTTCTACACGCTGGCGCTCGGCCTTCTCGCCGGCGCCGCGGCGGTCGCCGTCGAGGTCCTCCCGTTCCCGTGGTACGTCGGTTGGGTCCCCATCTTCGCCGCGCTCGTGGGCACGCGCCCGCTCCTCGCGGCGCTGAAGTTCCCCGAGGAGGTCACCTCCTGGAAGGCGCTCCTCGGGTCGTACTTCATGATCTTCTTCACCGCGCTCGCCGTCTGGATCCTCGGCGTCAACATCCTCTGAGGGCTACGCGGCCGCGCGCAGCCGCCGCAGCGCCTCGGCGTCGACGAGCCGGCGCGGGAGCCAGAGGAGGAGGTCCTGCCGCAGGCGCACGAGCACGAGCCGCGGCGTCTCCTCGATGGCGCGCACGTGCGCCCACGGGAAGCGCAGGAGCATCCCGTCGTCCTCGACCTGCACGCCGAAGGAGTCGAAGCGGTACGTGGGCGCGCTCCATCGCTCGCTCCACGTTCGCACGCGCTCGTGCGCGTCGCGCCGCGCCCGCACGAGCCCCCACGCGAGCATCCCCGCCATGAGCGCGAGGAACGCGAGGAGGTAGGGGTCGACGAGAAGGTCCCCCGCGCCAAGGCCCAGCGCCACCGCGAGGACGAGCGCGATGGCCGCGCCGAAGGCGGCGGCGGTGCGCAGCATGGCGCGGCGCGCGGGGCGGGTGAGGTCGAGCTGGTCGAGCGCCGCCTCGTGCTCGTCGGCGGGCGGCGCGAGGCGGACGACGATGGCATCCATCGCGTCGGGATGGGGCGCGGCGGCGTCGTCGCGTCCGCGGAAGCTTCCCTACAGCTCCCAGCTCTTCTTGCGGTTCAGGTGGCGCGTGAGGAGGCGCGCGGTGTCCTCGCGGATGACGTCGAGCCCCGCCATGACCTCGAACCCCTCGGCCATGGCCTCGTGGAGGTGCTTCCCCATGTCGTACTCGAGAAGCTTCGCGCGCAGAAGGTCGTCCGCGCGGCGGAACTCGCGCACGCGCTCCACCTTGAGGCGCCCGTCCTCCTCGTAGACGGGCGAGCGCGCGTCGCGGTGGTCGGTCCACGTCTTGCGGAAGCGCTCGGCGTGCTCGCGCGAGCGCGCGGGCGGCCCGTTGTGCGTGACCGTCTCGGGAAGGCGCAGGCGCGGAAGCTCGAGAAGGATGAGAAGCTCGGGGCCGACGTCGTAGCTCGCGCGGCGCACCTCGAAGCCGTAGCGCTCAAGAAGCTTCGTCATGCCGCTGATGGCCTTCCGCGCCTGATCGTGCAGGTGGTCCTCGAGGACGGTGGGCGCGCGCGTGCGCACGAGGAGGTACTCCGCGCGCCGGCGGCGCAGCGCGGCGGCGAGCTCGTCGGGCGCGAGCGGCACGAGCTGGCGCGGGAAGAAGAAGGCGAGCGACTCGCGGCGCAGGTACGCCTTGCAGGCATCGGTGAAGTGCGAGAGCGTCTCGGCGCTCACGGCGCTCGCGACGTTGCGCCGCGTGTCGGTGGGGTCGAGGAAGATGAGCGGGTCGGCGAACTTCGGGTTCCCCTCGAGCTGCGCGAGGACGAGGAACGTGCCCGGCTTCCAGCCCGCGGCCGCCGCGACGACGCCGCGGAACGTGCGGTACTTGAGGATGAGGAGCTCGCAGAGGTAGCCCGAGAAGCCGTGCGTCTTCGACTCGGCCCCGTAGACGCCGACGCCCTTCATGAACGCCTTGAGGAGGCGCACCTGGTCGCGCTGGTCGCGCCCCATCTTCTCGAGGACGAAGCGCGTGTGGAAGGGCGTGCGGTCGACGGCGCTGATGCGCTGGCTCGCGTCCGCGACGGCGTAGCAGGGGACGACGTCCGCCTCGTACCCCTGCCAGAGGCCGTGCGTGTACGGGTGCTCCGCGTACTTCTCCTCCGGGTCGTCGAGCACCGCGCGGCCGAGCTTGAGGCCCGACTCCTCGAGCGCCGAGCGGGAGGTGGATGTGGGGAAGAGGACAAAGACGTCGAGGTCGACGCTCTCGTGGAGGTACGTGTCCTTCGCGGCGCTCCCCACGAGCATCGGCGTCGCGTCGAGCCCGAGCGCGCGGATCTCGCCGGTCAGGCGCTCGACGAGCGACTCCGCCGACTCCTTCACGTGCTGCGCCTCCTCGGGCGTGGGCTTCACGCGCTGCAGCGCGAGGCGCTCGGTGCTGATGAACCGGCTCGTGAAGACGCCGACGGCGACGGCGATGACGATGCCGCCGAGGACGTCGACGAGCCAGTGGATGTTGAGGTAGAGCGTCGCGAGCACCATCGCGGCGGCGTAGGCGTAGGCGAAGGTGCGGTAGTTGCGGTTGCGCGCGTACCGCGCGGCGTTCGCGATGAGGAGCGCGAAGGCGACCTTGAGGCTGGGGAACGTGTTGTCCGGCGTCGTGAGGTTGTAGTAGAGGTCGATGAGGCCGGGGAAGAGCTCGAAGACGGGGCTCTGGATGCCGTAGTGCGTGAAGACGTTCGTGAGCGGCAGGAACAGGTAGAACGGCAGCGCGAGAAGGTACGCGAGCGGGAAGATGAGGAGCGTCGCCTTCGCCGGGCGCTCCTCGTCGGAGAGGAGGAAGAGGAGCGCGGGGAAGTAGAGCATCCACGGGTGGATGATGATGTAGACGACGCTGAAGAGGAGGTTCAGCGCGGGGTTCCACAGGTGCGCGAGGCTCGGGACGAGGCCGCGCTCGAGGTCGGCGACCTGCGGCGCGAAGTCCCACGTCACCCACTCGCGGATGAGCGGGTCGATGCGCACGAGGAAGAGGTGCAGCACGAGCACCGCGAGCGCGGCGAGGAGGTACTTCCCGTACTTGTCGAGGAGCCGCCGCGCGTCCTTGCGCCGCAGCGGCACGAAGTTCTCCGGCAGGAAGACGATCATGCCGCCCGCGACGAGCAGGAGGTTCACGAGGACGAGCACGGCCCACGTCGGGATGTCCACGCCTCAGCCTCCCAGCGGCGCCGTCGCCAGCGTCTCGTAGGTCGGTCCGTGCGGGCCGAGCACGCTCTTGTACAGCCGCGCCTCGCGCACCTCCACCGTCGGGAGCGCGTGGTCGCCGTGCGCGCGGAGGAAGCGCACGAGCTCCTCCACGCCGCGCTCGCTCTTCACGCGCGCGAGCGTGAGGTGCGCGCGGAAGTCCTTCTCGTCGCCGCGGTGGCCCGTGGCGGCGAACGCGTCGCGCGTGCGCAGGGCGAGCTCGACCATCGGCCGCGGGTCGCGCACGCCCGCCCACACGACGCGCGGCCGGCGCGCGCTCGGGAAGGCGCCCACGCCGTGGAGCGTGAGCTGGAACGGCGCGAGGGGGCGCGCCGCGTCGGCGAGCGCGGCCGCGAGCGGCTCGCGCGCCTCGTCCGGGAGCTGCCCGAGGAAGGACAGCGTGAAGTGGAGCTGCGCGGGGTCGACGGGCCGCACGTCCGCCTGCAGGCGGCCCAGCTCCTCGAGGAGCGCGACAAGGGGAGGCTCCGCCGGCACCGGGACGGCGGCGAACCCCCTGAACGGCATCAGGGGCGGGAAATCGCGCGGGGTACATAACGCCCGTCCCCGGCCTTCGCGCAGCGGCAAGCTCTTTCGGGGGATTCGGCGCTCGCGCCGCGTGCGCCTCGCGCTCCTCCTCGTGGTCCTCCTGCTCGCGGGCTGCGCCGCCGACGCGCCGCCGCGCACGCCTCCGATGCAGCCCTCGCCCCTGGCGCCCGTCGAGGGGGAGCCGGTCGTGCAGGACCACGACCACGCCGACGCGTCGCTCCACGCGAACGCGACGAACCTCCGCCTCGTGGCGCACGTGAAGCCGTGGGGGGACGGCAGCGCGTACGGCAACGGCACGGTGAACGAGCTCGCCATCGGCGGGAGCCACGTCTACGTCTCGCGCAGCAACCCGGAGGGCGGCTTCGCCATCGTCGACCTCACCGACCCGCGCGCGCCGCAGGTCGTGGGCGACTTCCGCAGCGAGGGGGGCGGCGACGTCGAGGTGACAAGCGACGGCCTCTACGCGCTCCTCTCGACGCAGCGCACGCTTCCCGGCGCGCAGACGGCGGACAACCCGACGGCGCGCGCGCCGCGCGGCGTCTACGTCGTCGACGTGTCCGACAAGTCGCGCCCGACGCTCTCGTCCTTCTTCCCGCTCCCCACGAACGGGCCGCACACCATCCACTACGCGCGCGTCTCTCCGCAGCTCGAGCTTGTCCTTCTCCAGACCTACGACCTCGTCACGAACCCCGTCGCCGGCAGCCTGGAGGCGGCGCTCCCGGTGACGCAGCGCGTCTACATCACGCAGCTCGTGCGCACGGACCAGGGCGCGCGCCTCGAGCCGCTCTCGGCGTACCAGGTGACGGACCTCCCCCCGCAGGGGCGCCTGTTCTTCCCGCACGACGCGTTCGTGGAGCGCCACCCCGTGACGGGGCAGCTCCTGATGTACGTCGCGTACTGGGACGCGGGGCTGCGCATCGTCGACATCAGCGACCCGCGCCGGCCCGCGGAGATCGCCGCCTTCACCGACTTCGCGCCCTCGGCCATCGTGAGCCTGCACGACGCGCGCACCTTCCCCGCGCCCGTCGCCGGCATGCACGTCACCGTCGTGGGGCCGGAGATCGTGACGGCGCCCGAGGCCGGGCAGATCACCTTCCTCGACACGACCGACCCGACGGCGCCGCGCAAGCTCGGCTGGTGGAGCATCCCCGGCGACCTCACCGTCGACCAGCCGTTCCTCTTCAGCCCGCACGTGTTCGACCTCGACCGCCAGGGGCGCGTCGTCATCGGCCACAACCACGGCGGCGTGTGGCTCATCGACGCGAGCGACCCGACGAACGCGACGAGCATCGGCCACTACATGCCGCACGAGGAGCGCGAGGGGGACTGGGGCCCCCGGCCGAGCGTGTGGGGCGCGCGCTTCTTCGGCGGCTACATCCTCGCCACCGACGGGCCGACCGGCCTCTACGTCCTCGAGACGGACAACGGCCCCCTGCCGGCGGGCCCCGTGGGGCGCGTCGCGTGAGGGCGACGAGGCTCGAGGGTCCCATCGACCTCCCGCACTCGCTCCTCGGGGGCCAAGCCTTCCGCTGGCGCCAGCGCGAGGACGGCGCCTTCGTCGGCGACCTCCAGGGCCGCGCCGTCGAGCTGCGCGCGCTCGAGGCGGGCGCGGTGGGCGCGAAGGGCGCGCCGCGCCGCGCGTTCGAGCGCTACTTCCGCCTCGAGCCGGAGGACGCGGCGCGCCGGGAGCGGCTGCTTCGCGACCCCGTCCTCGCGGAGGCGATGCGCGCGAACCCGGGGCTGCGCCTGCTGCGGCAGGACCCGTGGGAGACGACGGTCGCCTTCATCACGAGCGCGAACAACAACGTGCTCCGCATCGAGCGCATCATGCGCGCGCTCGCGGCCCGCTTCGGCGCCGCGCTCGACGAGGAGGCCGAGCTGCACGCGTTCGCGTCCCCCGAGCGCCTCGCGCGCGCCCGCGAGTCCACGCTGCGCGCGTGCGGCCTCGGCTACCGCGCGCCTTTCGTGCGCGAGAGCGCGCGCCTCGTCGCCCGCGGCGAGGTGGAGCTCGCGTCGCTGCGCGGGCGCGGCCGCGCGGAGGTGCGCGAGGCGCTGCTGGCGCTCCCGGGCGTGGGCCCCAAGGTGGCCGACTGCATCGCGCTCTTCAGCCTCGACGTCGACGACGCGTTCCCCATCGACCGCTGGGTGCTGCGCGCGATGGCCGAGACGTTCGGGCGGCCGTTCAAGCCGCAGGAGGCGGACGCGTTCGCGCTCGAGCGCTGGGGGCGCGACGCGGGGCTCGCGCAGCAGTACCTCTTCCACGCCCTCCGGCTTCGCGAGCGCGCGCCCGGCACCGGCCGCGTCCGCGTGTCACCCGCGTGACGGGACGGCGTCCGTCGACGGCGGGCCAACCGACGCGTCAAGGCGCGTGACGTCGAGCGTTCGGCGGGAGAGATGTTGTTGCCACGTCACTCAGGGTGGGTTGCCGCTTTCGTCCTGACATTGCTGATGGCCGCCGTAGGCGCGGCCAGCGAGCGCGAGCCGCTGACGGCCGCCGCCATCCAGGCGCGCGGAAGCCTCGACGCGAAGACCACCGGCGCCGGCGCCCAGGCGGAGCTGCGCGCGTCCGTCGCGCTCGACGCGGAGCTTCCGCCGTCCTCGCTGGCCCCCGCGCTTCCGGCGCCGGAGAACGCGTCGCGCCCGGAGCGGCCGCCCCCGTCGAACGCATCCGAGCCTTCCGAGGGCGGGACGCCTGCCCAGGAGCCCACGGCGAACGAAAGCGCGCCCGAAGCGGCGCCCGTCGCCGACGCGCCGGCGCAGCTCGAGCCGGCCCAGCAGAACCTGTCGGGCCAGGCGGGAGCCCCCATCCGCTTCGTCCTTCTTCTCACGAACACGGCGGACGTCCCGCAGGACGTGACGCTGGGCGTCGAGGCGCCTGCGGGCTGGAACGTGAGCATCAGCCCGTCGAGCGCGAAGCTTGGCGCGCGCGAGACGGTCGAGGTGCGCGGGCACGTCGTCACACCGCGCCTCGTCGGCACGCTGGGCACCATCGCCGTCATCGCGCACGGCAGCGGCGGCGACGACGCCGCCTACGTCGACCTCTGCACGAACGGCGAGCTCAACGGCTGCCCCCGCGACGCGCGCGGCTGGCGGCGCGGCGACGAGGCGCGCACCGAGCCGGAGGCCGCGCAGAACGCGTCGGCCCCCGCCGAGGAGGCTCCCGCTCCCGAGCCCGAGGCGGAACCCGAGCCGGAAGCGCAGCCGGAGCCCGCGGCCGAGGAGCCGCAGCCCGCGCCCGCGTCCTCGTCGTCCTCCTCGGGGAACGCGACCGCGCCTTCCAACGGCACCGCCCCCGCCTCGTCGGGCGGCTCCTCCTCGTCGAGCTCGAGCGCGAGCGCGGACGCGTGGGTCGCCGTGGGCGCGGGGCGCGACGAGAGCGGCGGCGAGGGGCAAGGGAACGTCACGGTGACGGTACCGTGAAGAAGGGGGCGCCTGCTGCGCGCGTGTGCGCGACCGGGCGCTTCTCGGCCTCTACGTCGCGACGTTCCTCTACAGCTTCGGCCAGGCGCTCGGCGTCCCGCTCCTTCCCGAGCACCTGCGCCTGAGCTTCGGCTCGACCGCGCTCTTCATCGGCGCGACGATGGGCATCTACGGCCTCATGCAGATCGTCCTGCGCCTGCCCATGGGCGACATGGCCGACCGGCGCGGACGCAAGCCGTCGCTCGTCCTCGCGTTCGCCTCCTCGGTGCTCTCGGGCCTCTGCTTCGCGTTCGGGCCGACGATGTGGTGGGCCATCCCCGGTGTCGCCCTCTTCGGCTTCGGCGGGGGCGTCTTCTGGGTCGCCGCGAACAGCTATCTTTTCGACCGCTCGAGCGACGTCGCGAAGGCCACCGCCGACTACACCATCGCGATGAGCCTCGCGTTCCTCCTCGGCCCGCCGCTGGGCCACGTCGTCGCGGAGCACTGGGGCTTCGGCGCCGCCTTCCTCCTCACCGTCCTCACGAGCGGCGCGGGCCTCCTCCTCGCGCTCGCGCTCCCGGAGACGCCGCCCGCGCCGCGCCCGCGCCCGGCGACGTCGAGCTACCGGCGCGCGCTGAAGCTCCTCGCCCACCCCGCGCTCCTCCTCTCCGCGATGGGCACGTTCACCTACAGCCTGCTCTTTGCGACCCACCAGTCGTTCTTCCAGCTCCACGCGCTCTACGTGGGCATGAGCGTCACCGTCGTCGGCCTCCTCCTGGGCGGCCGCCAGGCGACCGCGCTCCTCGTGCGCTGGCGCCTCCCGCTCGTGCTGCGCCGCCTGGGCCCCGCCGCCGTGATGGTCGGCGGCATCCTCGCGCTCGTCGTCGTCACGCTCCTCGTCCCGTTCGCGCGCACGCTCCCCGCGCTCGCCGCGCTCGTCGCGCTCGCCGGCTGCGCCACGGGCGTCCTCATCCCCGCGAACCTGATGCTTGTGCACGAGGGGGCGCCCGCGGGCGAGCGCGGCCTCGCGAACGGCATCTACGGCACGGTCCTCGGGCTCGGGAACGCGCTCGCGCCGCCGCTTTTTGGCGCCCTCGCGGTGGGCGACGTGTACGACCTCACCTTCTGGGCCGCTGGCGGCCTCGGCCTCGTGCTCGTCGTTCTCCTCGTCCTCGTGCGCCGGCGCGCGTCGCACGCGTCGGCTTCGGCGGCCTGAACGATAACGTGAAGAGGACGTCGCCGCGTCGCCCGCGCGTGGCCGTCGATCCGATGCTCTACCTGAGCATGCTCGTCATCGCGCTGGCACTCGCGCTCGCGATCGTCGTGCGCATGTACGCGGACCGCGTCTCCAGGCTCAAGGAGCGCATCCGCGAGATCGAGAGCAGCAAGCAGTCGCTCTCGACGACCTACGGGCGCATCACGGAGCAGTGGGCGCCGTTCATGTCCGGCTACCCGTACGACCCGCGCAACTTCCGCTTCCTCGGCTCCCCCGTCGACGGGGTGCAGTTCGAGGACAACAAGGTCGTCTTCGTCGAGTTCAAGGCGAACGAGAGCCGCCTCACGCCGCGCGAGTCGCGCATCCGGCAGCTCATCCAGGAGGGGCGCGTCGAGTGGCTCGAGTTCCGCCTGCAGACGCGCGACGGCGCGACCTTCGCCCCGCCGCCCCCCTCGCCCACGGCGCCAAGCCCGAGCGAGAGCTGGGGCGCCGAGCGCTCCTGAGCGCGGCACCCGCGGCGCCGGCTACGGCGGCGGCCCGTTCGCGCGCCGCTTCGCGATCTCCGAAGCGAGCGTGCGCCGCTCCTTCGGCGCGGCGCCGCGCGGCTGCAGCGCGATGGCGAGGACGTCCTCCGGCCCCTGCGCCCACAGGCGCGCGGCGTAGCCGGCCGGCACGATGCCGAGCGTGTTGGGCTCGAAGCGGTGCACGTCGCCGTTCTCGAGCGACAGGAGTCCCGCGCCGCGCAGGAACACGAAGAAGCGCTCCGACTCGGCGCCCGTGTCGAGGCGCCGCGAGGCCGCGATGGAGAGGAGCGCGCCGAGCGCGCGGTCGCTCTCGTGGATGGGCTTGAACGCGTTGCCGCGGACGAACGGGTCGAACGCGAGCGCGTGGGGCGCGCCGCCGGGCGCGCGCGGCGCGTAGACGAAGCGGCTCCCGTCGGGCAGGTCGACGAGCGCGTCGGCGTCGGCCGGGGGCGCGGCGGTGGGCGCGAGGAGGTACGCGCGCGTGAGCGGCGTCTCCGCGAAGGGCGCGTCGTCGGGTCGCGTCGGGAAGGGGACGACGCGCGGGAGGTCTTCCACGGCGCCGGCACGTCGGGCGCGGAGAAGAATCCTTTTGCGCGCGCCGCCGATGCGCTGCCCATGACGCCCGAGGAGACGCTCGCGAAGCTCGGCTACGCGCTCCCGATGCCGACGAAGCCCGTCGCCGCCTACGTGCCGACGGCGCGGACGGGGAACCTCGTGTTCGTCGCGGGCCAGCTCCCGTTCGTGGACGGCAAGCTCCCGAAGACGGGGCGCCTGGGCGAGGCCGTGACGCTCGAGGAGGGGCAGGCGTTCGCGCGCCAGTGCGTGCTCAACGCGCTCGCGGCGGTGAAGGCGGAGGTGGGCGAGCTTTCGCGCGTGAAGCGCATCGTGCGCGTCGGCGCGTTCATCGCGAGCGCCGACAGTTTCACCGACCAGCCGAAGGTCGCCAACGGCGCGAGCGAGCTCCTCCAGCAGGTCTTCGGCGAGGCGGGGCGCCACGCGCGCGCCGCGGTGGGCGTGAACGTCCTGCCGCTGGGCGCGCCGGTCGAGGTAGAACTTCTGGTCGAAGTTCTAGTATAATTCGCGGAACGTCCGAGCCGCCGCGCACCCTGCCGCCTGCAAGCCTCCAGTGGAAATGAGGGGGTTGCTATCATGAAGCTATCGTGGCGCTATCGCTGCGCCCCCGCCGGGGCGCGGCAGGCTCCGTCGCGACGTGCGGCGGCTGGGCCTGAGCGCCCCGGAAGGGACGACGCCTCGGGACAGCCTCAGTTCAGAGCGCGGGCGACGTAGAAGGAAAGCTGCATCTCCGCCAGGCGGGCGCGCAGCTCCTCGCGGCAGGCGAGGCAGGGGGGGTGGCGGGCGGCGCTTCCGGGCACCGTGCAGAGCGGGCAGGCGCCGACGCAGCCGATCTCGCCGGGCGCGGGCACGCGGCGCACGAGCAGGTGCTGCGATCCTCCGACGGCGGCCATCAGCTCGCCTCCAGTCCGGCGCGCCGGCAGATGTTGCAGCGCGGCGCGTTCTCGGCCGCAAGGCCGGCGCAGAAGGGGCATTCCGTGCGCGCGCGTCGGGCCGAAGGCCGGAACGGGTGGAACCGCATGTGGGGGAACGCGGTCGGTCGGGGTATATCGTGCGTTGAACACGATTGGACGGTGCCGCCACGAACCTTCGCGAGAGTGTATTCCATGGCTCCTCCTACCGCGCCACCGCGCCCGCCAACAGGAGCGCCACCACGAGGAACGGCAGGGTGGCGAGCAGGAACGCGCCGGCGGTCCACGCGAGCGCGCGCCGCTCGCGACCGGGCGGAGCGGGCGTCGCCGCGCCGGCGGCGAGCGTCAGCGCCGCGATGCCGACGCCCCAGAAGCCCAGCGAGAGCGCCGAGAGGGCCGCAAGAAGGGCCGCGGCGACGCCGCACGCGAGCGCCGCGAGCTTCGACGCGCGGAAGGCGCAGAACGTTCCCGCGCCCGCGAGGACGAGGAGCGGGAGCGTCATCGGGTGGACGTACGCCTCGCAGCGCTCCGCGGCCGGCGCGCACTCGTCGCCCGCGCACGTGGCCTCCGTCGCGCGCATGCCGCACGCGAGGCCGGTGGCGAGAAGCGCGGCCGCGAGCGCGACGCCCGCGAGCCCGAGGCCGACGGCGAGCGCGCGCTGCATGCGGCGGCGCTTCGCGCGCGCGTGGAAGTCGGTTGCGCCTTCTCAGTCGCTCTCCGCGTCGGGGAGCGTTCCAAGGCGCTCGACCTCCCAGAAGCGGGCGAGGAGGGCGCCGGTCGTCTGGGGGAGGAGGTACATCGCGCGCGGTACGAGGAACGCAGCCATCGTGTCGACCCACGAGGGTAGGAGGGATGAGGAGTGTGGGATGCCGTTGGACGGTCGCGCGAGAGCGCAGCGCGCGCGGCGGCTTGGCCGCCTCGCCTGTGTTTGCCCTTCCTTCTTATACCGGAACCCCTTCCGGTCGCCCATGCAGTTCGGCATCACCGAGGAGCAGAAGCTTCTCCGCCAGACCGTCCAGGAGTTCGTGGCGAAGGAGATCGCGCCCCACGTGGAGGAGTGGGAGGAGAAGGGGGACGTGCCGGACTCCGTCTTCAAGAAACTGGGCGCCATCGGCCTCCTCGGAGCGCCCATCCCGACCGAATACGGCGGCGCCGGCCTCGATGCGGTGACCTACGCCATGCTCACGGAGGAGCTCGCCAAGGGGTGCAGCTCGCTGCGCACCACCATCTCCGTCAACACGTCCCTCTTCGGGATGAACGTCTACCTCTTCGGCAACGAGGAGCAGAAGCGGTTCTACCTGCCCAGGATCTGCAGCGGCGAAGGCCGCGGCGCGTGGGCGCTCACCGAGCCCCAGAGCGGCAGCGACGCCGCCGGAATGCGCACCACCGCCAGGAAGGAGGGCGACTCTTGGGTCATCAACGGCCACAAGATGTGGATCAGCGACGGCGGCAAGGCCGACTACCACGTCGTCTACGCCCGCACCGACGAGTTCGACCCGAAGACGAAGCGCGAGAAGATCAGCGCCTTCATCGTCCACAAGGACGACCCCGGGTTCAAGGTCGGCAGCATCGAGGCCAAGACGAAGCTGGGCCTTCGCGCGAGCCCCACCGCGGAGCTCCTCTACGAGGACTGCACCATCCCCGCCGACCGCATCATCGGCAAGGAAGGCTCCGGCTTCGAGCAGTTCATGAAGATCCTCAACGGCGGGCGCCTGAGCGTCGCCGCCGGCGCCGTCGGCATCGCGCAGGCGTCGCTCGACGCCACCATCGAGTACGTGAAGAGCCGCGAGGCCTTCGGCAAGCGCATCGGCGAGTTCCAGCTCGTCAAGGAGCACATCGCCTACATGACGCTCGAGGTCGAGACGATGCGCCTCCTCGTCTACAAGGCGGCGTGGATGAAGGACCAGGGGCTCGACAACCGCCTCGCCGTCTCCCTCGCGAAGCTCCACACGGGCGAAGCGTGCACGCGCGTCACGGAGCGCGCCGTCCAGCTCCACGGCGGCAACGGCTTCAGCGGCGAATACCCCGTCGAGCGCTACTGGCGCGACTCGAAGATCATCGGCATCTACGAGGGCAC
>DASRYU010000265.1:0-42066 GCA_035687045.1 Thermoplasmatota archaeon | reverse complement strand
GCGCACGCCGCCTCACTCGGCCGCAAGCTCGCGCAGGTACTCGACGTAGTCCTCGCGCGTCGGGAGCTCGATGGGGATGCCCTGATAGCCGCAGCGCGGGCACACGCGCTCGCTCATGAGCTCGGACGCGCCGGGGATGCCCCCTTCCTCGCCGCGCGCGGCGCGCACGCCGAGGTAGCCGCAGTCGGCGCACGCGACGACGGGCTCGGGGATGCCCTCGAGCTCCGCGACGGAGACCGGCGGCATCGGCTCGGGCCTCACGCGGTCGCCTCCGGGGTCGGCTGGCCGTGCAGATCGCTCACGTACCCCACGTACGCGCTCCCCGTGGGAAAGCTCACCGGCAGCCCCTGCCAGTCGCAGCGGGGGCAGACGAAGCGCCCGCCCGTCTCGCCGCCGCCGGGCCACAGCCCGTCGTGGATGGTGGGCATGCGGATGCCGAGGAAGCCGCAGTCGGGGCACGCGGTGATGGGCTTGGGCAGCGAGTCGGCGTCCGCCGCGCTCGGGAGCGGCACCGGCTCCACCGCGCGCCGCCGCGGCTCCGCGCCCGCCGCGAGGCGCTCGGGCGGGCGCACGAGGCGGCGCCCGATGAGGACGAACGCGAGCGACATGCCGCCGCCAAAGAGCGCGCCGAAGAGAAGGATGGGGAGGTCGAGAAGGCGCGCGCGCAGCAGCTGCCCCCCGAGAACCACGGTGGTGACGGCGAGCCCGAGCGCGCCAAGGCCGATGGCGACGTAGCCGCTGACCTTCCGGAGGCCCATGCGCGGCGCATGCGGGCTCAGGTGCAAGAACGCGCGCTTGATCGGCGCGTTGTGCTGCGGACCCGCTCACCGCGGAGGACGCGGAGCGCGCGGAGGACGCGCGGAGCGCGACGCGACGCTCACCGCGGGGCGCGGGGAACGCGGGGGCGCGCGGAGCGTGAACACGCCGTGCCCTCGGTCCTCCGCCTCGTCCTGCCTCGTCCTCGTCCTCGTCCTCGTCCCTCGGCCTCGCGCGTCGGCGTCGGCCTCGCGCGTCGGCGCGGGCTCGCGCATCGCGAGCCCAACCCTTATCCCGGGTTTTCCCCATCGCGCGGCGATGACGGCCGAGCCGGCCCCCGCCGCCCCGACCACGAAGACCGACGCGGACCGCCTGGCGCGGCTCTTCGAGGCCTACAAGGTGCAGGAGGAGGAGCTGCGCGAGGCGCGCGAGCGCGCCGACCGGCTGATGCGCGACCTCAGCGACGCCGGCGCCGCCTCGCAGGAGCGCGAGCGCGTGCTCGCCGAGAAGGACGCGGAGATCCGCCGCCTCCAGGAGGTCGTCGCGGACCGCGACGCGCGCATCCAGGACCTCCTCGCGCTCGAGGAGGACGCGAAGGCCATCCAGATGTACAAGGACCGCATCGCCGAGCTCGAGGCGGCCTACGCGCAGGAGAAGGAGCGCCTCGCCAAACTCTTCCTGCTCTACGAGCAGGCGACCAAGCAGTGACTACTTCCTTCTTGGCGAGCACTTGGCTAGCATATGCGTGAGATGCCAAGCGAGCTATCGCACGAGGACCTTCTCCGAAGCATCGTCGCCTCGCCCAACCGCGCGGAGCGCGAGATGCTGATCGAGGAGGCGCGCCGCCGCCTGGACGACGCCTCCCCGCCCGCGACGAACGCGAACCCGTGGAACGCCGGCAACGGCGGCTGCTGAGCCACCGGCGGCGGCGCTTGTGCGCTGTCGTCAGAGCACGCGCAGCTTGAGCTTGCCGAGCCGCTCGTCAAGGATCGCGAGAAGCTCGTTCTGATAGCTCAGGTTCTCGAGGCCGCGCTTCTGCGAGACGCGCTCGACCTTGCGCGCGAGGGCGGGGTCGCCGAGGACGCCGTGGAGCCAGGCGCCATACTGCTCGCGGTGGTGGTGGACGAGGGAAGGGCTCTTGGTGGCGATCGCGTGGCGGAACTCGTTGAGGTCGCGCACCATCGTCCCGTCGGCGAAGCGGAACGCATCGCTTCCCGCACACGGCGTGAGCGCGCGGCGCGCGACGGTCTGGAGGTTCTTGGCCATGCGTGATGCCTCAAGGAGCGGTCGCTGCGCGTCGCCTTAAGCGCGTCGGCTCGCCAGGCGCCATTGTCGACGAACGTTCGACCATTCCGGGCATGGTTTGATAGTGCCGTCCCGGTGTCGCGCGCGCATGCAGGACGCGCCCGCGGGCGAGAGCACCCTCGGCGTGCATGGCCGTCGGCCGGGAAAGCCGGGGCCCATCACGACGCCGGTGTACCAGACGAGCACGTTCGTCCTCGAAAGCGCGGCCCACGTCGACGACATCTACGAGGGGCGCGTCGCGGGCGACGTCTACTCGCGCTACTCGAACCCGACGCTCGCGAGCGCCGCGGACCGCGTCGCCGCGCTCGAAGGCGCCGAAGCGGGGCTCGTCGTCGCGTCCGGCATGGCCGCCATCAGCGGCGCCGTCCTCGCGTTCGTCGGCGCGGGCGGCCGCATCGTCGCGAACGAGGATCTCTACGGCGGCACGCACCGCCTCTTCCAGGACCTCTCCGCGCGCTTCGGCGTGCGCCTCGACACGTTCCCGAGCGCCGACACCGACGCGCTGCGGGAGCTCCTGCGCGAGCCCGCGGACGTCGTCTACCTCGAGACGCCCACGAACCCGACGCTGCGCCTCGTGGACCTCGCCGCCGCCTCCGAGCTCGCCCGCGCGGCCGGCGCCGTGAGCATCGCGGACAGCACGTTCGCGAGCCCCGTGAACGCGAAGCCGCACCGCGACCTGGGCGTCGACCTCGTGGTGCACAGCGCGACGAAATTCCTCGGCGGGCACGCCGACATCACGGCGGGCGCCGTCGCGGGCTCGGCGGCGCACGTGACGCGCGTCGACCTCATGGCGCGCAGTCTCGGCGGCACGCTCGACCCGCACGCCGCGTTCCTTCTCGAGCGCGGCCTCAAGACCGTGGCGCTGCGCGTGAACGCGTGCAACGCGAACGCGCTCCGGCTCGCCGAGCACCTCGAGGCGCACCCGGCCGTGCGGAAGGTGCACTACCCCGGCCTCGCGTCGCACCCGCAGCACGCGCTCGCGAAGCGGCAGATGCCCGGCGGCTTCGGCGGCGTGCTGAGCTTCGACCTCGCCGGCTTCGACGAGGCGAAGGCGTTCCTGGACGGCGTGCGCGTCATCCGCAACGCCGCGAGCCTCGGCGGCGTCGAGAGCCTCGCCATGATCAGCGTCCAGCAGAGCCACCGCGGCCTCCCGGACGCGCTCCTCGCGCGAAGCGGCATCACCCGCGGCACGGTGCGCCTGTCCGTGGGCGTCGAGGACATCGCCGACCTCCTCGCGGACGTGGACCGCGCGCTCGCGCCGCTCGTCAAGCGATAGCCTTCGCCACCTTTTTCCCGGTCCTCGCCGCTCGCGGCCGCGATGGCCTTCTGTCCCCGCTGCGGCGCCCCCACGACGCCCGGCATGCGCTTCTGCGCTTCGTGCGGCGAGCGGCTCGCCGCGGGCGTCATGCCCCCCGCTCCGCCCGCGAGCGCGGCCCCGCCGTTCGCCGCGACGCCCGCCGCCGCCCACGCGCCCGGTCCCGCCGGGCGCCCGCGCGAAGGCATGATCGTCGTGCTCCTCGCCATCATCACCTTCGGCCTGTACGGGCTCTACTTCTGGTGGGTCACCTCGCGCGAGCTCGACGACTACACCCGCAAGCCGGGGAACTCGCACAACCTCATCCGCATCGGCACCATCATCAGCGTCGTCGCGGGCGTCGTCCTCTTCTTCGCCGGCATCGCCTTCGTCGCCTCTATCATCGCGGAGGCCGCGAGCGGGGGCGAGCCGTCGGAGGAGGAGATCCTCGCGATGGTCTTCGGCGGCATCGGGCTCTTCTTCCTCGTCGGCACGGCGGGCTTCGTCGGCTCCGTCATCCGCCTCGTGGGGAAGTGGCGCATGTGGAGCGCGCTCGAAGAGGACGAGCGGCGCCGCCTGCACGCGAGCCCGCTGAGCGCGGGCCTCATGCTCGCGCTGACCATCCTCTCGTGGTTCGTGCCGTTCGTCGGATGGGTCCTGCCGCTCGTCGTGCTCTACATGACGGCGGAGCACCTCAACGAGGCGTGGCAGGCCGCGGGCGCGCCTACGTCCCCATCGATCTGAGAAGCTGCGTGAGCCGCTCCTCGAGAAGCTTCGCGCTGATGTCGGGGAGCGAGATGATGGTGGTCGTCCCGATGATGCCCTTGCCGCTGCGCTTCGTGTGGATGAGGCCGAGCGCGTCGAGGTCCTTGAGGAACGTCCAGAACTGCGTGTGCGCGCGCGGCTTCTCGCCGTACTCCTCGCAGACGAGCGCGTAGCGCTCCTCGGCCTCGCCGGTGGTGGCGAAGGCGGCGCCCGACTTGCGCAGCACGCGCGCGATGGCGAGGAGCGTCATCGCCTTGTGCTTGTCGAGGTCGTGCAGCTTGTCGTCGCTCACGCGCTCGGCGCCCGCCGCGGAGCGCACGTCCTCGGGCTGCACGCGGCTGCGGCCGGCGCCCTGCGCGATCTTGCCGGCGTCGTGGAGGACCGTGATGGCGAAGCGGGCGTTGCCGTTCTCGTGCGCGCGGTCGCTCGCGGCGTCGATGGCGGCGTCGAGCGATTCCGAGGGGAAGGCGCCCTTGTTGAACGCGAGCTCCGCGCGGTAGGGGACGATCTTCGTGTAGTCCCCCTTCTCGTAGGGCGTGAGCTCGACGGTCGCGCTGCCGAAGGTCGAGCGGGCGGCCGCGTCGAGAAGCTCGCGCGGGTCCTGCTGCGAGACCATCATGAGCGAGACGCCGTACTTCGAGCGCGACGACTCCTCGTTGAAGCGCGTGAGGTTGTACACGAGGTCGCTCCCGCTCTTCTTGAGAAGGATGTCCGCCTCGTCGAGGATGACGATGAGGTGCGCCTCCAGGCGCTCGAGGCGCTTGCGGAGGTTCTCGAGCATCTCCGTGTTGGAGAAGCCCCTGTCGGGGAAGCGCGGGTCGAAGTGCGTGAGGATCTGCAGGAGCGCCGCGCCTTCCGTCGAGCGGCGACGGCAGTTGACGTGCGCGTACTCGATGTTCACGCCGCGCTCCTTCGCGACGGCGCGGAAGTCCTCGCAGAAGCGTCGCGCGAGCGCCGTCTTCCCGGTGCCCACGGGGCCCGTCAGGAGGACGTGGTGCGCGCCGCCCCCCGTGAGGATGCCGCGGTAGAGGCGCGAGAGCTGCTGCATCGCCTCCTCCCTCTGCGGGAGCCGCTCGGGGAGGTAGTCGAAGCCGAGCGCCTTCTCGTCCTTGAACACGGTCGGCCCGCCGAGCTCCCCGGCGATGATGTCGCGCATGGGCGCGGCATCGCCGTGGCGCACGGAAAAGGATTTCGTAGTTTCGGTCCAGGTGGCGAGAAAGTAGGAAAATCGCTATTTCATCGGAGAAAAGCGCGGCCGACCTCCGGTTCGGGTGGAGGTCGGCCGAAGATTCCCTTTCAGCGGCGGCGGCCGGCGACGAGCGCGGCGGCCGCGACGCCCAGCGCCGCGAGGAGGAAGCCCGCGCCGGGGACGACGCGGAGGCCCGTCTGGGTGTCCTTGAGGGCCACGCTGAGGTGCTCGGCGCCGTCGCCGCGCTCGATGGTGAGCGTGTCGCCCTGGCTGACCTTCCCGTCGCCGTCCACGTCGGCGTAGGTGAGCGTGAGGCCGTCCGCGCTGCGCGTGCCCTCGGAGAGGCGCATCGACCAGAGCGGCGCCGACTCCTCGTCGGGCGCGCCCTCGAAGACCTCCGCCTCGACCTCCGAGAGGGGCACGCCCGCGCTCGCCTGGAACCTCCACGTCTCGGGGCCGTCCTCGCCGCCGCCGCCCCAGCCGCCGAACCCGCCGAAGGAGACGCGGTCCGACTGATAGCGCAGGCCCAGCGCGCGCTGCACGTCCGCCGGGATGGAGAGGCGGATCTCGTCGCCGTAGAGGAGGTCCATCGTCATGAGCGCGCCGCCGAACGCGTCCTCGTCCGCGGGCACGGTCATCTCGATGCGCGCGACGCGCGTCGGGTCGCGGAAGAGGTAGATGGTCATCTCGTGCGTCCCCTCCTCGTCGGTGTAGGACGTCTCGAGCTGGAGGGCGGCCTTTCCGCGCAGCGTCGTCGCGGTGACGCTCGTGACGGTGACGTTCTGCGCGCGCAGCTCCTCGAGGAGCGCCTCGGGGTCGGTCACCGCGGACAGGCCGTTGTTCTGGCGCGCCTGCGAGGACCACATGGAGTCGCCATCAGGCGGCGTCAGGATGACGTTCGTGCCCATGATGAACGCGGAGCCCTCGGGGCTCGTGTACATGGAGAAGCCCTCGGCGGGGAAGTCCATGCCCATCCCGTCGCCGGCGTTGGCGACCGACGGGTCGACGCGCATGGTGAAGTACGCCGTCTGGCGCGGCTCGTCAAAGACCGCCTTCGCGGTCATGAGCTCCTTCCCCTCCTTCGTCGCCACCATGTCGAGCCCGTACTGGTCGGGCACGTTGCCCGCGGCCTGCGCGAAAAGCGCGGCAGCCTCCTCGGGCGACGGGGTGGCGCGCATGGCGCCGGGGATGTCGCCTTCGGCGCAGCCGGCGGCCACGAGGGCGAGCGCGAGTGTAAAGAGGAGGGTCGGACGCATCGCGTGGCGACGCCCAGGCTGGACTTTGAACGTTCCGGAAGTGCCCTGAACCTGTTGCGGGCGCCCCGGGCTCAGCCGTTCACGTCGACGAACGCGATGCCCCACACGAAGCCGAGCGCGAGCGTGGCGATGAGCGCGAGCGTGAGGCCGAACGCGGCGGAAGGCAGGAGCAGCACCCCCGCCAGAAGAAGCAGGGGAAGCACGATGAAGAGCGCCCCGAAGACCACGATCCCTCGTTCCATCGCGGCGGGAACCTAAGTGGAGCGCAAGAAGGTTTCTTATCGGAAAGGGGGCGATGGCCGCCCGTGACGGACCTGCTCTGGATGGCCGCTTCCGACGGCGCGACGGGCGCCGACGGGAACCCCAACTACGTGCGCCGCTTCGACGCCAAGGTCCAGAAGACGCTGGAGGACTGGATCCTCCTCGACCGCACCGCCTTCTACGCCGAGGGGGGCGGCCAGCCCAGCGACGTCGGCCTCCTCACCTGGGACGGCGGCGAAGCGCGCGTGAAGCACGTCTCCAAGAAGGGCGCCGTCAAGCACGTCGTCGAAGGGGAGCTCCCGCCCGCGGGCGCCACGGTCGACGGCGAGATCGACTGGGAGCTGCGCCACCGCCACATGCGCATGCACACGTCGCAGCACATCCTCTCGGGCGTCATCTGGAAGACGCGCCAAGGCCGCACCGTCGGCAACCAGCTCCACGCCGACCGCTCGCGCATCGACTTCGAGCCCGTCAAGTTCACGCAGGACGACCTCAAGGACATCGAGACGGAGATGAACCGCCTCCTCGCGCTCGACATCCCCGTCCGCTGCTACGAGGAGGACCGCGCCGTGCTCGAGGCGCGCCTCGGCCAGGACAGGAACCTCCTGAACCTCGTGCCCCAGAGCGTGAAGCGCCTGCGCGTCGTCGAGGTGTACGACCCCGAGGAGCGCGACGCGCGCTTCGGCCGCACCGTCGACGTCTGCCCCTGCGCGGGCACGCACGTCGCGCGCACCGCCGAGATCGGCACGTTCGAGATCGTCGGCCGCGAGACGAAGGGCGCCAACCGCGACCGCATCGAATACGTCCTCAAGGACGGCCGGCGCGAGATCGCGGGCTCGTTCTGAATCGACCGCTCGAAAGGCCGCGAAGACGCGAAGACGCGGAAGCCTCGAAGCGCTCGCACCGCGAAGGAGCGTCGCCTCTACGCCTCGTCCTTGACCAGGACCTTCGTCGGCGCCACCTTGAACCCGAGGCTCTCGAAATACGGCTGCAGCGAGGCCGTCTCCGGATCCACGAGCGTCTGCACGCGCGACACGCCCAGGCGGTGCAGCTGGTCGAGCACGCGCTCGCCCAGAAGCTTGCCGATCCCCGCCCCCTGCGCCTTCGGATCGATCCCGATCGCGATGATCCAGCCCACGTGCGCCCGGCGCCCGAACTCCCACGGGCGGATGTCCGCCAGGACGAAGCCCACGAGCTTCCCGTCCACCTCCGCGCCAAAGCACGTCGTGGTCTCCGCGATCAGACGCCAGAGGTCGTTGTCCCCCACCTTCACCGCGGTCTTCGTGACCGCGGCGTCGATCTCCAGGATGCGGTCGACGTCGCGAAGCGTGAGCGCGCGCACGCGGGGCTCGGCCATGCGGCGAGGAGCGGACGCGGCGGGTAAGAACGCTACGGCAGCGCGAGGACGGCGCACGTGGTCGGCACGTGGCGCGCACGCGGCTGGCACGTGGTGGGCAGGTGGCCGGCAGGTGCCGGGCAGGTAGCGGCCACGTGGGCGCCACGTGCGCGGCGGGTGAACGCCGCGCGTCGGGCACGTGCGCGGCACGCGCTCCGCACCCGGACGTCACGTGACGCCCGGGCAAATCCCAAGCCTCGTCCGCGCCTCGCTCGCCGCATGTCGCCGCCCGTCCCCGCGCCGTTCGTCCGCCGCGCCTTCCGTCGCAGCCGTCTGCGCGTGGAGGGCACGCTGGGTCTGGAGGTCCTGGGCGAGGCGTCGGTGCACGACCTGGCGCGGCTTCTCGGTTGCGAGGCGCGGAACGTGGAGGGCGCGCTCGTGGGGGACGGGCGGCGCTACCGCGCGGCGGAGTCGCTGGCGCGCTTGGGCCTGGTGCGCTCGCGCGTCGTGCGTGGCGTGCGCCTGTTCGCGCTGTCGGAGGCGGGGCGCGCGGCGGCGTCGGAGCTTCGCGCGCGGGGCGTTCGTCCGCCGGCGTCGGAGGCGACGCTGCGCGTGCCTTGATCATTCGACGTAGCGGACGGCGATCGCGGGTGGCAGCGCGGCGGCGCGCTTGGCGGGGCCGCGGGAGGCGAGGGCGGCGAGGCCGGTGACGGCGAGGCCGAAGCCGAGGATGATGAGCCAGGGCGGGCGGAAGGGGGCGCCCACGTCCTCGAGCTCGCGGTACCAGATGCTGTGGGCGACGAGGAGGCCGACGGCGGTGCCGACGAGGAGGCCGAGGAGCGCTGTGAGCGTGGCCTCGAGCATGAAGGCGCGTCGGATGTCGCTCTCCTCGTAGCCGAGCGCGCGCAGCGTTCCGATGTCGCGCATGCGTTCGTGGACGGCGCGGCTCGCGAGGAATCCCATGGCGGCGAGGCCGACGAAGAGGCCGAGCGCGAGGAAGCCTTCGAAGACGAGGACGAGGGCCTGCACGCTCTGCATCGCGGCGGCGACCTCCTCGGGGATGCTCGTGAAGGTGAGACCTTCTTCGACGTAGATGGCGGCGAGCCGGTGCGCGACGTCGGTGGCGTCGGCGCCGTCGGCGACGCGCACGAAGACGGTGGTCGTGGAGGGGAAGCCCATGTCGCGGACGTGGTCGGCGGCGAGCCAGGTCTGGAAGGCGAACTCGCTGCGGACGCCGCCGGCGAGGACGTACGGGCGTTCGCCGGTGGACGCGGTGGCGAGGGTCAGTCGGTCGCCGGCGCGGAAGCCGTGCTCGTCCATCGCCCACTCGGGGAAGATGATGGCCTCGCCGCGCGCGACGGCGAGCCACGCGTCGCGGTCGGTCGCGTACTGCGGCGCACGGTCGGCGAGCTGGTACTCGTTGTTCTCGGCGAAGCCTTGGGTGGCGCCGAGGAACTGGCGCGCGCCGAACTCCATGTGGACGGGCTCGCCGTTGCGTGTGACGTTCGCCTGACGGAACTCGGTGTGGCGCGGGAGGAACTCGGCGCGCTCGATCTCTCGCGCGAGGTCGGGCGGGAGGGGGCGCGGGAAGCCGTCGAGGCGCACGGGCGATTCGCCGATGATGGCGTAGCCGGCCTCCTCCTCGGGGATGGTGCCGCCGAAGACGACGAAGAGCGTGCCCATCACGGTGACGACGACGACCACGAGCGCGACCATGGCCATCGTGAGGCCGACGGGGCGGCGCCGGGAGACGAGGTAGCGCGAGGCGATGAAGGCGGGGCGCGTGGCGCGGCTTGCGAGAAGCTGGAAGGGGCGCGCGCTCGAGACGGCGATGGCCGAGAGGCCCAGCGCGAGGACGGCGCCGCGCGCGAGGGTGAGGATGGGGTCGAGCTCGCCGTCGCTCTCCGGGAAATCGCGGAACGCGTAGAGCGTCCACGCGATGTGCGCGATGGCCGCGAGCGCGGGGATGGCGGCGACGAGCCTCCAGCGCGGGTGGCGCACGAGCGCGAGGAGCCCCGTGCTGACGCCGGCGAGCATGATGGGGATGCCGATGAGCCAGCCCACGCCCCAGAGGCTGAGGAGCGCGCCTGCCGCGAGGAGCGCCGCGGCGAAGCCGAGGCCGAGGTTGCGCTTCCCCTTCGGGTCGTCAGGGATCCCACGGATGGCGCGCGCGGGGTCGAGGCGCGCGAAGCGGAGGCTCGCGATTCCGATGGTCGCAAGCGGGATGAGCGTCCCGATGAGGAAGGAGGTGAGGAGGACGCGCGGCGTGAGGTGCAGCCCGAAGTCGGGCGCGTTGTCGGGCGCGAAGTGGTCGATGCCCGTGAGGATGGCGAAGAGGAGGCCGATCCCGAGCGCGAGCCCGACGAGCGCGGCGGCCGCGGCGTAGAGCGCGCCTTCGAGCGTCATCGAGAGCGCGACCTCGCCGCGCGTGAGGCCCAGCGCCCGCGCGATGCCGAGCTCCGCGCGTCGCTCCTCCACGAGCGCGCTGAAGAGCGTGAACGCGAGAAGCGCCGACGCGAGCAGCGTGAAGCCGCCCATGACGAGAAGGAAGCCGGCGATCTCCGCGCCCGCCTCCTCGGCGTCCGCGATGCGGTCCGCCTTCTCCGGGCGCACCTCGAACTGGGCGCCCGCCTCGCTTGGGAGCGCGGCCTGCATGGCGGCGGCGGCGCGGTGCGGGTCGCCGCTCTCGAGGTGGTAGTAGGCCACCGTCGCCTGGTCGCGGGCGCCCAGCGCGCGCTGGAGGTCCGCGAGCGGGACGAGGGCGGTGGGGCGGCCGGTGATGGCGGCGCGCCCCTCCTCCGCCGCCACGCCGACCACGCGCGCCTCGATGCTCACCGCGCCGCCCTGGAGCGACGAGGGGAGGTAGACCGCGACGGCGCCGCCGGCGTAGGCGATGGCCGCGTCGCTCTGCACACGGAGGGTCCACGACCCGGGTTCGGGCGAGAGGACCTCGAGGCGCAGCGGGGGCGTCGCGCTCTCGTTGGCGAACGCGATGCCGCTGGGGGAGACGGCCTCGAGGACGACGCGCGAGGCGGCGCCCTGCCACGTGATCTCCGCGCCGATGGCGATGGCGTCCTGCCGCACCTGGAGCGCGTGCGGGACCGGCGCGCCCAGCGGCGTCGCGGCCCCCACGATGCGCTCGACCTGCGTCTCGAGGTCGCTCGCGTCGAGGTCGGGAAGGCGCAGCGTGACGCTGTCGCCCACGCGCGCCTGCAGGCGCTCCGCGAGGCGCGCGGAGAGCACGACCTCGCCCGGCCCCGGCTCCGGCGCGCCGCCGGGCAAAGGCCCCAGCGCGCGCGCCTCGCGCTCGGAGACGCCGCGCACGCTCGCGAACGCCTCGGCGCGGCCGGCGGCGGCGTGGATGGCGGAGCCCGTGACCTGCATGCTCGCGGCGCCCGACACGCCGTGCAGCCCGGCGGCCTCGGGAAGCGTGTCGCCAATGGAGGCATTGAACGGCCCCTGCGCGCGCAGGACGATGTCGATGGGGCCGAACTGGGCGAGCGCCGCGCGCTCGAGCGACGTCGCGATGCTCTCGCCCATCCCGAGCCCGGTGGCGAGAACGGTCGTGGCGACGAGCAGGCCGAGAACGGCGCGCACCGTCTGCGAGCGGTGGCGGAGCGCGTAGCGGCGCGCGAGGCGCCCGAGGAAGCCGACGCGCGTCCCCATGCTACGTCACGCCCTTCGGCGCGTCCACGACGAGGCCGTTCTCCATGCGGATGACGCGCTGGCACGCCGCGGCCACGTTCGGGTCGTGCGTGACGATGATGAACGTCTGCCCGGCGCGGGCGTTGGCGTCCTTGAGGATGTGGAGCACGTCGCGCGCCTTCTCCTGGTCGAGATTCCCGGTCGGCTCGTCCGCGAACACGATGGCCGGGCGCGGCGCGAGCGCGCGGGCGATCGCGACGCGCTGCTGCTCGCCGCCCGAGAGGTCCTGCGGGAGGCGCCGCTCCTTGCCCCCGAGCCCCAGCGCGCCCAAGGCCGCGCGGGCCGTGTCGCGCGCCTCGCGCTCGCCGTCGCCGCGCGTGAGGAGCGGGAGCATGACGTTCTCCTCGGCCGTGAGCACGGGGATGAGGTTGTACGCCTGGAACACGAAGCCGGCGGAGCGCGCGCGGTGGCGGGTGAGCGCCGGCTCCTTCGCCGCCGAGAGCGACTGCCCCGCGAGGATGACGTCGCCATCGGTGGGCTTGTCGAGCCACGAGAGGCAGTTGAGGAGCGTGGTCTTTCCGCACCCCGACGGGCCCATGATGGCGACCATCTCGCCCCGGCGCACCTCGACGTCCACGCCGCGCAACGCGGCCTGCGCCGTGTCGCCCGCGCCGTAGACGCGCGTCACGCTGCGGGCCGCCACGACGACGTCCTGCGGGTCCACCAAGGCGACGACGCGGGGGCTGGGCTTAAGGCTGACCGCGCTCGAGGGCCGAGGCAGGGGCGCGAGGCGAAGGCACGGGCGGGGCCGCGCTCGCGCCGCTTGCCCTCGTCCGCCCGCGTGGCGCCGCGGGAACGGGAACACCAAGCCTATATCGCCGACGCACGTCGGGCGCGCGATGACCGACACCGCGAGGCCCATCTGCGTCCACTGCGGCGCGCCCCTCTTCGCGCGCAACCACGGCGACATGACGTGCGTCCAGCACGGCCACTTCTTCTCGCACGACCTCCTGGACTCTGCGTTCGGCCTCGGGAGCGCGGAGTACGCGCGCCAGCAGGCGGAGCGCGCGCCCCAGGCGCCCATCAAGTGCCCGCTCGACCGCTACGCGATGAGCCACGTGACGAGCCCGAGCGGCCGCGTGCACGCGCAGGGGTGCGGCCGCTGCGGCAGCCTTTGGATCGACCTCGCGGTCATCGACGCGGTGGGGCAGACGACGCCCGTCGCGGCCGACTCGCCGGCGGAGCGGCGCAGCCTTCTCGCGTTCGCCTGCGCGCGCGGCGTGCTGACGCCCGCGAACAAGGCGCCCGCGCGGCGCTGAGCCTTCGCGACCGCTCGCCGCCGGGGGCGCGGGGTCCGCGGGGGACGAGGGACCTCGTCCGCGTCCTCACCCGCGTCCTGCCTCGTCCTCGTCCTCACCCTCGTCCTGCCTCGTCCTCGTCCTCGTCCTCGGCCCACCTCGGCCTCGGCGTCGGCGTCGGCCTCGCCGCTCAGTATTCCTTGTGGAGGTACTGGTCAAAGACGCTCATGCGCTTCTGCCAGTCCTCGGGGTGGAACTTGCGCGTGGCCATGGCGATGGACGAGAGGAGCGCGTTGCCGTCCTGCGGCGTGAACGCGTAGCCCGTGACGTCCTTGCCGTTCTCGCTCACGTGGAGCGAGGGCGTGACGACGACCGTCTGCGAGAGGATGCGGCCGAAGGGGCCGTGCTCGCGCGCGAAGCTGAACACGTTGTTCGTCCCCGTCTTGTCCGTGAGCCCGACGTACTTGTCGGCCTTGAGGAGCTTCTTGACCTCGTCGAGCGTCGTCGGCGACTTCAGGCGGAAGTGGAAGTGCGCGACGTGCATGAACTGGGTGTTGAGCTTCATCGCGGACGAGAAGAGGTTCACGTCCTTGTTGAGCGTGGACTTGTAGAGGTTGTGCGCGTCGGTCGCGTGGTGCGTGCCGCGCGCCTCCTTGTGCTTCTCGACCTGCGGCGCCTGGATGAACTTCTTGTCGTTGACGTCGCCGCTGCGGCGGATGAGGACGAGGCGCCCCTCCTCGAGGCCGTCGCCGCCGTTGGCGAGCGTGTGGACGAGGCGCACCGTCGTGTGCGTGTTGCAGCTCACGATGTGGACGAACGTCTCCTTGGCCGGGTCGACCGCGTGGTCGTTGATGCCCAGCGCGTACATGCGGCCGAAGCCCTCCTCGGAGCCCTGCGCCATGAAGAGCTTGTTGCCGGAGAGCTTCGAGTAGATGGTCTCCTTGTTCTCGAGGCCGCTGTCCTCGGGCGTGCAGTCGATGACGACCGTCGCCTGCTCCAGGGCCTGCTTCCACGTGAGGTCGGGCTTGAGGCCGAGGTCGGTGAACTCCGCCACCTTGTCCTCCGCGACCGCGAGCTTCGCGCCGAGCTTGCGCAGCGCGTTGACCATGGGGCGGTCCTCCTTGCGGGGGCTGTGCTTGTAGAAGGTGACGTCGTCGATGCCAAGCTCGACCTTGTGGCGCGCCAGAAGGCCGATCACGGGCTCGCCGATGGTGCCGGTGCCGACGACGTGGACGATGTTGGCCATGGTGGTCGCTTGACAGACCCACCGAGGGTTCTTCAAGCTGGCGGCCAGCCGCGAGCATTTTGTGACACGTACGACGCCTCGGCGAGGCTGGCCGCGGCGCGAGCGGGGCGACGCGCGCGCTGGAGGCCCCCCGGAAGGCGCGCCGGAGGCGCCCCCTCCCGCGGGCTTCAGCTTCGGCGGCGGAGCGCGAGCGCGAGGAGCGCGAGCGCCGCGAGCACGAGCCACGGCGCGGGCCCGGGCACCTCGAAGGGGGAGCCGGGCTTCGCGCTGAAGACGACGGCGCCCTCCGCGAGCTTCGTGTTGCCCGCCGCGTCGCGCGCGGTGACGTCGAGCCTGTAGTCGCCCTGGGGCGGGTTGAACGTCACGACGAAGTTGCCGACGCCGCGCTTGGTGGCGTTGAGCGTCTGGACGACCTGGCCGTCGCGCTTCACGAGCACGTCGACCGCGTCGACCTTCGCCTCGGTGACGACGCTGATGGTGACGTCCTCGTTCGCGCGGGGGCGCTCGGGGTTGATCGCGACGCGCGTGATGCCGGGCGCGGCGTTGTCCACCACGAAGGTGAAGCGCTGGCTCGACGAGACGCCGTAGATGTTCTCCGCCGTCACGTTCACGTCCACCGTGCCGGAGGTGAGCGTGGACGTGTCGATCTGGTACGCGGGCCCGCGCAGCTCGTAGCTCACGCCGCGGATGCTGTAGCTCGCGCGGCCGATGCCGAGCGGGTCCGCGATGTCGAGCTTGATGGGGCTTCCCGTGCGGATGGTCGTGCTCTGGCCCGCCGCGAGCTTGATGGTCGGCACGCTGCCCGGCGTGAGGGCGAACGAGCCCATCGCGAGGCGCGTGTCGTTCTTGTTGGGCGGGTCGGCGGCGTCGACGACCTCGGCGGCGATGCGGTAGGCGCCCGCGACGCCGAAGGTGCGGTCGCCGCGGAAGAGGTTCGGGCCCACCTTCGTGAGCTGCACCGCGCTCGTCTCGTTGGTCGGGAAGGTGACGTACGCGGTGGCGAACGAGGCGCCGGTGGCGTCCTCCACCTCGACCTCGATGACGACCGTGTCGCCGAGCTTGCCGTTCTGCGGCGTCGCCGTGATGCGCTTGACGATGGGCTTCTCCTCGTCGAGGATGGTCGTGACCGCGCTCGCGCGGCGGACCTCCTCGGGGCGAAGCGCGGGCACGACGCTCATCGTCAGCGTGTCGCGCGCGGTGCCCGGCAGGGTGGGCACCTCGAGCGTCGCGATGATGGGGATGGGCGTGCCGCGGGGGAGCGCGAGGGAGAGCTCCGACTGCGACGTAAGCCAGCCGTGCTCGCTCTCGAAGCGGATCGTGACCGGCTCCGTCGGCTGGTTGCCGTTGTACGTGACGATGAAGACGTTGGGCTCGTCGCCGTACGTCAGGCGCTCGCCGGGGCGGGCGGACTGGCCCTGCGCGGGCGTGATGGCGATCTGGAACGTGCGGAGCGTGATGGAGCGCGTGCGCTCGTTCGAGGCCGCGCTGTCGTCGATCTCCTTCACGTTGTTGTCCACGTCGACGCGCGCGAGGATGACGCCGGAGCCTTCGACCCCGCTCGTGTCCCACGCGAACGTCTCCGTGAGGCGGCGCTGGGCGCCGATGAAGAGCGACGGGTAGTGGCGCTCGCCGATGACGCGCTCTACGCCGTTCTGGACGAAGTAGACGCGCAGCGTCATGTTGCGGTCGTGCGGCTTGTTGCCGGCGTTGCCGACGACGACGCTGACCTCGAGCGGGTCGCCCGTGTACGGGTTCGTCGAGTTGACGAGCACGTTGTCGACGAAGAGGTCGGGTCCGGAGACGCGCGCCTCGAGGTTGATCGTCTTCTCGCGCGTGCGCTCCACGGTCGAGCGGACCTTCGCGATGGCGGTGGCCTTCTCGCCCACCTCGGCGGAGCTGGGGGCGCGCATGCCGATGGTGATGGTCCCCTGCTGGTTGGGCTGGAGCTCGAGGTCGGTCGGGCTGAACGTGACGCCCCAGTCGGAGGGGCGGTCGGGCGGCAGGATGGTGAAGTTGTCCGCGACGTTGCCCGTGTTCGTGACGACGACCTGGTACTCGACGGTCGCGCCGGGGTCGACGAAGGACGTGTTCACCGGCGCCTCGAGGCGGATGTTCGGGCCGCGGATGATCGTCATCATCGACATGATGCTCGTGTTGCTGCGCAGCTGCAGCGGCGTCTCGGGCGGGCCGCTGGAGGTGGCGTTGACGTAGAATGCGCCGACGGTGTTCTCGGGCGTGTTCGGGGGCGACGTCACCGTGAGCGTGAAGAGCGACGTGTTGCCGGGCGTGAGGCGCAGCGACGTGTTCGAGAGGCGCACGTCCCAGCCGAAGACGGTCGTCTGGAGCTCGAGCGTGATGTTGTCGTAGCCGTTGCCGGTGTTGCGGACGCCGAGCGTGTACTCGCGCGTCTCGCCGGGCACGACGCGGTGCGCGGCGTCGTTGAAGCCGGCGATGCCCCACGTCTGGCGCATGTGCACCTGGAGGTTGACGGTGCAGACGCCCTCGCCCATCTGGAGCGCGAGGATCTCGAAGCGCTTGCAGGGTGCGGTGCCGTCGGTGTCCTGCGTGCTGCGGACCTGCACGGCGAAGTGGTAGGTCGTGTTCAGGATGCCGCTGTTGGCCGCCTGCGACGGCGTGACGAAGACGCGGACGGTGCGGGTCTGCCCCTTGGGGATGTCGACGTCGGCCCACGGCCTCGTGCCGTCGGCGCCGACGCGCGGGCTCCACGAGTCGTTGATGGTCCCGGCGTAGACGTTGCCGGTGCGCACGAAGCTCACGTTGAACGTGTCGTCCGCGTTGCCTTCGTTCGTGATGTTGAGGAGGAACTCGCTCGTCTCGCCCACGCCGACGTCGTCGTGCGTGAAGTTCGCCGTGACGTTGAACGCGCGGCGGTGGCCGACCTCGAAGCTCGGCAGGATGGGGTCCTCGCAGTAGAAGTGCGTCGGCGTGCAGCCGGGCGCCTCGTCGTCGGCGGTGGTGACGCCGGGCGCGACGCTCGAGCGCCAGGAGGCGGTGAGGTTCGCGAGGCCGATGTTGTGGCGCACGAGCGCCGTCTCGTTCTCGGGGACGTAGATGGTGAGGCGGACCTCGCGGCGCTCGCCGGGCCCGAGGCTGAACGAGTGGGGCGCGAAGTCGAACGTGTAGCCGCGGTTGCGGAGCCTCTCGACCCAGTCGGCGGGCGCGAGCGAGGGCGAGTAGCTGTCGGGGACGGTGCCGACGTTCGTGATGTTGTAGTAGGCGGAGAGGGAGCGGCCCGCGGGGATGGTGCAGCCGACCATCGTGCGCGCGGGGGCCGCGGGGCACTGCTGGTTGAGGCTGCGGATCTCGTCGAGCTTCCACGCGACGTTCTTGTCGCCGCCGCTCGCGGAGGGGGAGGGCGTGCGGTCGGGCTCGGCGCGCACGCCGGGGTTGCCGACGAACACGTTGCGGCGGTACGCGTTGTTGCAGTCCGGGTTGACCCCGTTGCCGGTGGGGTTGTCGGGCTCGGGGCCGTTGCACGAGCTGCCCGGGTTGGTCTGGCCGAACGTCATGATCTCCGCGTAGAGGAGCGCGGAGGTGTTGGCCTGCGAGCGCTCGGCGGTCCAGCCGCCGGCGATCTGGTAGGTGCGGGCCTGGCCGGCGCCGATCGTGGCGTTGGCCTGGCCGGCGAGGATGACGATGTAGCAGGGGCTCGTGCCGGGGCGCGGCTCGGTGAGCGATGCGCCTTCGCCGCGCTCGATGCAGTGGTTGTTCGTCGTGCCGCCGAGGCCGACAAAGATCTGCCAGCCGGCGCTTGGCGGGATGAAGTCGCCCGACCCGATGTTCCGGACGGTGACGTTGACGGGCGCGTTCACGGTCGCGACGCGCAGCGTTCCCACGTCCACCGACTCGATGATGAGGTCGGCGGTGCCCAGCTGCGCGTGGGCAGGGGCGGGCACGATCTGCATCGCGAGCAGGGCGACGAGCGCCGCGGCGACGATCCTATTCGGCAACATCCGGCAACAACTCCTTGGGTCGAGGCTCGCGGCGGAGGCGGAACTTCGCCCCGCGCGCGAGAATGAACAACGATGCAGCACCAGCCAGCGCGAGGCCCATGACGGCCACACCCAGCGGCGCAGTGGTCTCCGTGGCAGCCCGCCACTGGCGCGGACCGACGGAAGCGACGAGGAAGGCAAGCGCCACAGCGCCGGCGACGGCGAGCGCGGCGAGCCCGGCGCGAGACCCCAGGGTCTTGAGCGCCTCGTCCGTGACGCGGTTGATGTGCTCCTCGGGGACGTTCTCCGTCTCGACGGCGCGGTGGGCGCGCGCGTAGCGCTTCGTCATGTGGACGAGCTCGACGAGCAGAAGGAGCGCGAGGCCGAAGAGCACGCCGAGCGCGTAGGTGTAGAGGGAGGTCTGCGAGACGCCGCCGGGGAGCGTGCCGAGCACGAGCGCGCCCGCGCCCACGCCGACGAGCACGTCGCTTCGGCGGGCGATGCCGACGATGGCGAGGACGACGCCGAGGCCGAGCGCGGCGAAGCTTGCCCAGGCGGGAAGCTCGAGGCCGAGGAGGCGCGGCTCCTTGCCGAGGACGAGGAGGAACGCGAGCGTGGTGGCGGCGGCGAGCGCGAGGTAGGCGTAGCGCTGGATGCGCGCGTCGTAGGGCGTCGCGGAGGTGGCGGGGGTCGTCATGCGACGAGGAGCCTCCCCTTCTCCATGGTGGCCGCGAGCGAGGCGCCGGGGTCGAGCTCGATGACGACGGCGCCCAGGCCGCCGACCTCGCGCAGGACCGTCTCGCGCTCGGCGAGGAGGGCGCGCGCGAGCTCCCCCTCGACGCCGGGCAGCGAGTGCGGGCGCGGCGAGACGACGGCGACCTGCATGTTGTTCGCAAGAAGCGTCGAGACGGCCTCGACGAGCGTGTCGTCGTCGAGCGCGCTCGTGATGAAGATGCACGGCGTCATCGGCTTGAGGCTCGGGAGCGCCTGCGACATGGCGAGCCGGACGGGGAAGTTGCCCTTCGGCTGGAGCTCGGCGAGCGTCTCGAGCGTGTACGGTATCATGCGCTCGGGCGGCTGCGGCTCGATCTCGCGCACGTGGTCGCTGTAGATGTAGAGGCGCGGCTGGTCCTTGCGCACAAAGACGAACTCGGTGAAGGAGGCGACGGTGCGCGCGATCATGACGCGGGCGCTCTCGTCCTCCCTGCCGGCGGCGGTGATGGCGCGCCCGTCGACGAAGATGGTGACCTCGGCGGCGGTCGTGCGCATCATCTGGTTGACCATCATCTTGCCCGTGCGCGCGCTCGCCTTCCAGTTGACGGAGCGGAGCGTGTCGCCGGGGACGTACTCGCGAAGCGCGAAGAAGTCGAAGCCGTCGCCGGGGCGGTTGACCTGGTGGTCGCCCATGAGCGGCATCGGGAGGCGGCTCTCGAGCTGCGCCTTGCGGAGGTCCTCGCGGCGCGGGAGGACCCAGAGCGTGTCGGAGCCTTCCGTCGCGCGCTCCTCGTAGAAGAGGCCGAAGGGGTCCTCGAGGCGGAGGTCCGTGGGGCCGACCTCGTAGACGCCAAGAAGGGGCGCGCGCACCTCGTACTTCAGCTCGTCCACCGCGCCCGCGGGGAGCGCGACGAAGTCGTAGGCGGCGCCGCTCTCGACCTTGAGCTGGCGGGGCAGGCGGTCGCGCACCTCGAGGAAGAGGAGGCGGTTGCCGGGGTTCTCGAGGCGAAGCTGCACGTGCGTGCTCTCGCTCTCGTAGACGCGCTTGAGGTCCACCTCGCGCGCGCTCGAGATCTCGGCGCTGCCGCGGAAGAGGAGGCGGTTCACGACGACGAAGGCGAGGAGCGTGAGGCCCGCGCCGAGGGCGCCTGCGCTACGCGCGGCGATGCCTGCCGCGAGAAGCGCGGATGCCGCGCCGGTGAGCACGATGGCCTTGCGCGTCCACATGCGGGGCCTACACCTTCGGGACGGGCACGCTGTCGAGGATGTTCTGCATGATGTCGGAAGCCTTGATGCCCTTGATGCGGGGCTCGGGCTTCAGGATCACGCGGTGCGCGAGCACGGGGATGACGAGGCGCTTGATGTCGTCGGGGACGACGTAGTCGCGCCCGTGCATGGCCGCCCAGCCACGCGCGAGCTTGAAGAGCGCCTGCGAGCCGCGCGGCGAGGAGCCGGCGACAAGCATCGGGTGCTTGCGGCTCGCGTCGATGATGTTCGCGATGTAGCGGATGAGCTCGTCGGAGACGTAGACGTTCTCGATGGCCTTCTGCATCGCGACGAGCGTCTCGGCGTTCGAGACGGGCTTGACGTCGAAGTCGTCCTTTCCACGGCGGGCGCGGCGGATGAGGATCTCCGCCTCTTCCTCCGCGCTCGGGTAGCCCATGCTGAGCTTCATCGAGAAGCGGTCCATCTGCGCTTCGGGCAGCGGGTACGTGCCGGCCTGCTCGACGGGGTTCTGCGTGGCGAAGACGACGAACGGCTTGGGCAGCTTCTGCGTGTAGCCTTCGACCGTCACCTGCTTCTCGGCCATCGCTTCGAGCATGGCCGACTGCGTCTTGGGCGACGCACGGTTGATCTCGTCGGCGAGGAGGTAGTTCGTGAAGATGGGGCCCGGGCGGAAGTCGAACTCGTGCGTCCTCTGGTTGAGGATGAACGTGCCGTTGATGTCGCTTGGGAGAAGGTCGGGCGTGAACTGGACGCGCTTGAAGTCGCAACCCGAGGCGCGCGCGAGGGCGGCGGCGAGGACCGACTTGCCAAGCCCCGGCATGTCCTCGAGAAGGACGTGGCTGCCTTCCGTGAAGATGGCCAGGACGACAAGCTTGAGCTGGTCCTTCTTGCCGACGATGACGCGCCCGACCTCGTCGGTGAGCTGCGTGCCGGTGACCCCGACCTGCTGGATCATCTGTCGGATCTTCGGGTCGCGCGACGGGCCCGGGGCCTGCGTGGGCGGGACGGTCGTCGGCGTGATGCGAGTGGCTTCGGGCGGGGTCATCGGGTGGCCTCCGAGAATTGACGGAAGAGCGGTGCGGGGTCCGACTTGAGCGTCCCCGCCGCGGCCTCCGAGAGCAGCTTGTCACCGGTCAGGGTGGCGAGCTGCTCTGCTGGCATGGCCGCGACCTGTTCTAAGGGAATGTTAAACCTTTCGCTGATGCGGCGTCGCGCCATGCGCTGGGCGCGCCCCAGGTCGGGCCGGACGTCGTCCGGCGCCGGGACCTCGTGGCCGAGGTCGTGCTCGTGGTGCGACCAGTCCTCCGTCTCGCGCGTCGCGTACCAGGCGCCCAGCGTCCCGAGGACGACGAGCGCGAGGGTCACGAAGGGCGCGACGCTGCCGGCCGTGATGCGGCCGAGGGTGCGCACGGTGTTGGCGTAGAGGGCGAGGGGGGCGGGCGGCGCGTGGCGCGACTCGTCGATGAGGATGACGCCGTCGGAGGGGACGAGGAGCCCCACGAGGTCGGCGACGAAGTCGCCGTTCTGGTAGCTCCTCTGCTCCGTCTGCTCGTTCATGAACAGGCCCGTGTCGGCGACGATCACGAGCGTGCCGGCGCCGATGGAGGTGCGCACGATGAGCGGGAAGCCGCTCGTGCCGGGCGCGGCGCCGTCGGTCTGGTCGACCTTGCCGTTCTTGTTCGTGTCGATGAACGAGCCGTCCGGGTAGAGCGAGGGGCTGCTCTGCGCGAGCACCGTGTACGGGTTCGCGTTGCGCAGCGGCTGGACGGCCGTGGGCTTGTTGAAGAGGACCTGGTACGAGCGCCCCTCGACCGTGGCGGTGGCGACGACGAGCGTCGGGTCGCCGGCGTGGTTGCGGGTGTCGACGAGGTTCGTGTTCACGATGCCGAAGCCCGCGGCGGCGGCGATGTCGGTGCCGTAGCCGCCCTCGTCGGCGAGGATGACGTTGCCGCCGGCCTCGATGAAGTCGATGACCGCGCGCGCCTCCCCCTCGGAGTAGCGCCGCTCGGTGCCGAGGATGAGGAGGAGCGCCCGCGCGGGGTCCTCGACGTCCGCGAGCTGGTGCGGCGTCGAGAGGATGGCCTCGACGCGCGCGGCCTTGCGCGAGATGCCGTCGAGCATGAGGCTCGCGTCCTCGCGGCCGTCGCGGAACGCCGTGAGGTGGCGGTCGTCCGCGTTCCACACGGCGGGCACGAGGAGCGCGAGGACGACGAGGCCGAGGACGGCCATCGTCGCCCAGCCGCGCGTGACGGGGTCCTTGAGGAACGGGAGCATCAGGCGGTCGCCTCCTTGCGCTGGCCAAGCATCTTGTCAAGCTCCGCGCGCACCTCGCCCAGGGCCTGCACGGCGCGGTCGCGCTCCGGGGAGCCGATGGGGTGGTCCGAGTAGCGCGCCTCCTCGAAGAGGCCGATGAGCGCGCGCAGCGGCACCGCGCCGATGGGGAGCGCCTTGCGGACGCCCAGCGCGAACTCGCGCGGCGTGTCGCTCGCCTTCTCGGCGAACCCGTGGCGCGCGAGGAACGCGGCGAAGCGGCGGTACGCGAGGAAGATGGTCCCCGCGTACTCGTTGCCCGCGAGGAGGTCGCGGATGGCTTCGTCGACGATCGTGCGCGCCTCGACGAGCTGGCGGCGGCGCAGCATGACGGCCGCGACGACGAGCGCGGCGATGCCGAGCACGACGAGGACGACGAGGAGGAGCGCCGCATAGCCGATGGGCGTCGCGGGCCCGACCACGCGCATGTCCGCGGTCGTGTACTGCGCCGAGACGACGTCGGGGCCGCCGCGCACGGTGAGCGCCAGCGTGGCGGAGCCCGAGACGGGGGCGACGCCCGCGACGCTGCCGGTGCCCTCGGCGTCGGTGACGCCGGTGACGGCGTCGCGGCCGGTGCCGAACTGGTACGCGTAGCTCGTGTTGCGCAGCGGCGCGCCCTGGTCGTCCTTGAGCGTGACGCCGCCGCCCACCGCGAAGCCGCGGAAGGCGATGGAGGGGAGCTCGACCTCGACCTTGGGCCGGATCTTCACGACCACCGGGACGTCGAGCGTGAACGCCTCGTAGCGCTCGCTCTGGGGCGCGAAGATGCGCAGCGTCGTCTCGCCGCGCGGGACGTCCGCGGGGATGTTGAGCGCGGCGGCGAGCTTGCCGTTCGAGGTGCGGAACTCGCCCATGTCGCGGCCGGCGAGGAACACGCGCAGCGGCGCGTCCACGGCGAGGCCGCGGTCGTCGGTGAGGAGGCCATCGAAGGTCGCGCGCTCGCCGCGCACGAGGGGGCTGAGCGCCGTGAGCTCGAGCGCGAGGGGGCTCCTCACGTGCCACGTGGCGTTGACGCTCGTGCGCGCGAGCGTCGTGGCGCCCTCGAAGGTGGCGCTGACGCGGTGCGCGCCCAGGGGCGTGGCGTCGGGGAGCACGTGCTGGAGCTCGAAGGTGCCGTTGCGCGCGACGCGCGCCTCGCCCAGCGGCACGCCGTCGAGCGCGATGGCGACGGCGCTGCCAGGGAGCGGGCGCCCCTCGTCATCGACGAGGCGGCCGCCGATGGCGACGGGGCCGCGGGCGACGCTGCGCTCCTCGAGCGTGAGGGAGACGCCGGCGACGACGCGCACCTCGCGCGCCGCGCTCGTGGGCTGGTAGACGCTGTTGGGCGCGGGCGTGAACTCGGCGCCCAGGCTCGCGATGGACGGGCGCTCGCTGACGTTCGTGGGCAGGAGGAACGTGACGGCCCCGGAGGCGTCCGTGACGCGCACCTCGGCCTTCGCGCCGCGCCAGTAGATGGCCACGGGCTGCTGGGGAACGGCCGCGCCCTCGTCGTCCGTGACGCGCACGACGACGGGGACGGGCTCGCCGCGCACGACGACGGCGGGGACCTCGGTCACGTTCAGCCGCGTGACGGAGGTGACGCGCGCGAGCGTGATGTTCGACGCGGGCGCGTGGCCGACGTCGCCGGCGAAGGCGACGCGCAGGGGCTGCGAGCCCAGCGGGAGCGTGTGGAGCGGGACGACGATGCTGAACTCGCCCGTGTTCTGGGCGATGCCGCGCGCGAGGATGCCGACGATGTCGCTCTCCACCTGGATCGTGCCGCCGAAGCCCTGTCCGGCGTTGTCGATGAGGCGGCCGCGCAGCGTCACCTCGATGCTGCGGGGGCCTTCGAGGCGGTTGAGGCCGACGATCTCCGCCGTGCGCTTGACGTCGAGCGGGATCTGCATCTGCGTGGGCGCATGCGCGTCGTCGCCCGTGGTGCGAAGGACGAGCGCCTGGCGCCCGGCGGCGACGCTTCCGGGCACCGCGAGGCGGAGGGTGAAGCGGCCGTTCGCGTCGCTCTGCGCCGTCTCCTCGACGCCGCCGACCGACGCCGTGATGGGCGCCTCCGCGAAGGGCGCGCCCGGGAGCGTCGTGCCGTCGGGGAGAAGGACGGGGAGCCGCTCGAGCGAGCCGCTGATGCTCAGCGTCTCGCCGACGGTGACGGCGGTGGCGTCGAGCGTGGCCGTGAAGTTCGTGGGGTGGCGCACGCGCACGCCGAAGGCGCCCGAGCTCGAGAGGAGGTTCGGGTCGCTCGAGGTGAAGTTCGCGCTGAGCACGTACGTGTCGGCCGCGCGCACGCCCACGGGGATGCCGAGGTTCGTGAGGTTGATGCGGCCCGCGCGGTCGGTGCTCAGGTTGCGGAACTCGATGGCGCTCGTGGCGCCCTCCCAGCGGAGGACGACGAGCATGTCGGAGACCGCGCCGCCGCCCGCGTCGAGAAGGCGCAGCTCGCCGCGCAGCTTCTGCCCGTTGACGGCGGAGTCGTCCACGTCGAAGACGATGCGGGTCGCCGACTTCACCGTGATGGGCGCGGGCGCCGAGACGGCGAAGCGGGTGGCGTTGACGGTGACGTCGCGCGCGACGCCGTTGCGGTCGAGCACGCGCGCCGAGTACGCCTCGTGCTGCGGGTGCGCCGGGTCGACCGTGCTGGACGTGTTGTAGACCCAGACGACGAGGCGGTTCGTCTCGAGGCCGGTGCGCTCGCCGGGACCGAGGAGCGTCGTGTCGAACTCCGAGACGGCGGCGCCCGAGACGCTGCCCAGCAGCGCGAGCCCCTCTTGCGGGATGGGGAAGACGTGGCGCGAGGTGACGTTCGCGCGGATGGTGAACGAGCCGTTCGCGTCCGTGAAGCCCGCGCCGACGACGCGCTGCGCGTCGGGCGTGAAGACGGAGACGAGGACGGAGCGGTTGGGGACGCCCACGCGCGCGCTCTCGGTGCCGTGGAGGAGCGCCCCGTTGCCGGAGCCGCAGACGCCGCCCGCGCGCTCGTTGAGCACGACGCGGCCGCTGACGTTGAACGACTCGCCCTTGTTGACGACGCTGGGCGCGTCCACGTCGATGACGGCGACGCACGCGCGCATGTCGCGGTAGAGCACGTTCGTGGCGGGGTCGTAGGCGGCGACCGCGGCCTCGCGCGCGGTGCGCGGGTCGCCGGCGCCGTCGCCGATGCGCTGCGCGCGCAGGCGCTGGTTCTCGGTGCCCGCGACGCCCTTGACCCACGCCTCGAGCGCGGCGGGGTCGCGGAGGGTGAGGTTGCCGTCGACGACGAGGTTGAGGCGGTTGAAGCCGGGGAAGGGGTCCTCGCCGTTGCGGTCGTGGAGCCCGTCGCCGTCGGCGTCGTCGGGGATGGCGACGCCGGGGCGCGCGCCCCACCACCAGACGCCGTGCGCGCGCTCGTTCCACCACGAGGGGCGGCCGAGCTTGTAGAGGTCCGCGTCGACGGGCCCCTGCTTGGGGTTCTGGTTGTAGTAGGCGAGCCAGCCGTCGGGGATGCCCGGGAGCGCGCTGTCGAGGACGTCGGGGCGCATGCCGAAGGTGAGCGCGCCGTAGGGGCGCTCGCCCAGGAAGTCGTAGGTGCCGTTGGGGAGGCGGTTGTGCGCGATGCCGCGCGCGCTCCACTCGGCGATGAGCGCCGCGTGGGCGGGGATGAGCGGGTTGAGGTTGCGCGTGTCGCCATCGAGGAGCCCGTCGCCGTCGGTGTCGGGGTCCTTCGGGTTCGTGCGGATGGGCTCGCCGAAGTACGTCTTCGAGTCCTTGCCCGTGAGCTCGACGAAGTCGGGCAGTCCGTCCTGGTCCGAGTCCTGGTCGGCGCGGGCGAAGCTCTCGACGTCGGAGGGGTCGAGCGGGTTGATGAGCGCGCCCGCCTCGATGCCGTCCTGGATGCCGTCGCCGTCCGTGTCGGCGGCGTTCGGGTCGGCGCCGGCGCCGTAGCTCACGCCGTCGACGCGGAACGTCTCGAAGCCGCACTGGCGGCCGTCGGCGCTTCCGCACTCGTCGCGCACGCCGAGGCCGTCGCCGTCCGCGTCGCGCGCGCCGTCGTCGGCCACCGGGTCGGGGTAGGCGTTGCCGGCGGGCGTGCGGACAAGGAAGTAGGCTTCGTACGCGTCGGGCGCGCCGTCGCCGTCGGTGTCGGCCATGTACGGGTTGGTGCGCAGGCGCGCCTCGTCCGCGTACGTGAGCGTCTTCACGCCGTAGATGCGCGCGGCGCGCACAGGCTGGTTGTCGAGGTTCGTGCCGGAGAAGCACGGGTTGACGTCGGCGATGCGCTCGCCGGGCTTGAGGAGCGACGAGAGGTCGCCGCCGCACGCGCTCACGTTCACGAGGCGCACGTAGCCGGTGGCCTTGGCGCCGAGGTTCCGGAGGTTCGAGGTGGGCGTGATGCCCGTGGCGACGATGGCCTCCTCGATCTCGGTGGCGGCGTCGAGGGCGACGCTTCCGACGCTCGGGTCGCGCGCGCCGATGAGGTTCGGGTACGTGCCCGTCGTGATGCGGCTCCCCCAGAAGGCCTTCCAGCCGTCCGGGACGCCGTCGCCGGCGGTGGAGAGCTCGTTGGGGTCCGTGCCGGCGAGGAACTCCATGCGGTTGTCGAAGACAAAGGTGCGCGTCGAGCGCTCGGTGGACGAGCCGCGGCGGTCGAAGGCGTACCAGGTGACGACGTCGTTGTCGTTGTTCGCCTTGTCGTCGGTGATGCCGTCGCCGTCGGAGTCCTGCTTCGCGGGGTCGAGGTCCCACACGCCCGCGGCGGGGTCGAAGCGGCCGTAGCGGATCTCCCACGCGTCCGGGAGGCCGTCGCCGTCCGTGTCGGGGTTGGCGGGGTCGGTCGCCGTGTGGGGCACGGGCGAGGCGAACTCGGTGAAGCGGTAGACGGCGGGGTCGATCTGCGGCCCGCCGAGGAAGTACACCTTCGTGCGCGGCGTGCCGGGCGCGTCGAACTTCTCGGCGAAGAGGCCGCCGGAGGGGTCCGCGTCCGCGACGTTCGGGATGCCGTCCGCGTCGACGTCGCCGTCGGGGCGGAACTGCGCGAGCGTCTGCTCGCGCGTGAGCGAGCCGAAGCGCGCGTACTTCTCCGTCCACTCGAAGACGGTCCTGTACGCGCTGCCGTTGTAGGGGTAGCGCGGGTTCGCGCGGAGCGACTCGTAGCGCTCGTGCCAGAAGTCGACGCGCGCGCCGTCCTTCAGGTGGTCGCCGGCGGAGTCGGCCTTCGTGGGGTCGAGCCCGGGCGCGGAGCCGCGCGCGGCGACCTCGTACTTCGCGTCGCCGCGGACGACGCCGCAGACCTTCTCGTAGTCGGAGAGGCCCGAGAAGGCGGTGTCGCGGTTGCGCGGGTCGGTGAAGGGGAAGACGCGCTCGTCGGCGCCGCCGCAGGTCGAGCGGCCGCGGTACTCCTCGACGTCGGTGAGGCCGTCGCCGTCCGAGTCGGGCTCGAGCGGGTTCGACGTGGCGAGGTACACGCGCGGCTTCGCGTCGGGGCCGGTGTCGAACGTGACGTTCGCGTACCAGCCGCGGATCTCGATGGCGTCGGGCAGGCCGTCGCCGTCGCTGTCGCCCGTCTTGGGGTTCGTGCCGCCCCACCAGACGCCCTTCGTCGACTCGTTCCAGTCGGAGGGGCGCGCGTACTCGTAGGCGCCGCGCACGGTGAACGTGATGTCAGGCAGCGGCTCGAAGCCCTCGGGGACCCACGTGCGGTACTCGGGGTGGTCGCTCGCGCGCCCGATGACCGTGTCGACGTCGCCGCCGAAGGGCGAGAGCTCGTAGCGGACGTACCAGCCGTCGGGGATGCCCGTCTGCGCCGTCTGCCAGTCGAGCGGGTTGAGGCCGCGCTGGATGACGGTGGCAAGCCCCTGGCTTCCGAACTCGCGGACGCTGATGACGAACTCCTCGTAGTTCGTGAGCCCGTCGCGGTCGAGGTCCTGCGTCGCGACGTCGGGGTCGAACGGGTCGAGGCCGTAGCGGAGGAGCCAGCCGTCGGCGATGCCGACGCCGGCGGTGCTGAACTTGCTCGGGTCGGTCTTTGTCGTGTGGATCTCGACCCAGTCGTCGAGGCCGTCCTTGTCCGAGTCGCGCAGCATCGGGTTGGTGTTGTGCTCCCACGCCTCGCGGATGGTGAGGTTGCCTTCGCTCCCTTGCGCGATGCGCGAGGGGTCGAAGCCGCGCAGGGGCAGCCCGTGCGCGATGATCCAGCCGGTCGGGATGCCCGTGCCGGTCTGGTCGAGCGCGATGGGGTCGGCGTGCTCCGCGCCGCCGCGCCACCAGGGCTCGTCGACGCCGGGGCGGTAGCCGGCGGGCTTGGCGTACTCGTAGTAGACCTTGAGCGGCGGGCGGTACTCGAGCGGGTACCCGTCGGCGTACGCCGCGGGGAGAAGCTCCGCCGGGGGCGCGCGGCCGCGGGCGGTGCGCGTGAGCGGGTCGAGCGGGTCGAAGCGGTACTGCACGAGCCAGCCATCGGGGATGCCCATGCCGGAGGAGTCCCAGTTCGCGGGGTCCGTGCCGTAGACGTAGTTCTCGAGCGCGTCGGAGAGGCCGTCCTTGTCGGAGTCGAGCTCCGAGAGGCCCGCGACGGCGTCGTCGAGGCGCTTCTCGTCGGAGAAGCGGGCGGCGTTGACGCCGAGCATGCCCGGCGAGACGAGCGCCGTGGCGGCGATGGCGACGAGCAGAAGGATGCCGACGCTGCCCACGACGAGGGGCACCGCGTGCCGCGCGAGAGGGGTCGAGAGCCTGCTTGGCACGAGCCTCGTGATCCAGCTCACTGCTCGTCACGCTCCGGCATCAAGGACGTGGAGGGGGCGCCGGAGCGCTTCTCCCCCTGCCGTCGCGTCGGTGCGTCGCGGGCGCGGGAGTGGAGGCCCGCCACTGCGGCGAGGACGGCGAGGATGGCGAGGAGGCCGGGGCCGGGGACGCCAAGGCGGGAGCCGAACTTCACGTCCGCCTCCGTCGATTCGCGGGAGGCGAGGGCGATCTCCTCCTCGGGGTCGAGAACGACCTTCACGTCGCCGCCGCGCTGGGTGGCGACCCACGAGAGGGCGGCGGCGGAGGTGCTGCCGACGGGCACGCGCGAGAGGAGGACGCGGTCGACGACGCGGCCGTCGACGGTGAGCGCGACGCTGACGTTGGTCGCGTCGATGACGCCGGTGTTGCCGACGTTGGCCGTGACGAGGACGAGCTCGCCCGCGCGGAGGGCGCCGCTCGCGCTCACGCCTTCGAGGAAGAGGACGGGGCGCGCGACGCGCACGCGGAGGTCGGTGAGGCTGGCGTCGTAGCCGGCGGCCTGCGACTCGATGCGCACGATGTGCTGCCCGTCGGGCGCGTCCCGCGTCGCGTTGAGCGTCACCGTGACGGGGACGCCCTCGCCGGCGGCAAGGCGCACGCGCGCGGGCGTGACGCTCGCCTGCCACCCCTGCGGCGCGTTCGCGCGCAGGTCGTAGACGCCCTCGATGTTCCCCGTGTTGCGCGCGGTGTAGCCGAGGCTCATCGCGCGGCCGGGCACGAGGTTGATGCTCGTCGAGCCGACGAGGTCGACGCGCGCGAGCTCCTTCACCTGCACCGGGACGGTGAGGTTCTGGAGCGCCTCGCGCGAGAGGCGCGTCGTGAAGGAGACGTTGTAGAGGCCGGGCAGCGTCCCGTTGGGCACCTGGAGGCGCAGCGGGAGCTCGACCGTCTCGTTGAGGCCGAGCGTCAGCGCGGCGACGTCCATCTCGACGGCCCAGTCCGCCACCACGCGCTCGTCGCCGTCGGGAGTGAGGAGGACGACCTCGACGGCGCCGGGCAGGAGCTCGAGGCTGACCTGGCCGTTGCCCTGGTTGGCGATGGGGAGGACGAAGCGGAGCGACTCGCCGGGGAAGGCCTCGGCGTCCGCGACGGGCGGCGTCACGAGGTCGTAGACGCGGCGCACGACGACGACGGCGCTGATCTCGTCGCCGGGGACGCGCCCGCCGCCGGTGTCGACCTCCGCGGCGAGCTTCACCGACGCGAGGTCGCCGGCGCGCGCGCCTGGGGGCGGCGTGACGGCGAGCTGGAGGACGTAGTTGAGGGTCGGGTCGTTCGAGGGGTTCGGGTTGAGCGTGATCTCCGGGACGCTCAGGCGCGCCTCCCACCCCTTGGGCAGGATGCTGTCCTGCTCGAAGACGACGGTGAAGACGTCGTTGCCCTTGTTGCGCGTCGTGATGTTGAACACGACCGTCTCGTTGGGCGCGGCGAGGCGCGTCTGCGGCTCGAGCGTGAGCTCGAGGTCCACCTTCGGCCGGATGCGCGTCGCCGTGTTGACGACGTCGGCGGCGAGGGCGCTCGAGGCGCTCTGCGCGCCGATGCTCACGATGTTCTGCTGCGCCGTCTCGGTGTTGGGCGCGCGGACGCGGAACTGGAGGTTGGCGCTCTCGCCTCCGTCGAGCCGGACGTTCGCGACGCGCTCGCCGTTGAGGAGAAGCTCCTGCGTCCACCCCTCGCGCGGGTCGTCGACCGCGAGCGAGAAGGAGTCCTGCGTGCTTCCCGTGTTCTTGAGGACGATCGTGTACGTGTACGTCTCGCCGGGGTCGAGGCCGATGGGCGGGTCGATCGTCTTGCGGCCGCCCTCGACGTCGAACCACATGCCAACGCCGTAGCGGATCTCGACGTGCACGTTGATCTTGTACGTCGCGACGGCGCCGAGCTTCGAGCGCGCCTCGACGACGATGCTGCGCGTGACGTTCACGTCGTCGGCGCTGGGCGTGATGACGAGGTTGAGGCGCTCCGACGAGCGGCTGCCCAGCGTGACCTCGCTCGCGCAGCCGTCGACGCGCCACCCCTGCGGCGTGGCGCAGCTCACGGTGATGGTGTCGGGAAGGTCCTCGTTGTTGCTCCAGCGCCCGAGGTTGAGCACGTCGAGGCGGAAGTTCACCGGCGAGGCGGGGCCCGTCGTGAGGAAGGGCGCGGCCTCCGCGCGAAGGTCGATGAGCGGGCCGCGGAACTGCGCCTGCCCCACCGTCACGTCGGGCATCACGGGGCGGCCGGGCACGTGGAAGTGGTACGGGATGGTGAAGCGGAGGACCTCGTTGGTCGAGGTGTCCACCTGCGTGAACATGGCGTCGGCGAGCGAGAACGCGCTCACGGGCTTCGTGGAGAAGATGCGCCAGCGGCCGGTCGAGTCCGCGCCGGGCGAGAGCGTGAAGTACTCGTCGCGCTGGACGCCGCGCGTGCGGTTGACGACATAGGTCGTGCCGTCGGCGCGCTCGCGCTCCTCGAAGATGGTGACGCGCGTGCCGTTGTAGTGCCCGAAGATGCCGGCCGAGCCGTGGAGGTGGTAGTCGACGCCGCCGAGGCCGCCGACGGGCCCAAGCTCGGGGCGCGTGAAGTTGCGCGCGTCGTCGCCGCTCGTGGAGCGCTCGCCTGCGCCCGTGTAGAGGCGGAAGTTGCCAAGCGGCACGCCGGAGGGGGCGTTGGGCGCGGGCACGCTGAAGAACTCCCACGGGCTCGCCGCGCGCAGCGTCGGCGGGAGCTCGTAGCGCTGGCAGAAGAGGCTCTGCGTGATCGTCGCCGGCGGCACGAGCTGCGGGTTCCCCTCGGGAAGGACCTGCTGGTTGTTCGAGAAGCGGTCGACGATGCGCATCGTCAGGTTCGACTCGGGGCAGATGCGGACGAACCCGTTCTCGTTCATCAGGTAGTTCCAGAAGCTCGTGCCCGACACGCCGCCGTGGTTCGACGGGACCTGGTGGGGCGGGTACGTGACGAGGTTGAGCTCGCCCTGCGGGCGCGCCACGAACACCATGAACTTCCCGCCGTTCGTGCTCGCGATCGTGTAGAGCCCGCCGTTCGTGAGGCTGGGCGGCGGGATGGCGCGCCCGACGTACGGGTTGGCGTTCGTGAGCGTGAACGAGTCGTCGACGCCCGCGCCGGGCACGCTGACGCGCACGTCGACGTTGCCGGGGCTGATCTTCACGAAGTGGAACGCGTTGGGGTGGTCGGCCGTCCCGTAGAACTGGAACGCGTCGTCGACGAAGCTCCCGCTCGCGCCCGGGTAGTACATGCGCGCCTCGTTCGACGAGGTGACGCCCGTGTCGGGGTGCTGGCCGAACGCCTCGACGCGCACGGGGCGGTCCGCCTCGACCTTGTACGCCTTGCCGGCGGGTACGAGGAAGAAGCGCCCCTCGCCGGGCATCTGGAGCGTGTAGGGGTTCGGATACGTGGGCGACGTCGGGAGCGGGACGTAGCGCCCCAGCTCGAGCGTGCTCACGGTGACCTTGTTGAGGCCGCTCGCGAGCGACGTGACGCGGATGAGGTGGCGCTGGCCGAGCTGGCCGGGCTCGTAGCCGTACGCGACGGTGCCCGTCGTGCCCCAGAGGAACGCGTCGAGGCCGCCGCGCTCCGAGGGGTGCTCGGGCTTGTGCGGCTCGGTCTTGCCGTACTCGAGCGGCTTCGCGTAGATGTAGAAGTCGCGCTTCTCGCCCGGCCGCATGCCGACGTCCTTCGTGTCGATCTGGAACATGACCGTGCCCGCGGGGGAGCGGGCGGGGTCGAAGTCGCGGTGGCGCGAGGACTCGAAGAGGGCGGGGTAGAACGTGTGCGCGATGGGCTTCTGCGCGCTCCCCTCGATGGGGCCCGTCACGAAGCCGCGGTGGTAGGGGACGACGCGGATGCTGTCGACGTCGAGGGTGAAGCCGCGCAGGCGCGTCTCCGCGCCCACCGTCTGGTTCGTCCAGCCCGCCTCGACGAGGAGGCTCTGGAAGTCCAGCTCGACGGCCACGAACGGGTCGTGGAGGAAGTAGTCGAACTTGTTCTCCACCGTGACCGGGACGCGGACGGAGAAGCCCGCGGTCGGGCGCGTGCGGTCGCTCTCGCCCCACCACGGGTCGGACGCGGACTGCGCCGGCGCGGTCGGGAAGAGTGGAACGACAAAGAGGAGCAGGGCTCCCGCTACGAACAGCCTCTGCAACGCCCGGCCCCCTCGATGATTCACCTTCGCTCTCGCCTCCACGACCCGAGCTGGCGGGTCACGAGCATGCCGACCGCGAGCGCCGCGAGGACGAGCCACGCGCCGCCGAAGGGCGCGTCCGCGCGTCCGGCGGCCACGCCGCCCGCGGAGGCCGCGACGCCGACGGTGACGAGGACGCTCACAGCGTTGTCCTCGCGCGCCGCGTCCACGGTGTCCGCGTACGGGTCGACGACCGCCGTGAGCGTGTGCACGCCCGTGGTGGCGGTCCAGTTGAACGTCACGTCGAGGCGCGCGCCCGCGAGGATGCGCGGGACAAGGACCTCGCTGTGGAACACGTCGTTCACGAAGAGGTGCACCGGCACGTCCGTGAGCGGCGCCTGGCCGAAGTTCTGCACCGTCGCGCGCACCGTCACGCGGTCGCCCGCGTCGAGGTCCGCCCGCGGCGAGTACTCGAGCGCGGTGACGCGAAGGTCCTGGCGCACGATGGGCACGCGCAGCGTCTGCACGTTCGCGAGGCCCTCGCGCGTCTGCGGGACGACGCCCGCGAAGCGCGTGTAGCCGGCGACGGCGTACGTGCCGACCTCGATGGTCGCGTTCGGCTTGACGATGAGCGTGGCCTCGGCGATCGCGCCCGGCGCGAGCAGGAACTCGGCGGGCTCGACGCGCATCTGGAGGCCCGGCGGCGCGTCCACGAGAAGCACCGAGAACGGCTCGCGCACGTTGCCGGTGTTCTGGACCTTGATCGGCACCGCGAGCTCGCCGCGGACGGGCGCGGGCGCCTCGTCGGAGACGGTGACGGCGGCCGCGCGCAGCGGCATGACGCCGACGCGGGCGACGCCTTCGCGCGCCTCGCCGTTGGGCATGACCGCCTTCACGGCCAGCACGCGGTCGCCCGGCGCGGTGTCGGCCGGGATGGTCACGTGGAAGCGGAAGGTGGCGCGGTCGTGCGCGGGCACGATGACGCGGGCCGGCATCGGCTCCTTCGTCGTCCAGCCCGCCGGGAGCGTGAGCGTCACGTTCCACGGCTCGAGGCTGTTGCCCTCGTTCACGAGCTCGACGGGAACGACGAGCTCCGTGGGCGCCCCGCTCGCGTAGCCGCCGGCGACGCTTCCGCCGTACGAGGCGAGCACGCCGAGCGCGGCGCGTCCCGAGGCCACCTTCATGGGGTTCTCGCGCGCAATCGCGTCGATGCTTATGAACTGTTGTCCGGCGACGGCTTCCGCCTCGAGGATGAGCCGCGCGACGTCGTCGTACGACTCTCCGGCGCGCAGGAAGAAGCCCTCGCGCGGCAGCATGATGCGCATGCCCGGAGGCGTCTTCGCCACGAGGACGAGGTCCTCGCCGGCGTTGCCGTTGTTCGTGATGCGGAAGGGCACGCGCGCCCCGCTCGCGGGCTCGAGCAGCCCGTCGATGGGCGGGATCTCGACCACGATCTCGTACCCCTTCACCGTGAGAAGCGTCACGCCGGTGCCGGGGTAGTTGTTGTTGAGACGCGTGAGCTCGGGCTGCTCCGTGCGCACGAAGAACTCGATCTTGTGCTCGCCCTTCTGCGCGAGCCAGTTGAACGTCACGACCGTCTCGGAGCCGGGCGCGATGTACGGGATGGTCTTCGCGGGGAGCGAGAGCGCGCCGATGAAGGCGCCCACGTCGACGTTCGTCGCGCCGGCGCGGCCGCGGTTGGCCACGCGCAGCTCGAAGCTCACGACCTCGCCTGCGGTCACCTCGTAGCGCGCCACGTCCGCGTCGAAGCCGGGGGTCACGGTGCCGCCGACGGCGTTGCGGATGCTGAGCGCGGTGAAGTTCGCGATGTGGAGGTCCGGGATGAGGAGGTCGCTCACCGGCACGACGAGCTGCACGACGTTGTTGTCGCGCGTGTACTCCTCGCCGAGCTGGTCGGGGTCGATCTCGAACGTGAGCGTGTGCGGTCCGACGCTGCCAGGCTCGGGGCGCCAGCGGAACTCGAGCACGCGCATCGCCTCGTCGGCGGCCTGCGCGTAGCTGGGCATGCTGGGGAGGTCAAGCGTGTGCTCGACGCGGCCGCCGGGCCACTCGTCGATGATGCGCACGCGCGAGGCGACGCTGTCGACGAGGCCTGTGTTCTCGATCGTGAGCGGGATGAACGTCTCCATGCCTTCCTGGACGATGCCGCGCGGCGCCTGCACGCTCAGGCCGAGCTCCGCCCACTGGCGCGGGCCGAACTGGAGGTTGAGCAGGCTCGCGCCGGCCGCGTTCGGGTCGAGCACGCTGCGCGCGAGCACGCGGGCCGTGAACTCCGTGGGGAGCAGGCTCGGGTCGCGCGGGAGCGTGACGTGCACCGTGACGGTGCGGCGCTCGCCGGGCATGAGGAGGTACGTCTCGCTGGGCACGACGACGCTGTTCTCCGGCGCCGACGAGTTCTGCGCGTCGTACTCGAGGCGCACGAGGTCGGGCATCCGGCCGAGGTTCCTCAGCAGGACGTTGAAGCCCTTCGTCGTGTTGTCGAGCAGGTTCGCGTGCTGGCTCGCCGGGCGGACCTCGAGCGCGAGGGGCCCGACGCTGATCTCGTCGACGAGGAAGCCGTGGCCGTCGCCGCGGTTGATGCTCGCGCCAGGCGGGCCCATGGGCTCGCCGGGGAACATCATGAACAGGAAGCGCACGGTGCGGCCGAGGAGGCTGACCTGTCCGCTGCCGTCGGCGGCCTGGCACGTCGCCGGGAGGCGGAAGACCGCGAGCTGCCAGTCCTCCTGCCACACGCCGCCGGGCGTGATGAAGAAGTCCTGCCGCGTCTCCATGATCTTCGTCGTGCCGACAGGCGTCGCGCCGGGCGGGCCCGTGTAGGGCGCGCGGTCGAACGCGGGGTTGTCGTCGCCGGGGATCATCTGGCCGTTCGGATTGGCCGGGTCCGCCGGGACCGTCGGCCACTCGCGCACGCGCCCCTCGTAGCCGTGGACCGGCGTGAGGACGCACTCCTTCGACCAGGACGCGACCGCGTTGGGGCGGATCTCGTCCTGGAGGACCTGGGCGCGCACCTGGGCGCCGTCCCACCGCGCCATGCGGTCGAGGTGGTAGAAGCTCAGGTACGCCGGCGTCGACGCGCTGTAGTTGTGCAGGTCGATGGGCGGCGTGGCCGCGATGCAGGGCTGGCCGATGCCGCAGGCCTCGGTGTAGGGCGTGGTGTCGGCGAGCGCGAGCGTCTCGTTGATGCCCAGGAGCAGCGCGCCCGTGCCGCGGTGGCCGCGCGTGTGCGACCACTCGAAGCCGTTGCCCGTGAAGTTCGAGAGGACCTCGGGGCGGTTGAACGTCTCGCGGAAGGTCAGCAGCGGCGTGCCGACCGGGACGCCGGCGGCGGGGATGGTGATGTTGTCGCCGCCGACGATCGCGATCTTCACCGCGAACGAGAGGAAGCCGGCCTCGGTGGGCGTCGCGCGGAAGGTGAGGTTCGTCCACTCCTTCGACGCGAGCTGCGTCTTCCCGCTGATGTCGCAGGGGTACGTGGCCGCGACGCGCGGGTGCTCCGTGGGGCCCTGCGTGACGTGGTTGAGGTCCGCGTAGCCCGTGACGGTCTGCGCGACGCACGTGACGTTGAGCTCGATGGGGCCGTGGCCGGGGTTGCGCGCGGTGAGCACGTACTCGATCGTCTCGCCGACCGAGGGCGTGACCTGGCGGATGCCGGCGTCGATCGTCTGGAACTCGCCCTTCGCCTGGAGGCGGAAGTCGACCTCCCGCATGAGGAGACCCTGCACCTCGTTGTCGAGGATGGGGCCGAAGGGCCGCGTCTGCGACTGCGGGTTCGCCTCGCGCAGCTGGAGCACGAGCTTGGCGTTCGTGGCGCCCTCGACGACCTGGCGCGGCGTGCGGACGGTGATGTTCGCGACGGCCGACTGGCCGGGGCCGAGCGTGAAGCCCTTGAGGACGAACGCGCCGTTGTCGAGCGTGGCGTTGCCGCCCGGGCCGTTGCCCGAGACGGTGATGCCCTGGCCGACGACGCGGACCTCGAGCGCGAGGTCGCGGCGGACCGTGTCGCCGAGGTTGCGGATCGTCACGGGCACCGTCGTCGTCGTGTTCGCGTAGGCGCCGAAGCGGTCCGGGGAGCCGTCGACGAAGATGCCGACGTTGTTGCGGTAGCGCGCGCCGAAGACGCCGATGTCGTCGATCTGGAGGTGGCCGTCGTGGACGTTCGCGTCCGTGCCCGCGCGCACGCGGAGCTGGACGGGCTTGCCCACGAGGACGTCGCCGATGATGCTCACGTCGCTGATCCACCAGCCGGTGCGGTCGAACGAGCCGTCGCCGGGCGCGTTGGGGCGCTGGTCGGGGTTCGAGAGCTGGATGGACGTCTGCGAGAGCGCCGGGCTGAACGCGTAGTGGAAGCCGAAGCGCACCTTGCGGCCGATGTAGTCGGAGACGTCGAACTCCTCGCGGAGCCAGCCGTCGACGAGGCCGTCGGGCGCGCCCGAGTTCTCCTCGATGCTCTTGCTGTTCCCCGTGTAGAGGAACTGGACCGGCGTGTCGCGGTCGGGCGAGAAGACGTTGTGGAACGGCGGGTCGTAGCGGCGCTGGCCGTCGGCGGCCTTCGACACGTTGGCCGTGTAGCCGGTGTAGCCGCCGCGCGTGCCGTCGCGGACGGGCGTGAGGCTGTCGCCGATGCGCATGTCCTTCGTCGCGTACATCTGCTGCCAGTCGCTCCACTGGCCCGTCTGCGCGTCGAAGACGCTGATCTCGACGACGCCGCCCGAGGCGAGCGGCGTGTTGCTCACGTTGCGCTGGTGGAACGCGAAGCGGTGCCAGAAGGCGAGCTGCGCGTTGTCGCCGGCGACGCGGGCGAGGTCGAAGACGGGGGTGATGAGGCGCGCCTGCGAGTGGAGGTTCGGGCAGAACGGCTCGACCTCGGCGTGGGCGCGGCCGCGCTGCTCGGGGTCCTCGCGGCAGAGGAGGTCGCCCGTGTACCACGCGTGCGGGATGTCGCCCGTGGGGAGCTGCTCGCCCGTGCGGTTCGAGTAGCCCTTCGGGTCGCGCACCTGCACGGGGCGCCAGGACGAGTCGACGCCGGGGATCTCGGTCACGATGGCCCAGTTGCGGCCTTCCTCGAGCGAGAGGGGCGCGCGGCGGATGACCTGCGCGTTGTTGTCGAGGCAGCCCACGTAGGAGGGAGTGCCGTCGGACCAGCGCGACGCGGTGCCGCCCTGGTCGCGGTCGGGCTTGCCGATGCCGCACTCGCGGATGCCTCCCTGGCCGGCCTCGATCTTCGCGACGATGTCCGACTCGCGGAAGATGGTCGTGCGCGGGCCCTCGGCGCCGCGCGTGACGCGGAAGACGTCGACCTTGAAGCCGTCGATGGCGAAGCCGCGGTCGTTGGCGCTGCGGTCGATGTAGACCGTGCCGGAGGTCTCCGTCGAGTTCTGGAGCGCGTTCCACGAGAGCGACGCGGGCATCGTGCAGGCCGCGGGCGTGCACGTGAGGTCGTTGTGGTAGTCCTGGACCGGCGTGTACGCGAAGCCGACGGTCAGCGTGCGCGTCCCGGCGCCGTCAAGGCGCTCGAGGATGGGCGTGAGGTCCGCCTGCATGCGGTACCACTTGCCGCGCGACTCCACGACCTTCGGCTCGCCGAGGTTGAAGCGGTAGTTGTCGGAGCCGACGCCGCCGGGGTGGAACGTGTGCACCGTGTAGATGCCGGGCGCGGTGAGCGTGCGGCCGACGTTGGGGTCGGACGTGTCGAGGTAGTACGAGCGCGCGTTGAAGCGCGACTGGTACTCCCACCACTCGGCCTGCACCGTCTGGCCCGCCGTGACGCCCGCGAGGTCGATCTCGAACTCGAGGAGGTGGTTCTGGACGGGGCGCATGTGGTCGTCGAAGCGCGCGGCGCTGCCGGACCACCAGAAGGTGTTGTCCGCCTGGCCGGGGGCCGCGGTGGGCGCCTTGATCCCCTGCGTCATGTTCTGGACCATCCAGCAGCGGCCGTCGGCCGGGTCGCCGGGGCACCAGTCGGGCGCGTAGTAGAGGTTGGGCGCGGCGGTCGGGAGCGAGGGCGGGCGCGCGTAGCGGCTGAGCTCCGCGGCGTGGTACGCCTCGTACTCCACGTCCGTCTCCGTGACGTTGGCGTAGTTGGTGAGCTCGACCTGGGAGAGGACCCAGCCGTCGACGCTTCCGGGGAGGTTGCTCGAGCGGTGCGTGAACGCCGTCGAGACCTTCTCGGGGTCGCCCGTGCGGTGGATGGACGAGGCGGCCTGCATCGGGTAGCTCTTGTTGTACGAGGCGGAGATGCCGGGCTTGTCGAGGGGCACGAGCGGCGTCCAGCTGATGCCGCCGTCGTCGCTCGCCTCGATGACCGCGCCGTCGAAGCCGGGCTCGAAGGCGAAGTTCGTGTAGAACGCCAACGTCGCCGTGCGCGCGCTGCCGAGGTCGATGACCGGCGCGAGAAGCTGCCCGTCCGTGTCGGCAGGGTAGCGCCCGAGCGCGAGGTCGCCGAAGGCGTACGAGTCGGTCGAGCGGAAGCCGGGCTGCGAGACGTTCCAGCCGGGGCCGAAGACCCACTGGCCGGACATCGCGTCGCCGCGGGGGCCGCCCTCGACGTCGTCGAAGAGGTACGTGGCGAACGCCGCGACGCGGCGCTCGGCGCTCGAGACGAGCTCCGCGCCCGCCTGCGTCGTGCGGGCCGTGAGGCTCACGAGGAACGTCGCGCGCTCCGGCGCCTTCCAGAAGAGGTCGGTCGTCGGGCTCACGTCGTCCGAGATGATCGTGAGCGGCGTCAGGACGCCGGCCGCGGCGGGGCGCTGCGTCGTCCACTGGCGGCAGTCGACGATGGCCGTCTGCAGGCCGGCGGCGACGCGCGCCTGCCAGCCGGCGCACGTCTGGGCGTCGCCCACGACGTTGCGGCCGATGGCCGTGATGCGGCGCTCGACGGTGAAGCCGTCCAGCGGCACGTTGCCGGTGTTGTTGATGAACATCGGCAGGTAGCGCGTGATGTCGGCCGTCGCGTTCTCGGGGCTCACGAGGAACTCGATCTTGAACTGGCGCACCGTCTTCGCGGGGATGGGGAGCGCGATGGTGCCCAGGCGCTGCGTGTTGTCGAGGTGGTCCTCGTCGCGCGGGATGCCGATGGGGATGACCTCGAACGTGAGGGCGTACTCGGCGCCCTCGGTGGCGGGGACGTTCCAGAAGAGCGTGTGGTTGACGCTCTTGCCCTTGTCGAGCACGGGCTGCTGCGGGAGCTGGATGACGTCGACGACCTCCGTGCGCTGCGTGATGCGGTCGAGGACGCGGCGGACCTCGAGGCGGCCGGTGTAGCCGAGCGCGTCGAAGACGCCGCGGTTCTCCACCGTCACGTTGATCGGCACGCGCGTGCCGGGGCCGACGCCGATGGTGGCGACGTCGTAGCCGACGCGGAAGGTGAGGTTCTTCGCGGCGAGGTCGATGCCGAGCTGGCGCGCGCCGAGCACGCGGAAGTCGGTGATGTACCAGCCTTCGCCGGGGAAGCTGCGGAGCGTGTCCGAGGTCGTGGCGTTGAAGTACGTCTCGGGGACGTAGCTGCCGTTGCTGATGTTGGCGCCGTTGGTGACGTGGGCGTAGTTGCCCGCCGTCATGAGGTGGAACGCGACGCGGATCTGGCGGCCGGTCACGTTGTGCGGCAGGCAGTCGAAGCGCTTCGTGTGGTCGGAGCGCATCTGCTGGAGCTGCGAGGGCGTGCACTCGACGTTCGCGAGCGTGACGCTCGCGGGCACGTACTTCTCCGTCAGGCGCGTGTCGGTGATGCGGCCGGTCGCGTCAGGGAGCGCGATGGAGCCCCAGAACGACTTCTCGTTGCCGATGCGGCCGCGCACGGGCGGGTACGCGTTCGTGTGGATGTGCTGCGTGCTGAGGAACGTCTCGTCGACGTAGGTGCCCACGTCGCGGAAGCCGACCTGGTTCTTGTTGGGGTAGCCGCGCGCGAACCCGTCGACCTTGACGGGGAAGAACGCGGACCAGCAGGTCGTCTCCGGGTTCGTGGAGCCGCACTCCTCGCCCTTCATGGTGTACTGGACCTCGACGAAGCCGCCGTCGGCGGCCTGCACCTTGTCGCGCGAGGGCGTGACGGCGGTGCGGAACGAGTAGAGGTGGCGCCACGCGACGACCGGGTCGTACGCGTCGCCGAGGTCGATGACCGGCGAGACGAGGCGCGCGTCCCAGTTGCTCATGAGGCGCGGCTCGCGGGGCTCGGCCCAGTTGGGCTTGTAGAACTCGTTGTTCGCCGCGAAGACCGGGCGGTCCGCGTAGTCCGTGCTCACGTGCCACGGGTTGAACGCCTCGATGTCGAAGGGGGAGCCGGCGACGACCTCCCAGCCGTAGCGCTCGTCGCGCGTGCCAAGGCCCGAGCCCTGGATCAGGGTGTCCGTGTTGCGGATCTGGCCCACGAGGACGCTCGTGCAGATGTTCGTGTTGCCGACGCACGTGTTCGGGATGGGGACCGCGTCGGGCTGGCCGATGCGGCGGAGGGCGAGGTTGTAGAGGTCCTCGATGTACCAGTCGCCCGTCTTCTTCTGCGGGCCGTACCAGGCCACGACGTCCTCCCAGGCGGTGCCGGTCCAGCCCTGGAGCCGGATGTCGTCGACCGCGTAGCGGATGTCGTCCGTGACGTTGATCTCCACGCCGAAGAACCAGGCGCCGACGGGGTCGGAGC
>DASRYU010000264.1:0-4888 GCA_035687045.1 Thermoplasmatota archaeon | reverse complement strand
GCGCGGGCGCCGTGATCTCGGCCTCGGGCTCGGCGTCGGCCTCGACCGGCGCCTCGCGGGGGCGGCGCTCCTCGCGGGGCGGGCGGCGCTCTTCGCGGTCCGCGCGCGGCTCGCGCACGGGGCGCTCCTCGCGCTCCTCGCGGGGCGCGCGCTCCTCGCGCTCGGCGCGCGGCTCGCGGACGGGGCGCTCCTCGCGCTCCGCGAGGAGCGCCGCCCCCGCGAGGCGCCGGTCGAGGCCGACGCCGAGCCCGAGGCCGAGATCACGGCGCCCGCGCGCCCCGCCGGCGACCGCGAGGCGAAGTTCCTCGAGATCCTCGAGGAGCTCAGCGGCAAGCTGCAGGCCGTCCTCCTCAACGAGGGCCTCGAGCGCGTGGGCGACAAGGTCGCCGTCCGCGACCTCGCCGACACGCTGAAGAAGGACATCCCCGGCGTCCAGGCGGTCGTCTTCGACGGAGTCGTGACGCAACGACTGATCGATATCGCCCTCGACAAGAAGATCCAGACGCTGGTGGGAGTGAAGACCGGGAACATCACGAAGAAGCCGGCCAGCGTGGAAGTCGTCACCCGCGCGGACCTCGCGTAAACGAGGTCAAGCGGGTCACGAGGGGACGCGGCGCCACGAGGCGACGCGCGTTCCCCACCTCCGGCCCCTGTACGAGGGACCCTTCCTCTTTTTCCTCTGTTTCGATTGGGCTATTTGACCGTTGGCTTTCCCTTCGTCACTGCCACGGCGAGACAGGGGTTTTTACGACTTTATCTCGGCGAACTTCTTGTTTCCCGATGCCGAACACGGCAGACAACCCGCCCGGCCGGCGTTCTGTCGAGCGGAAGGACACCCCCACGTCCGCGCGCCGTGCTTTTCCTATGGAGCCGGAGAAAGGACGAGGATGCACCAAAAGTATATCCGTTTCTCCGAGCCATATAAGGCCAACGGGTGAGCTCGGTTGCAGAAAGATGAGCTGATCCAGATGCACACCCTCCTGTGCCAGATCAAGAACCATCTGGAGAACACGGGGGTCGCCATGCCGGAGAACTTCCAGGAGTACCAATCCCTGGGCGTCTCGCCGGTGCACGTCCACCGCTCCAAGGGGGACCACAAGCGGGCCATCTTCCTCCTTGGAAAGGAGCTGGCGAGCTTCGCGAGCAGCGGGGAGCTTTCGGGCCCCGCCCTCGTGAGCAGCCGCTTCGCGGCCCTGGCCACCAACCGGGAGCGTGTCGTCGCCCGGCTCTGAGCCGGACGCGCGCGCCGTGGCGTCGCCGTCAGGCGACGAGTTTCGTCATCAAGTAGGCGTCCTCCCCGTCGGCGTAGTAGCGGGGGAGGACCTTTCTCTTCTCGAATCCGAGCTTCTCGTAGAGCCGGATGGCGTTCGCGTTGGAGACGCGCACCTCGAGGTTGATGCGCCGGATGGCGCGGTGGTGGAAGCGCTCCTCGAAGAGCTTCACGAGGCGGGCGCCGATGCCGCGCCCGCGGGCCCGCTCGTCCACCGCGAGGATGAGCACGCGCGCCTCGTACGCGCGCTCGATGACGCCGAGAAGGAAGCCGACGATGCCCTCGCGGCTCTCGCACACGATGAAGCCGTCCGGATACAGGTCGCCAAGCTGCAGGAAGAGGCCGCCGTCGTAGCTCTCGTTGAGGCTCCGGTTCGCGAGGCGGACCACCTCGAAAAGGTCCTCGTGCTCGAAGTTCCGGAAGTGGAGGAGCACCGGGAGCGGCGAGGGCGCGCGGACGGATGGGGTTTGCGCCGCACGCGGGGGCAACTGGCTGGCATGTGCAGGTCACATGACAGACACATGGCCTGCACATGACCCTCAGCGCTCCCGCCGCAGCCGTCGCGTGTGCCACCGCCGCTCGCTCTCCGCGCGCTCGTCCCGCCGGCGCTCCTCCGCCAAGATGCGCGCGACGCGTTCGCCAAGCGGCGTGATCTCGTAGGCGCGGCCGCGGCGGACCTTCAGGCGGCGCGCGAGGCCCAGGCGGACGAGGGACTGGTCGTGACGGTAGTACGGCAGCCGCCCGTGCATCATGTAGACCACACGGGTCGCGGTGATGCCGACGGCGGCGGCGAGGTGGCTGGTGCTGGCGATGCGGTGCGCGTCAAGCTCGAGCAGCAGGTCGCCACGACGCGGGCCGCGCCGGAACGATTCCGCGATCTCGCGGGCATCGGGGCCGAGCATGCGCCGGCAGCGCCGCGCCGTGGCTTGACGATCGTCCTCGCGCGCGCCAGCTGGCATATGACCTGCATATGACTTATGCGGCGCACGCGGCCTCGCGTTCGCGTGCGCCTCCCGCCGCCCCTGCTCGATCGCGCCCGCCGCGCGCGCGTCGCCCTCGAGGTCGGCGCGGGGGGTCGCTTCGAGACGGCGCTCGCGCTGCGCGAGGCGAATCCGCGCGCGCGGTGGATCGTGAGCGACGTGGACGAGCGGGTGCTCGCTGCGCCGGCCGTGCTGGAGCCGCGCCTCGTGGACGTGCTGCGGCCGGACCTGGAGGCGCTGCGCGGCGTGGACCTCGTCTACGCGGTGCGCCTTCCCGAGGAGCTGCAGCTCGCCGCCTCCCGCCTCGCCTCGGCGCTCGGCGCCGACCTCGCGCTCCGGGCGCTCAAGGACGAGTGGGCGGAGCTGGGGCCGCGCCGGCACGTCGTCTGGCCCGACGGGTGGCGCTACTGGCCCATCGGCTAAGCGGCGAGAACGGCTTTGATGGCTGCCGCCGAGCCGCCAGACGATGAAGCTGAAGACGTGGGTCCTCCTGGGCACGATGGCGTTCCGCGTGTCGCGCGTGTGGAAGCAGACGAAGCGCAAGGCGAGGACGCAGGTGCGCCGCGCGCTCTGAGGAAGCGGCCAGAAGGATGTTCCCCCGCAGCGTCGAGCCCCTGCGCATGGGACTGATGCGCAAGATCGGCCTCGCTGCGATGGGATACGGCGCGTACAAGGCGTGGAAGAACTCGAACTCCGGCAGCTCGATGCGGCCGATGCGGCCTCCGATGAACCGCGGCGGCGCGCTCTGAAGCGCTTCTCGCGCGCCACTGCGCGCTAGTGCATGCCGACGCGGCGCAGGTCGTAGTCGGTCGCGCCCAGCGCGTAGAGCATCCCTTTCAGGTTCTCGCGGCTGACGCTCCCGTCGGCCGCCTTTTTCAGGATCTCCTTGGCGTTGAACGCGATGCCAAGGCCGGCGTTCTTGATCATGATCTGGTCGTTGGCGCCGTCGCCGACCGCGACCACCTCGTCGAGCGTGAGCCCCTCCTTCTGCGCGAGCATCTTGAGGAGCTCCCCCTTGCGCTGCGCGTCGATGATGTCCCCCTCCACCTCGCCCGTGAGGACACCGTCCTTGATGACGAGCTGGTTGGCGAACGTGTGGTCGAAGCCGAGCTCCTTCTTGAGGCGGTCCGTGAAGAACGTGAAGCCGCCCGAGATGAGCGCGAGCTTGAAGCCCATGGCCTTGAGCGTGCGCAGCAGGTCCTCCGTGCCCGGGTTGAGGCGCAGGCTGTCGGCGACCTCCTCGAGGTCCTTCACGGTGAGCCCCTTGAGCATCGCGACGCGCTCGCGCAGCGCCTGCTGGAAGTCGAGCTCCCCCTGCATCGCGCGCTTGGTGATGCGCGCGACCTCGTCGCCGACCCCCGCGGCGGCGGCAAGCTCGTCGATGACCTCGCCGTCGACGATGGTGCTGTCCATGTCGAAGACGACGAGGCGCTTGCGCGTGCGGAACATCGAATGCGGCTGCACGACGGCGTCGACGCCCACGCTTTCGCACGTGCGGCGGAGGTCGTGGCGGAGCTTCTCGAAGTCGCTCTTCGAGACATCGATCCAGATCTCGAACGCCATGAAGTCGCCGCGCGCGACGTGCTGCATGCGCTCGATGTTCGCGCCCGCCTCCTGGATGGCGCGGGTGATGGCGTGCATGACGCCGGGCTTGTCGCTCCCGACGATCGTGACGACGCGGACCTCCTTGGGCGCGGAGAGAGCGGCCTTCTCGACGACCTCCGCCTGCACCTCGATGCCGGAGCGGCGGCCGCGCATGCTGAGCTCGTAGGCCATGCGGTAGAGGTCGAGGCCGGGCGGCAGGTCCTCGCACTCGACGAGCATGAGCATCGTGAAGAGCCCGTAGATGGAGGACTGCTCCACGTGGACGATGTTCCCGCCCAGCTCCGTTACGGCGCCCGAGATCTCGGCGACGAGCCCCGGCCGGTCGCGGCCGAGCGCCGTCAGCGCGATGATGCGCTCCACGACCCGGGCATGCCCGGCGCCGGCGGAAGGGGTTTTCGCTCGCCGCGCGCCCGCTCGGGCGGCCTTCTTGCCGCGAAGACGCGATGACGCGAAGGGCCGGGACTGATATCAAAACCGACTGCCCGTCGCATCCGCGCGGGTGGTTCCAAGGGGGTCGAAGCCCTCCTCAGCGGCCGCGCGACGGAGTGCTCTCTGAGAAGGAAAAGGAGCCGGCCGGGAGTGGAGCAGGACAAGATTGAGGGTGCAAGCCCTGGCTCGCGCCCGAAGGCATCCCGTCCGGCGTTTTCCCTCACGGGCGGTCGCCGTATTTGGAGGTTGTCCCCGCGTCAGTAGCTGACGTGGGCGGCCATCTCGTACGAGGCGAACCCGGCGCTCATGAGGGTCGGCTGGGGGGCCGTGGCCTTGAGCTGGTAGGCGCCCGCGAGGGGGAGCTGGCCGGGCGTGAAGCTCCACCGGAGCTCGTTGCTCTCGGCGCCCAGGCCGACGCTGCCGGTCTTCACGGGGGTGCCGTGGGGGTCGTAGAGCGTCAGGTGGACGATGGCGGTCGGAGGGGCGCCCGGCTGGATGCCGGCAAGGCTGAAGTGCAGGCCGGCGTCGCGGAAGGCGACGTTGGGGACGTGGATGTCCCAGGTCTTCTCGAAGGCGCCCTGGATGGTGCCCGCGTCGCTGTAGG
>DASRYU010000263.1:0-4915 GCA_035687045.1 Thermoplasmatota archaeon | reverse complement strand
CTTCGATGTCGGTTCTCCCTATCCTGGTGGTGCAGCAGCTGCCAAGGGTGGGGTTGTTCGCCCATTAAAAGGGATCGTGAGCTGGGTTCAGACCGTCGTGAGACAGGTTTGTTGCTATCTTTTGGAGCCGTTACTGCCTGAGGGGAAGGGACGATTAGTACGAGAGGAACATCGTCTCGTGGCCTCTGGTCCAGCAGTTGTCTGACAAGGCATCGCTGCGCAGCTACGCCGCAATCGATAAGGGCTGAAAGCATCTAAGCCCGAAACGAACCCTAAGACGAGGCAGTAGACCTCTCGTAAAAGACGAGGTTGATAGGACGGGGGTGTAAGCACCAAGCTTCGGCGAGGTGTTCAGCCCGCCGTTACTAATCGGTCGTGTGTCGTATTCCGAGCGTGTAACTCAACCCTCAAACAGGTTGCATATGCAGCTAAAGCTGCATGCGGCCGCCGAGCCTCTGGTTCGGCGAACGTGTGCAGATCATGGATGTCCGGTCGTGGGCCCACCGCCTGCGCCTGGACCTTCCGACGCGCGTCTTCTGACGGAGGTCGCGCGGATTCACAGGCAGCGGTAGGTGGTTTGACGGCCATAGCGGTGGGGTCCACCCGGTCCCTTTCCGAACCCGGCAGTTAAGCCCACCCGCGTATCCGTCGCGTACTGGAGTGGGAGACCCTCCGGGAAAGCGGGTACGCTGTCACCACCTACCCTTCCACTTCCATGCCCGACGCTTGTTCGGGCAACACCTTTCTCCTTGAGCGGCAGCTCCGCCGCGCCGGCGCGCGCGGACGACGCCGAAACTGTGCCAGGTGGTCCCACGTGGTCCCACGTGGCCGTTCGCGCCCACGGAACCTTCAACATCCGCCCCCCCGCTCTCCCCGCCTCGTGCCTGAGCTGCAAGTGGGCCGCCCGGCGCCCGAGTTCGAGCTCCTCGACGACGCCGGCCGCGCCGTGCGCCTCGCGGACCTCCGCGGCCGCCCGGTGGTCCTGTTCTTCTATCCCGAGGACGACACGCCGGTGTGCACGCAGCAGGCGTGCAGCTTCCGCGACGCGTTCACGGATCTCGAGGGGCTCGGGGCCGTCGTGCTCGGCGTCAGCCCGGACAGCGTCGAGTCGCACGCCGCGTTCAGGCGCAAGTTCGGCCTGCCCTTCCGTCTGCTATCAGACCCCGGCAACAAGGTCGCGAAGCGCTACGGCTCGTACGGCAAGAAGCTCATGTACGGCAAGGAGGTGCAGGGCACCATCCGCTCGTCCATCGTCCTCGACGCGGAGGGGCGCGTCGCGAGCGTGCACCGGAACGTCCGCAGCGGCGGGAACGGCGCGCGGATGGCGCAGGTCCTGAAGGAGCTCTCCTCGAAGGCTTGAGCATCCGCGCGATCGCTCGTGGTGCGCTTACTCGCTGCGGCGCTCGAGGAGGAAGGCGTGCGCGGCTTGGAGGATGCGGCGCGGGCCCTCGAAGCTCACGCGCTGGAGGGCCTGGTTGTAGGGGAGCCACGCGTAGCCGGAGTGCTCGTGGCTGAGCTTGACCTCGCGCTGGAGCGCCTCGATGAGGAAGAAGACGACGTCCTTCTCCACAAGCGTGCTTCCGCGGCGGAAGCGGTAGTCGGTGTCGTCGGAGAAGCCGTCGAGGAGCCGCTGCTGCTCGATGGGGATCCCCGTCTCTTCGGCGACCTCGCGCTGCGCGGCGATGACGTCCGTCTCGCCTGCTTCGACGTGCCCTTTCGGGAAGCCCCAGTTGCCCCCGCCGTACCGGAGGAGGAGGTACTCGGGGCCGTCGGCCGCGTGGGAGAAGACGACGGCGCCAGCCGAGCGCTCCTTCACCTTCCTGCGCGGGCCGGACATGACTCGGTCGGGAGGGTGGGCGCGCCCTAAAGCCCCTTCCATTTGAGGGCACGCGCCACGCGCTCGACGGCGACGACGTATGCGGCCGTGCGCATGTGGACGTGGTGCTTCTTCGACGCGGCGTGGACCGCGGCGAAGGCGCTGACCATGCGCTCCTCGAGGCGCGATTGCACCTGCTGGAGGCTCCAGGGGTACTCCGTCTTGGCCTGGAGCTGCTCGAACCAGCTGACGGTGACGCCGCCCGCGTTGGCGAGGATGTCGGGGATGACGAAGGTGCCGTTCTTGAACAGGATCTCGTCGGCGAGGGGGAGCGTCGGCCCGTTGGCGGCCTCCGCGATGACCTTCGCCTTCACGTGCTCGGCGTTGTCCTTCGTGATCTGGCCTTCAAGCGCCGCGGGGACGAGGAGCGTCACGTCGAGCGTGAGGAGCTCCTCGTTCGAGATCGCCTTCGCGCCGGGGAATCCGCTCACCTTGCCGGTCTTGTCCTTGTGCGCTATGAGCGCCTTCACGTCGAGGCCGTCGGGGTTGTGGATCGCGCCTGAGGAGTCGCTGGCCGCGACGACCTTGCTCCCCGGGAGGAACTCGCTCGAGAGGAGCGCGGCGTAGCTGCCGGCGTTGCCGAAGCCTTGGACGGCGACGGTCGCGCCCGGCGTCTGGATGCCGAGCGCCTTGAACGCCTCGCGCGCCGCGATCATGCAGCCGCGCGCGGTGGCCGTGTCGCGGCCGAGGGAGCCGCCAAGCTCCACGGGCTTGCCGGTGATGACGCCGGGCTCGTGGCGGCCGGTCTGCCGGTTGTACTCGTCCATGAACCACGCCATCTCGCGGCCGCTCGTGTAGACGTCGGGCGCGGGCACGTCGATCTCGGGGCCGACGACGAGGCTGATGGCGCGAGCGTAGCCGCGCGTGAGCTGCTCGAGCTCGCGCAGGCTCATGCTCTTCGGGTCGCAGATGATGCCGCCCTTGCCGCCGCCCAGGGGCAGGTCCATGACGGCGGTCTTCCACGTCATCCAGGCGGAGAGCGCGATGACCTCGTCCTCGGTCACCTTCGGGTGATAGCGGATGCCGCCCTTGTACGGGCCGCGCGCGTCGCTGTACTGCGAGCGGAACCCTGTGAAGACGCGGATCTCGCCGTTGTCCATGCGCACGGGCACGGCGACGCGGAGCACCCGCTTGGGCTCCTTCAGGATGGCTCGGGTGCTCTTGTCGAGCCCGAGGATATCCGCGGCAATGTCGAATTGGCGATTGGCGACCTCACGGGGATTGCTCGTCAAATGCGGACGCTCCTCGGGCCCAGGGTCGGGTTGGCGGGCGATGCGGTCGCGTCGGCTTAACCCTATGCGGTTCGCGGCGCGCCTCGACGTGCGAACGTGCTCGCCCGGAGGTTTCATAGGTGGGAAGCGTGGTGGGCGGCGCGAGGACCTGAATGTCCCCCGACGGCCACGAGCAGGACCTGTCGCAGTACTACGCGCAGCGCAACGTGGAGGCCATCATCCTTCTGAAGGTCGACACGCAGCGCGCGGACGACATTGCGCAGCACCTCACGAAGCTGGGGGAGATCCGCCACGCGTACCTCGTGACGGGCGAGGACGACATCGTCATCAAGGCGCAGTTCGGCTCGTACAAGGACCTCAAGAACTTCATCATCAAGACCCTCGCGCCGCTCGAGGGCATCGTCGACACGAAGACGATGATGGTCGTCACGACCTACAAGGAGAACGGCAAGATCATCGAGTGAGCGAAGCGAGCTTGATGAGAGGACGCGCTCGCAGGCGCGGCCGGATCATCGAGTGAACTTCGCGACAGGCGGCGCCTGCGCCTCTGCCCATCGGCGAGCCCGCCACGTCCTTCTTACGTTCGCGACGTCGACGTGTCCTCGATGGAACCGTCGCCGTCGGCCGTTCCGCCGCTCCTCGGCACGAAGCACACGACGACAAGCCCCCCGCCCGAGGCGGAGAAGGCGCACGCGGCGGTGCAGGACCTCGCCGACGCGACGAAGGCCGAGAAGAAGGAGATCGCGGTCGACCACAAGCTCGTCATGCAGGAGGTGCAGCTCCTTCTCGCGGAGAAGCGGACAAGCTTCGCGCTCATGCGCACCGGCGTCTCCGTCTCCCTGCTGCCGCTCTCGGTGTGGACGGTGCTCATCGCGACGTCGAGCCTCTGGAACATCTGGGACTCGTGGTGGCTGGTCGGCCCCCTCATGGTCGTGGCCGTCCTCCTGCTCGTGCTGGGCGTGTACCTCATCGGGCACGCGATGCACCACCTCGCGCACACGGACCGCGTCCTTCTGGGCCTCCGGCAGTCGGACACGCTGCTCGAGGACCTGCTCATCCAGCATGGGCGAGCGTCGCGCGTGCTGAAGCCGTGGACGTGGCGCGAGCGCAAGCACTCGCACTGACGCTCGGCCGTGCCTGCGCTGATTCGCAGCAGGCGCAACGCGTCGGCTCATCTGCCTCACGCGCCGCCAAAGACCTGCGGATTCACAATACTCAAGATTAGCACCAAGAAGGCGAGTGCCATCAGGGCGTACATTGTCAACTGACTCTTCCGCAGCTTTCGTTGGCGTTCGACGAACCCTTCTGCGCACGCCTTCGAGCACGTACGCTCCTCGGGATTTTTCGAGGTGATGGGGGCGAACGGGGTTGCTTTTCCGCAGATTGCGCAGTGTCCGTGGTTCGGAATCGGGGGCAGTGACGGCATTAGCTGCCCCCCGGCGTCACGAGCGAGCCGTGGAACTCCTTGGACCCCATGAGCGCCGCCTCGAGCGCCTTGAGGTCGCGCCCGTCGACGACGGCGGCCTCGATGCCGCTGCGCGCGATCATCTTCGCGCCGAGCGCGTCGACGACGCCGGTGCCGCCCGCGCGCCCGTCGCCGCCGCTGCAGATGCGGACAAGCTCCTCGCCGGTGAGCCGCTCGAGGCGCTTCGCGCTCGCGTCTCTCTTCGGGTCGGCGGTGTAGACGCCGTCGACGTTGGTCGCGATGACGATCCGCCGGCAGCGCGCGCGGTCGCCGAGCATGACGGTGACCGCGTCCGTCGTGTGCCCGGGGTGCGTGCCGCCCATGACGACGATCGGGTACGCC
>DASRYU010000262.1:0-7507 GCA_035687045.1 Thermoplasmatota archaeon | reverse complement strand
TACGCGTACTGCGAGGCCACCGTCCCGAAGCTCACCGTCATCACGCGCAAGGCCTACGGCGGCGCGTACGACGTGATGAGCTCCAAGCACATCCGCGGCGACTTCAACGTCGCCTGGCCCACCGCGGAGATCGCGGTCATGGGGCCGAAGGGCGCGGTGGAGATCATCTACAAGCGCGAGATCGCCCAGGCCGCGGACCCCGCCGCGGCGACGTACGGGTTGGCGAACGTCTCGCGGTATTCGCGCACGAGCTCGGCGCGCTTGGTCGGGTCGGCCTTCAGCTCGTTGCGGTAGAGGATGTTGACGGCGCCGTCGGGGCCCATGACGGCGATCTCGGCGGCGGGCCAGGCGGCGTTGTAGTCGGCGCGGATGTGCTTCGACGCCATGACGTCGTACGCGCCGCCGTAGGCCTTGCGCGTGATGATCGTGAGCTTCGGGACGGTGGCCTCGGAGTAGGCGTAGAGGAGCTTCGCGCCGTGGCGGATGATGCCGCCGAACTCCTGCGCCGTGCCGGGGAGGAAGCCGGGCACGTCAACGAACGTGACGAGGGGGATGTTGAAGGCGTCGCAGAAGCGCACGAAGCGACCCGCCTTCACGCTCGCGTCGATGTCGAGGACGCCCGCGAGGACCTTCGGCTGGTTGCCGACGACGCCCACGCTGTGGCCGCCGAGGCGCGCGAAGCCGACAACGATGTTCCTCGCGTGCTCCGCCTGCACCTCCAGGAAGGAGCCTTCGTCCACGACGCGCGTGATGACGTCCTTCATGTCGTACGGCTTGTCGGGGAGGTCGGGGACGATGCGCGCGAGCTCCGCCTCCGCGTTCGCCGGCGGCGGGCGCGCCTCGACGCGCGGGGGCATCTCGCGGTTCGAGGAGGGCATGTACGAGAGGAGGCGGCGCACGGTGAAGAGCGCGTCCTCCTCGTCGTCGGCGGCGAAGTGCGCCACACCCGAGCGGCTCGCGTGCGTCTGGGCGCCGCCGAGCGTCTCGAAGTCCACCTCCTCGCCCGTGACGGTCTTGATGACGTCCGGGCCCGTGATGAACATGTGGCTCGTCTTGTCCGCCATCACGATGAAGTCCGTGATGGCCGGCGAGTACACGGCGCCGCCCGCGCACGGGCCGAGGATGGCGCTGATCTGCGGGATGACGCCGGACGCGATGGTGTTGCGGAAAAAGATCTCCGCGTAGCCGCCCAGCGCGTCGACGCCCTCCTGGATGCGCGCGCCGCCCGAGTCGTTCAGCCCGACGACGGGCGCGCCGTTCTTGAGCGCGAGGTCCATCACCTTGCAGATCTTCGCCGCGTGCGCGAGGCCGAGCGAGCCGCCGAACACGGTGAAATCCTGCGCGAAGACGTAGACGAGCCTGCCGTCGATGCGCCCCATGCCGGTGACGACGCCGTCCCCCTTCGGCTTGTTCTCGCCCATGCCGAAGCGGTCGACGTTGTGCACGACGAACGGGTCGAACTCCTGGAACGAGCCCTCGTCGAGAAGGAGCGCGATGCGCTCGCGCGCCGTGAGCTTCCCCGCCTTGTGCTGCTTCTCGATGCGCGCCTGTCCGCCCCCGAGCCGCGTCTGCTCGCGCAGCTTGCGAAGCTCGTGGATGCGGTCCTCGCTCGTCATTGCGCCGGCGAGACGAGGTGACGGGCATAAGCCCTGCGGCCTCCGCGGCGGGGCCGCCTCGGGCACGCCGGGACATCGATGGGGGCTACAACGCTCGACCGAACAACCGACGAGAAGGGTCTTGAGCCGCCGACCAGAGAGGCCAGGAGCAGGTGACCTAATTGCTGTCGGTACTCGCACAGGCTTTCGGACTGCCTGGTGGCCTTCTCGGGCTCATCGTGCTGTTCCTCGTGCTCGCGCTCATCGCGTACGTCCTCGGCGCCCGAGGCGTCGCGGGCTTCTCCATGGAGATCGCCCGCGTCCTCATCGTCGTCTTCGTGATCCTCGCCGTCTTGGCGTTGATCGTCGGAGTCATCTAGGCGCGGCCATGGTGTAACGAACGAGCGCGCGATCGCCCGCGTCCGGGGTCGCTCCCGAGCGCGGGCTTTTCCATCCTTCTTCAGCGGCGGCGCGCGAGCGGCGCGGCCGCGACAAGCGCCAGCGCCGCGAGCGCGGCCCATGCGCCGGGCACCTGAGCGGCCGCTCCACCTTCCATCGCTGCAGGGACGGTCCCGCCCGGCGCCGCCGCGGCGACGCGGAAGCTCACGAGCGCGGGGAGGTATACGCTGGCCTCGGGGACCGTGGGCGCGCCATCGATGCGGATCTTCCATTCCCCCTCGTGGGGGAAGAGGAGGAGCGCGTTCGTGAGGCCGCTCCCATGCGTGTGGAGCTTGAACTGGTAGAGGGGCGGCTCGCCGTCGTGGAAGACGGTGACGTCCACCTCGCTGTGCGCGGCGGGCCCGGCCGGTCCGCGGGCGAAGAAGGTGAGGTTGGCGGGCGCGCCGGCGACGATGCGCTCGAGCCCGTCCACGGCCAGCTCGATGGGGCCCGTGCCGCCGAGGAGCGGGACGGCGGGCGGAACGACGAGGAGCGTGTGGCGCACCGTGAGGCCGCTCCCCTCGTGCGCGGTGAGGACGCCCTCGTAGAGGCCGGGGACGTCGGGCGTGAAGACGTGCTCGAACATGCCGTCGTACTCGTGGAGCGAGTCGGACGAGAACAGGAGGCCCCGGGGGCCGGTGAGGACGAAGGTGAAGTCGACGTGCGCGAGCGGCGCGCGCGTCGCGTCCTGCGTCACGAGCGCGGCGAGCCGGGCCGTCTGCCCCACGCCCACCTGGTTCTGCGGGTCGTACATCGCGTGGAGCGTGAGGCCGTCCGCCGTCGTCTTGGGGCCCACCTGCTCGAGCGGCGCGGGGGGCGCCGCGGGCGGCGTGGGGGCGCCCGGGAGCGAGAGCGCGCCGACGGCGAGCGGGAACTCCGCGACGACCGCCGGCACCTGCGGGTCCGTCTCCTCGGCGAACGCGACGTAGCCGATGACCGTCGCGACGACGTCCGTGACGGCGCCGAAGCCCTGCAGGAACCGGATGGGCTCCTCGTGGATGTGGAGGTGCGAGCGCGACTGCAGGAGCCCCGTGCGCGCGTCGCGGAATTCGACGATGGCGTCGCTGTGCGGGACGATGGCGGCGCGCTCGTCGAGGACCGAGACGCTGACCTGGAAGGTGCGCGCGGCGGGGCCGGTGGGCGTGGCCTCGAACGCGATGCTCGCGCGGACGGGGCTCGTGGGGGCGACGGCGACGCCTTCGAAGACGCCGAGCGCCATCTCGCCGCTCGACGCGATGACCTGGTACGGGCCCGGCTTCGTGAACCGCAGGTCGAGGGTGAAGAGGCCGTCGTACTCGTGCGTGTCCGTCGTGGAGAAGAGGACGTCCTTCCCCTGGAGGACGTTGAACTGCGCGTTCTGGTGCACGACGGGGTTCCCCTCCTTGTCGAGGAGCGCGAAGCCGAAGTGCGTGTAGGCGCCCACGAGGGCGCGCCCGTCCGCCGGACCGTCCACGAGCACGAGCGCAGCCCCCTTGTCCCCCGCGTGCTCGTGCTCCTGCGCCCCCGCGAGCGGGAGCAGGGCGAGGAAGGCGGCGGCCGCGAGCGCGAAGGCGCGCGTCCGGCGCGGGAAGGAGGGCATCGGCGGCCCAGCCCGGAGGGCGACCAAGAAGCTTATGGCGCGTGGCTTCCCCTCCCGGCGCGTGCCCGAGGAGAAGGTCCGCCCGTCGGCCACCGTCATCCTGTGGCGGAAGGCGCCCGCGCTGGAGGTGTTCCTCGTGGAGCGCTCGCGCCAGACGCGCTTCTTTCCCGGCTACCACGCCTTCCCCGGCGGCGTGCTCGACGCGGCCGACGGCGGCGGAGAGGACGCGCGCGCCAGGGCCGCCGTGCGCGAGCTCGAGGAGGAGACGGGCGTGCGGCTCGACCCCGCCGCGCTCGAGCCCGCGGGCCGCATCGTGACGCCTCCCTTCGGCCCCGTGCGCTACGACACCACGTTCTTCATGGCGGAGCTTCCGGCGGGCGCGCAGCCGAAGGTCGACGGCCAGGAGCTCGTGAGCGGCCGCTGGTGGCGCCCCGAGGACGCGCTCTCCCGCTTCGAGCGCGAGGCGATGCCGCTGCCGCCTCCGACGCTCGCGTACCTGCGCCTCCTGCGCGCGCACAACGACGCGCGCGCCGCCGCGGAGGCCGCGCGGGCCACCGACAACAAGCCGCACCACGAGCGCTTCCGCATCGAGATCCACCCCGGGGTCTACGTGCTGCCGCTGCGCGCGCCGACGCTTCCGCCGGCGACGACGCAGAATTGCTATCTCCTCGACTGCGACCCCATCCTTCTCATCGATCCGGGCTCGCCCGACGAGGACGAGCACGTCGCGCTCTTCCACACGCTGGACCAGATGCTGCGCGAGAACGAGCGCGAGATCCTCGTGCTCCTCACGCACCACCACGGCGACCACATCGGCGCCGTCGAGGCCGTGCAGCGGCGCTACGGCGTCCGCGTCCTCGCCTCGCCCGAGACGAAGGAGATCCTGCCCGAGCACTTCGTCGACGGCGTCGTGAGCGAAGGGCACGTCTTCGGCGTCGGCGAGTGGGCCGGCAAACCGTGGCGCGTCGAGGTGCTCCACACGCCCGGGCACACGCCTGGCCACCTCGCCTTCCGCGACATGCGCTGGGGCGCCATCTTCGCCGGCGACCTCGTCTCGGGCGTCAGCACCATCCTCATCGACCCGCGCGAAGGGGACATGGGGCGCTACATGCGCTCGCTGGAGCGCTGCAGCGCGCTCGAGCCGCGCCTCGTCCTACCAGGCCACGGCCCCGCGACGCCGCGCGACGCCTTCGGCGAGACGCTCGCGCACCGCCGCATGCGCGAGGAGCGCGTCGCCGCCGCCCTCACCCACGAGCCGCAGGCGCCCGCGGCGATGCTGCCCGCCGTCTACGGGGACACGCCGCAGGAGGCGTGGGCGCTCGCGGAAACGAACCTCCTGAGCCACCTGCTCCACCTCGAGGAGCGCGGGCTCGCCGTCCGGGAGAAGGACGGCTGGCGCCGCCCGAAGAGGTAGGAGATAAGCTTTCTCCGGCGTGCGCCAGGCGGCGCGACGCGCGGACAAAGGGGATGCCACCCCGCGCGCTCCTCAGGGCCGATGAAGGCTCTCCTCGTCGCGCTTCTCGCGTTGCCGCTCGCCGCCACCGCGTCGCTTGGGCACGAGGCGCCCCCGCGCCGGAGCGCCCACGAGTTCACGCTCGAGCTCGTCGGGTTGGGCCTGGGCGCGGGCGGGCGGCACGAGCTCGCCCACGAGAACTGCGTCGTCGTCCGCGCGCACGGCGCGGCGCACGTGCTGGGCGGACGCGCCACCCTCGCGCGCGCCGACGCCGCGGGTCCGGCGCGCCTGGAGCTGGAGGCCACCGCGCCGCGCGCCGGACGCGAGGCCGTCGCCGGCGCCGCGCCCCTCGCGATGGAGCTGCGCCCCTTCGAGCTCGGGGCGCGCGACCAGGCGGCGCGCGTGGCCGTCCACCTCGCCGAGGGCGCGGTGGCCGCGGCGGCGGGGACGCGCGTGACGCTCGCCCTCACGCTCGAGCACGTCGGCGCGCCGCTCTCGTTCGCCGTGGAAGGCTGCTGACGCGCGCCCTCTCCGGCGACCGGCGCTGCGCGCCTCGCGTCCTCACGCCAAAGATATCATTCTTTGCGGAGATATTCCAGGATCTTCGGAATGATCTCTTTGGCGTCCCCCACGAGCCCGTACTGCGCGTAGCGGAAGATGGGCGCCTTCTTGTCGACGTTGATGCCGACGATGGTCTCCGCCTTGCGGACGCCGTAGAAGTGGTCGAACTGCCCGGAGACGCCCGCGGCGATGTAGAGCTTCGGCGCGACGTGGGCGCCGGTCGCGCCGACCTGGCGCTCGTCGGGCGCGTGGCCGAACTGCACCGCAGCGCGGCTCGCGCCCCACGTGCCGCCCAGCGCCTGCGCGAGCTGCTGGACGAGCGGGAACTCCTCCTTCCCGAAGCCGAGGCCGCCGGCGACGACGACCTCCGCCTCCTCGAGCGCGGGCTCCGCGACGGGCGCCTCCTCCATGCCGAGGAACTGCACCTTGAGCGCGCTCTTCGGGATGTCGACCTCGACGTTCTCCACGCGACCGTAGCGCGAGTCGTCGGGGAAGCCGGGGCGCACGGCGCCCGGGCGCAGCGACGCGATCTGCGGGCGGTGGCGCGGGATGGTCGCCGCGGCCTCCACGCTGCCGTCGTAGGTGAGGCGCTTCGCCACGAGCAGGCGGTCGTTCTCGTCGACGTCGAGCTTCGTCGCGTCGGAGAGGGCGCCCGTGCCCAGCGCGGCGCCCAGGCGCGGCGCGAGGTCGAGGCCCAGGGGCGTCGCGCTCATGAGCACGATCTCCGGCTTGCGCTCCTTGATGAGCGGAAGGACGACCGCGTAGTACGCGTCGATGTTGCCCGTCACGAGCGCCTCGTGCTGCGCGAGGTGCACGACGTCGGCGCCGTTGTGGATGGCCGTCTCGGCGAGCCCCTCCACCTGCTGGCCGAGGATGACCGCCTCGACGCGCGCGCCCAGGCCGTCGCCGATCTCGCGCGCCTTCGTGAGGATCTCGAGCGACGTGCGGCTGAGCTGGTCGCCGCGCGTGTCGCAGACGACGAGGATGTCGCGGTAGTCCGAGAGCTGCTGGGCCATCAGGCGACACCCCCGCGGGCCTTGAGGCGGCGGACGAAGGCGCGCGCGACCTCGTCGGCGTCTCCCTCGAAGAACTCGCACTGCGCGCCCTCGCGCTTCTCCTCGCGGATCTTCTCGAAGCGGCGCACGCGCGTGGGCGAGCCCTCGCGCCCGACGCTCTCCTCGTGGAGGTCGAGGTCGCGGCGGTTCCACACCTGCACGCCCTTCTCGCGGAACGCGTCCGCGACGCCCCACGCGGTCGCGATGCGCGGCTTCTGGATCTCCTCGCTCACCGAGAGGAGGCAGGGGAGCGGGACCTCGTAGGTCGCGATCTTCGTGCCGAAGCGCTTCTTCACGCGCACCCGGCGGCCGGAGAGCTCGACGTTCGTGACGAACGTGACGCTCGGGATGTTGAGGAGCTGCGCGACCATCGGCCCGACGCCCGCGGTGCGGCGGTCGGCGGTGCGGCCGCCCGTGAGCACAAGCTCCGCGCGCAGCTTCTCCGCCGCGGCGGTCAGCACGCGCGCGGTGGCGAGCGTGTCGGCGCCCTCGAACGCCTTGTCCGAGAGGAGCACCGCGCGGTCGGCGCCCATCGCGAGCGCCTCGCGCAGCGACACGGTGCGGTCCTGGCTGGACGCGGCGCAGACGGTGACGGTGCCGCCGTGCTCGTCGCGCAGGCGCAGGCCGAGCTCGATGGCGCGCTTCTCCCACTTGTTGATGACGAAGCGCGCGCCCTCGAGGATGGGCTCGCCGGTGCGCCGGCTCACGGTCACGTTGAGGTCCTGCGGGACGGGACGGACGAAGACGACGATGTTGGGCATTAGACAGGCAACTCCCCAAGCTTGTAGAGCTCGCGGCCGATGATCAGGCGCTGCACGTCGTTCGT
>DASRYU010000261.1:0-6884 GCA_035687045.1 Thermoplasmatota archaeon | reverse complement strand
CTCCTGGTTGAGCGTGGCGGCGATCTTGAGGCGGTGCTCGATGAAGAAGTCGCGCGCGTCCGCGGCGACGGCATGATCCTCGCCACCCCCACCGGCAGCACAAGCTACGCCATGAGCGCCGGCGGACCCATCGTCGACCCGCGGGTCGACTGCTTCGCCCTCGTCCCGCTGGCCGCGTTCTCGCTCTCCAGCCGCCCGATGATCCTCCCCGCGGACACCGTCATGCAGCTGCGCCTCCTCCAGCGCGAGAAGGAAGCGACGGTCGTCGTCGACGGGCAGCAGGAGATCGAGATGCGCGAAGGGGACACGCTGAACCTGTGGGCGAGCGAGGAGCGCGCGAAGTTCGTGCGCTTCCGGCAGCAGTTCTACCACCGGCTGAAGAGCCGGCTGGGGTAGGCTATCCAGCCAGGTGGGACCACATGGGCCCGCCTGGGACCACCCGGCGCAGTTTCGGCCCCCTCCCCCGCTCACGCCCATACCGCGCACCCTCGTTCGTGCCCACAGCGGGGCGCGTGCGGCCACCATGGCTGCATCCCTCTCATCGCTCGCACCACGGGCCCTTACCCGCCTGACCGCGCGCGCCCCCTGCATCCCCCTTCTCCGCGACCGCGTCGCGGCTTTCCCCCGCGCAGAACGCGTGGAGTCCTTATCGGGGGCGGCGCGCAGCGGCGGCCCGCAGGGCCGACGCGAGCACTGCCCCCGAAGAGGGCGCGTTCTGTGCGGCTGCATCCCTCTCATCGCTCGCACCACAGGCCCTTACCCGCCTGACCGCGCGCGCCCCCTGCATCCCCCTTCTCGCCGCACCCACCGCGGCATTCCCCTTCGCTACCGCCAACCCTTTTCCGCCCCGCACGTCCTCGCCGCCTCGTGGGCTGGTTCGGCTTCGGCCGCGGCAAGGAGAAGGCGCCGCGCCGCCGTCGCGTGTGGGGCATCCGGCGCGACGTGCTCCACATGGTGATGGAGTCGGCGCGCGCGAACCACCCGAACGAGTTCGGGGCGACGCTGCGCGCGGAGAAGGGCGTCGTCTCGGAGCTCATCCTCGTGCCGGGGACGCTGGGCGGCGACAAGCACGCCATCCTGCCGCTGGGCTATCTGCCGGTGGATTCGAGCATCGTGGGCACCGTGCACAGCCACCCTGGCCCGTGGGCCATCCCGAGCGACGCGGACAAGCAGCTCTTCAACGCCTTCGGGCACACGCACATCATCATCGCGGAGCCGTACAACGAGAACACGTGGATCGCGTACGACCAGAACGCGGAGGAGATCGAGCTTGACGTCGTTGACGAATGAGCCGCCCCGCAAGCTGCGTCGCGACAAGGGCAAGGGGATGATCGGCGGCGTGTGCGCCGGCATTGCGGAGTACTTCGACCTCGACATCTCCCTCGTGCGCGTCGCCTACGTTCTCGTGAGCATCTTCACGGCGTTCGCCGGCGTCCTCGTCTACCTCCTCCTCTGGCTGCTGATCCCGGCAAAGGATTAGGTTGAAGTCCGGGCCGGGGCCTCGTGCCTTGACATGACCGAGAAGCGCGACCGCCTGCTGTCGAACGCCGGCGGCCTCCTGATCGCGGCCGGGGCCGTCGGAGCCTTCGTCGGCGGCTCGTACGGCCTCGCCGAGCAGCGCCCCGGCCTCATCATCACCTCCGTCGTGCTCCTCATGGGCTACGGCGTCGTGGGCTACCTCCTGATGAACCGCGGCGAGCGCTACTTCCACTACATGCTCCCCGCGGCGGCGGTGCTCGTCGTCGCGACGCTCTTCCTCTTCCAGACGGAGATGCGGAGCTTCCTCGAGGCCAAGTTCTCGCACTACGTCCTCGAGCCGAGCATGACGCTCCTCCTCGTGTTCGCCGGCGGCGCGCTCCTCACGCACGTGGTGGAGAACATGACGGACCGCGTCGTGTGGCCCTCGCGCGGCGCGCGCAGCCTCAACACGCTTCTCCACGTCGCGGCGTTCGCGCCGGTGTGGTGCGCCTTCACGCTTGTCGACATGATGGGGCGCTCCGCCTCCGCCTGGTCGGCCATCCTCATCATCGGCGGGAGCGCGCTCGTGGGCATCGCGTGCGTCGTCGGCGGCTATGCCGCGTCGCGCAACAGCCACCCCGCGTTCACGGCGGTCGGCGCCTCCCTGGGCTTCCTCGCGGCGGCGTCGTACCTCTACCAGTTCATGGCGGGACGCGGCGACGTCGCGGCGGCCGCGTTCGGGCAGTTCATCGCGCTCCTCGGCCTCATCCTCTGCGGCCTGCCCGCCGCCATCTCCGCGGTGGCCTGGATCCAGGTGGCCAACGAGCGGGCAAGCCCGGAGCCGGTCGACCCGACACCCTGAGAAGCTTGAAAAGGGGCCCGCCGCCATCGCGCGGGCGTGGAGTCGGCGCACGCGCGCGAGCTCGAGGGCAAGGCGTTCGCCTGCCTCGAAGGGTGCGGCTTCTGCTGCACCTTCCAGCCGGAGGCGTCGCAGCGCGAGCTGGCCCTCCTGCGCCAGCGCCTGAAGCCCAAGGCGCTCCCCATCGTCGTCGGCGAAGGCCGCACGTACCTCGGCCTCCAGAACAAGTGCGGCGCCTGCACGCTCCTCGAGCGGCGCGCGTGCCAGGCCTACGACCTGCGCCCGCAGCACTGCCGCTACTTCCCCTTCCACGTGCACTTCGGCGCCCGCCCCCAGGTGTACGTCAACATGACGTGCCGCGGCGTCACCAGCGCGCCAGACGGCGACCTCCGTGCCGCCTACGAAGGCGCCGTGGTCGCGAACGCGAAGCCGGACGAGTGGGCGCGGCACGAGCGCGAGGCGCGCGAGACGTACGCGACCTTCGAGCGGAACGCGCGCAAGGCGGACGCGTGGGGGGACCCGGGCGCGGTGGCGCGCGCGGCGCTTGCGGAGCCGGACGTCGGCACGCGCGCGTGGATGGAGCGCGCCCTCGCGCGCGCGGACGAGGAGGCGACGCCGGACGAGCTGGTGGCGGACGCGCTCATCCCGTTCTCCGCGCCCGACGTCACGAAACGGCCGTTCTACCTCGCGCCCGACCTGCGCTGGCTCACGTTCGACACGCCGCGGAAGCTTGTCGAGATGGACGAGCGCGGCGCGCTGACGTTCGTCCGCGCGCTTCCCGCCGTCGAGGGGTGGCAGGACCTCGCGATGGACCTGCGCCCGTACCTCGCGAGCCTCGTCGAGCGCGACGTCTTCGCCGGGAGCGTGTACGCGCTCGTCGACGAGCACGATTACGCGACGACCGTCGAGGAGGCGACGTGGTTCCGCCTCGCGGAGATCGTCGCCGACCTGAACGTCCGCGCCCGCGTGCTCGCGAGCCTCGGCGTCGCGCCGGACGCGCTCCCCGACGAGCTGGTGCGCTTCTACGACTCGACCTTTCTCGACACGCCCACCATCGGAGGGTTCCTCTGACGCTGCGCGACGCGCGCCCGCAGGACCTCGACGCCCTCGTCGAGCTGGAGCAGGCGTGCTATCCGCCGCACCAGGCCTACTCGCGCGAGGAGTACCGCTACGCGCTCACGCGCGCGAAGGCGCTGAACCTCGTCCTCGAGGAGGGACCTCCGGGATCCACGCCCGTCGGCTTCATCGGGGCGTTCCACCACCGCACGCACCGGCTCGGCCACATCTACACCGTGAACGTGCATCCGAAGGAGCGCGGCCGCGGCCTCGGCCGCCTGCTCATGGAGGCGTGCCACGAGCGCCTGCGCGCGCTGGGCATGCGCCGATGCGTCCTCGAGGTGAACGTGGAGAACGAGGCGGCGATGCGTCTCTACGAGGCGACGGGCTACACGCGCGCCGAGCTTCTGAAGGACTACTACACGCAGTACCGCGTGAACGACGCGTGGCTCTACGTCCGTGAGCTGTAGAGGGGCCCGGGGAAAATCGCGGTTCGGGGTGGGATGGATGCAGGAGCCCGGGCAACGCTACCGTGGCTGTGGCATGATATCATGCTATCGTCCCGTTCCAAGGATTGTTCTATAGCGCCGCCTCGACCCAGCGCTCGTCCCGCTTCTCCAGCACCGCCGGCGCGCGGGTGCGGAAGATGGCGTAGGCGCGCTCCGCCAGCTCCTTCGGCATGGCCTCGCGGCGGCTCATCTCCGGGTGGAAGCGGATGGCCTGCACCTCGGGGTGCTCCGTCGGCTCGTACCCGTTCGCGCTCCCCTCGAAGCGCCACCCGCGCTGCTGCGCGAGCCACATCGCGTGCTCCGCCTCGGCCTGCTCGACCTTGATGCGCGTCGCGGCAAGCCGCGCGGCGAGGCCCTTGATGTCCTCCGCGCGGTAGCGGAGCGCCTTCGGGTCGTGCCCGTTCGCGAGGAGGAAGAGGAGCACGCCTTGGCACTTGCTGCAGCGCCCGCACGGGATGACCTTCCCCGCGCGAAGGTGTGTAGCGTGGCACGACGTCTGCACGCGCGCGAGGTCGGGGTAGCGCCCCGCGAGCAGGTCCTGGATGACGAGGCTGGAGAGCGGGCGGAGGAGGCTCGTCTGCCGCAGCCCCCAGCGCTTCGTCGCGAAGTACGCGTTGAGGACGAGGTCGAACTCCTGCGACTGGTCGTAGATGCCGTACCAGTGCCGCACGCCCTTCACCTCGGGCCATGGCCCCTCGTCGAACTCGTTCCCCATGAGCATCGTCCCGACGCCCTCGTGCATGCAGAGGCCCGCGACCGCCATCTGATAGCTGTTGAACGTGAAGAGCTGGATGGGGTACACGTCGGCCGCGACGCGCTGGAAGTCCGCGCGCACGCACGGAAGGAGGCGGTTCGCGCCCACGTACAGGCGGTCGACGCTCGACCAGATGCGGCGCGTGCGCGGCTCCTTGCGCGCGTGGTAGCGGTGCGCCATGAGCGCCGTGTACCAGTGGCGGCCGCTCTCGTTGATGTAGACGGGCGAGACGTCCTCGCCCAGCTCGCGCAGGATGCCGTAGGTGAGGAGCGACTCCTTGCCGCCGCTCGAGAGGACCGCGTAACGCCGCGGGTCCGGCTCCTTCTGCGCCGGCGGCTCGTCCTCGCCGCCGTCCTCCGCGTCGAATGTCGCCACGTCGTCGACGGCCTCCGGCTCGAACGCCTCCGTCGGCACGTGGTACTCGGGCCGGATCAGCAGGTGCGGCTCGTCGCCGACGAAGCGGTTGAGGTACTGCTCGCGCGCCGTGACGAGCGCCATCGCGCGGAGGTAGTCGAGGTCGTCGCGCGCGAGCGGATACTCGAACACGATGCGCTCGCAGAAGAGCGCGTAGTTCACGGAGGGGATCGAGTGGTGCACGCGCGCGTGCGCGCGCAGCGCGTCGTCCGCGTAGAGTTTCGCGGGGAACTTGTAGTGGAGCGTGAGGGGCGCCCGCTTGCGCCCGCGGCCGTCGACGAAGGTGTACGTGCTCGTCGAGCGGTCGCCCCGGAGCGTGGGGTCGCTCACGCGGAGCTCGCGGAAGAAGTTCAGGTGGGGGCGCACGCTCAGCCTCGCTTGCGGAGCCCGAAGCGGCGCACGACCGCGTCGACCAGCGGCTGCGGGCCGTCCCAGAGCACGTCCGTCACGGGCTTCCCGAACGCGGTGGCGTAGCGGTTCCTCCACACGTCGAGCTCGTCGCGCGTGAGGTTCTCGTGGTTGATGGTGATGGCGACCACAGGGTGCCCGGAGAGCGTCTCGGCGATGGTGATGGCGGGGCCGGGGTCGGGCATCGGGTACTGCGGGAAGCCGTCGAGCGTCTTGCGCCCGGGCGCGTGCTGCAGGATGACGCCTTTGACGCGCGCGCCGCAGATGATCTCGTAGCCACCTGGGTATCCAGGGTGCGTGATGCCGCCCTGCCCCTCGACCACGATGATATCAGGCGATTCCTCCTTCCACGCGCTCCAGACAACGTGCTCGATCTCGCCGGTGAGGAAGTCGTTGACGAGCGAGTCCAGGATGATGCTGTACTTGGCGCCCTGCAGCCGCCCCGTCTGGCCCGTGCCGACAAAGACCGCCTTGTACCCCTGCTCGTTGAGCGCCTTCACGAGGATGCGTGCCGTCGTGCGCTTGCCGAGCGCGCTGTCGGTGCCCAGGACGGCGACGACGGGGCAGGTGACCTCGTCGATCTTTCCGGTGAAGAAGTGCTGCTCCTCCTTCGGCGGCACGACGCGCACGTCGCGGATGGTGACGCCGTGCTCGCGCGCGAGCGGGGCGAGCTCCGCGTCCGCCTCGAGCTTCTCGTGGAGGCCGCTCACGACGTGGAGGCCCGCGCGGATGGCGCCGGCGACGATGGGGCGGTACTCGCGCGGGAGCTTGCCGCCGTCGGTGGCGACGCCCATGACGAGGTGCGTGGGCTTGCGCTCGAGCCCCTCCTCGAGCGAGGCGACGATGGGGACACCGCTCCTCTTGCCGTCGAGGAACTCACCCGCGTCGCGGCCGGCGAGCGTGCTATCAAGCACGCCCACGACCTCGTACAGGTCGCTGTAGCGCACGAGGCCGTGCGCCGTCTTTCCGCTGGGGTCGCCGAAGTGGCCTTCGCACAGCACGAGCGCGCGTGGGCGCATGCGCGCCGAACCGAGGTCCGCGAGAAGAAGCTATGGGAAGGGGCGGCCCGCCGCGCCGCTGCGCGACGGGCCAGCGTCGCCTTTCCAGCCTAACGAGGGACGAAGCTCGAGACGTCCAAGGACGAGTCGAGCTGCACTTCGATGACGTTCCGCGATGTTCTCTGTCTCTTCGTCCCGTCGAACTTGGCTTTCCGGGCGAACGACCGGGGCGACTCCTCGCCCCAGAGATACTCGTGGTACTCGTCATCCTCCGTGAGATGACGAGTGGACGTGCCCGCAGGCGCGTCCGAAGCGTCGTCGAGGCCTTCTTCGGGCATGGCCCGCACCCCAACGAGGAGGCGGTGAGCGTCGAGGGTCAAAAGTCTTGTCAAACGCCGCTTGTCGGTTGGGGCGGGGAGGGCGGCGGG
>DASRYU010000260.1:0-11163 GCA_035687045.1 Thermoplasmatota archaeon | reverse complement strand
GACGTGCGCACGCCCGTCTAGCTGGCGGCCCGCGGGCGTACCATCACCCGTACCTGGGCCTCGTACCTACAGCTGTACCTACGAGCGCCGCGAGCAGGATCTGAACCTGCGAGCCCGGGTGGGCACCAGTTTTCAACGCTCGACGCGCCGCAGGCGCGTCGGCGCCGCAGCAAGCAGCGGGACTGACGCATCCGGCCGCTCGGCCTCCGCGCGCCACATTCCCTGCGAAAGCGCCGCGAGCAGGATTTGAACCTGCGAGCCCGGGTGGGCACCAGTTTTCAAGACTGGCGCATTCGGCCGCTCTGCCATCGCGGCAGCGCAACGGCGGCGAGGCCAGGCTCGGCAAATAAATGCGCCGCGGCCACAGCGCGCGCTCCCACGCCCTTCGCGTCTTCGCGTCTTCGCGGCCTGCTCTCGTCCCCCCGCCCCCGCCCTCGCCTCGCGACCGAACCCCTTTTGTCGCCCAGCCGCCGTCGCCGCCCTCGTGCCCCTGCGCGCGCGCGTCGTGGACTTCTTCGGCTTCTTCAAGGAGCACCGCGCGTGGGCGCTGGTCATCGCGCTCGTGAACCTCGTGGGCATCGCGTACGGGTTCTACTACTACGGCCAACAGTTCGCGGCGACGCCGTGGTACTTGTGGTGGCTCGTGCCGGACAGTCCGCTGGCGGTGCTCTGGGCGCAGGCGGCGCTTGCGGCCTACTGGCTCCTCGACCGGCGGCCGGGGTGGCTCGACGCGCTGGCGTTCGTGGGGAACGTGCAGGTGGGGCTGTGGACGTGCTACGTCCTTCTTGCGTACGAGCCGCACTTCCACACGCTCGACTTCCTCCAGGGGGAGGGGCCGGTCGCGCTCAACACGGTGCTCTGGTTCGGCCACCTCGGGATGGCGGCGTTGGCGCTCATCTTCGTGAAGGGGCTGCGCGAGCGGGCGCGCGAGGCGCCGCGCGCGGCGTGGCTCGCGGTGGGCGTGGCGGCGGCCTACTACCTCCTCAACGACGTCGTCGACTACTTCGGGCCGGATCACCTCGGCAGCGGGTGCGGCATGCGCCCCTACACCGTGCCGTGCACGCCGCAGGAGCCGGTGCTCGCGGCGGTGACGTTCGGGCTCACGCTCGCGAGCGTGGGGCTCCTGGCGTGGCTCATGCGCGGCGCGCCCGCCACGCGCTGAGCGGGCCCCACCCCCGCGCGCGCCGCACGGCCGTGCCCGCTCGGCCGGCCGGCCATCAAATCTTGGACGAACATGGATATCCCCGCGCCGGCGCCCTTTCGGCTGTCGGCACGACGCGTCGTCGCCTCGCGCCTCAGAAGCCTCCTCGCTCCAAGACAGCGGGCGGGGGCGTGTCTGGCCGGCACACGGCCTCCTGCGCCCGTCCCGCGATGCGGGACAGTGGGAACCTTTCGCGACCCAGGCGGCGATACCCTCGGGGGAAGTTTGTGGGTATCGCCGCGGGGTCGCGCGTTCTCCCTTCTCGACGCGACCGCTAACGGGGCGCGGTACGCAGCTTCACCCTCACTTCCCCGCCGCCGCCTGGCGCTTCGCCAAGCTCGATGGCGCCCCCCATGAGGTGCGCCGCGCGGACGGCGATGGTCATGCCGAAGCCGCCGCGGACGGTGGCGGGTCGCGTGGCGCGCATGCGCGCGATGCGCTGCTTCACCTCCGGCGGGAAGCCGGGCCCGTTGTCGCGCACGGCGAGGGTCGCGACGCCGTCCTTCTCGCTGAGGAGGAGGACCCCCACCTGGGGCTCCGGCGAGGGGTTGTGCCGCACGCCGTTGAGGATGAGGTTGCCGAAGATCTGGCAGAGGAGCCCTTCGGTGGCAAGAAGGGGCGGCAGCCCCTCCTGGATGTCGAGGCGCGCGCCCCGCTCCTGGAGGACGTGCTGGTAGCGGGCGGCGCAGGGGCCGCGCAGCACCTCGCCGAGGTCCACCGGCTCGAGGTGGATGGGGACGAGCGTCGCGCGCGACCACTCGAGAAGCCCCTCGAGGAGCTGGCGCATGCGGAGGTTCGCCGCGCGCGCCTTCTCGAGGGCCTCGCGCGCCTCGTCGCTGCCGGGGGCTTCCGCCACGACCTCGAGGTACGCGTCGACGGCGCGGACGGGCTCCTTCAAGTCGTGGCCGACGACGTAGCTGAACGACTCGAGCGACTCGTTGGCCTCGCGCAGGCGGCGCCGGTCCGCGTCGATCTCCGCGCGCAGGCGCACCCGCTCGGTGATGTCGCGCACGATGCCCATCACGTACCCGTCGTCGAGCCGCGAGAGCGTGAGCTCGATGACGATCTCGCTTCCGTCCTTGCGCAGCGCCGGAAGCTCGAGCACCGCCCCCGCCTCGATGAGGGGCCCCGTGCCGGTCTCGCGGAAGCGGCGCATGCCCGCGTCGTGGCGCTCGCGCAGCCGCTGGGGGATGATGATGCTCAGGTCGTGCCGGCACGCCTCCTCGGTCGTGTAGCCGAAGAGCGCGGCGGCGGCGGGGTTCCAGAGAACGATGCGTCCGCGGTCGTCGGCGACGATCACGGCGTCGCGCACGCGCTCGAAGAGGCGGCCGAAGCCGACGGCGGACGGCGTGAGCGGGTGCTGCTTGCTCGCGCCCTCGTCCTCGCTCTGCGCCATGCGCGCTCAGGGCGAGGGACGGGCGACCCTTAGCTGTGGCGGCTCATGCCCCGCGCAACGGGGGACCTATCGCGCCTGCGGGAGCCCCAGGTGCTTGGCGATGACCATGCGCTGGACCTCGGAGGAGCCCTCGCCGATCTCGCAGAGCTTGATGTCGCGGAAGTGGCGCTCGACGGGGTAGTCCGTCGTGTAGCCGTTGCCGCCGAGGCACTGGATGGCCTCCGTCGCGATGCGCATGGCGGCCTCGCTCGCGTAGAGCTTGCCCATGGAGGCCTCGACGCTGAAGGGGCGCCCCTGGTCCTTGAGCCACGCGGCGCGGAGGAGAAGCAGGCGCGAGGCGTCGATCTCCGTCGCCATGTTCGCGAGCTTGAACTGGATCGCCTGGAACGAGCCGACCTTCTTGCCGAACTGCTCGCGCTCCTTGACGTAGTTGAGCGCGGTCTCGTAGGCGCCCTGCGCCATGCCCAGCGCGAGGCTGCCGATCGCGATGCGCCCCGCGTCGAGCGTCTTCATCGCGCCCGTGAAGCCCTTGCCGATCCCGTCCTGGAGCCCGAGCACGTGGCTGTCGGGGACCCAGCAGTCGTCGAGGAAGATCTGGCTCGTGGCGCTGCCGTGGAGGCCGAGCTTGTGCTCGAGCTTGCCGAGCACGAGGCCCTTCGTCCCCTTCTCGACGACGAAGGCGGTGATGCCCTTCGCGCCGGCGGCGGGGTCGGTCTTGGCCATGATGGTGAACGTGTTGGCGAAGTGGCCGTTGGTGAGGAACACCTTCTGCCCGTTGAGCTTCCAGCCGTCCCCTTCGCGCACGGCCGTCGTGCGGATGCTCGCGGCGTCGGAGCCGGAGGTCGGCTCGGTGAGGCCCCAGCCGCCCCAGTGCTCGCCGGAGGCGAGCTTCGGGAGCCACTTCTGCTTCTGCTCGTGCGTGCCCATGATGTTGATGTGCGACGAGCCGAGGCCGCAGTGGGCGGCGAACGTGATGCCGACGCTCCCGTTGATGCGCGAGAGCTCCTGGATGGCGAGGTTGTAGCTCACGCTGTCGAGCCCCGTCCCGCCGTACTCGGTCGGGATGGTCATGCCGGCGAGGCCGAGCTCGGCGGCCTTCTTCAGGACCGAGGTGTTCCAGACGCCCTTCGTCTCGATCTCGTCGATCTCGGGCGCGACCTCCTTCTCGGCGAACTCGCGAACCATCTTCTGGATCGCGCGCTGCTCCTCGGTGAGCTCGAACTCCATGGGCGTCGGTTCCGCGACGCAGGAGGAGGGTTAAGAACGCATCGGGCCATCCGGTGCCCATGGGGAGGCTCCTGGCGGCGGCAGCGGCCGCTCTTCTCGTGGCGGCGGCGCAGGCGCGCGCGGGCATCTACGTCCGCGACAGCGCGCCCGACCTGCTCGTCCCCTAAGGCGTCGCGAGCGGCGGGGGCGGCGGCGCGGGCGCGGGCGGCGCGAGCGCGCGAGCGCGCCAGAGGAGCACGAGCGCGAAGACGAACGCCGCGAAGCCGAAGAGCGCGAGGGCGAGCGCGCTCGTCCAGAGCGCGCCGAGCGTGCCCAGCGCCCAGATGGCGTCGAAGAACGCGCCCAGCGCGAGGATGCCGGCGAAGGCCCAGGCGAGCCACGTCGCGTGCCGCGCGAGCTCCGCCGCGCCGCCTGCCGCCGCGAAAGCGGCAAGCGCCATCATCGTCGCGCCCAGCGCGGCCGTCTGCGCGGAGCCCGCGAGGCTGTCGGCGAGCGCGAGCCCGTCGAAGGGGTGGATCTCCACACCCGGCCGGACGGGCCGCGCGTGCAGCATGCCGGGCACGGCGAAGAGCGCGGCGAGCGCGAAGAGGATCGTGGCGGCGAGCCCCCATCCGGGGGCGAACCCCGCGCGCGAGGCGGCGTACGCGCCGACGGCGGCGAGGGCGTAGCCGACGGGGTCCGCGACGAGGTCGAGCCCCTGGATGCGGATGTCGACGATGACGATGCCGAAGCCCACGAGCATCGTCTCGATGGCGCGCCGGAGCCTCACGCGCTCTTGGCGCGCGTGCGGGCGCCTAACCCTTGCGGACGCCGCGCCCCGCCTCGTGCCCCGGCGCGGGCTGGCCGCCGTCGCGCGCGAGCTTCATCTGCAGAAGGAGGCGGGAGCGCCACTGCACCCAGTCGGCCGGCGTCACGACCTCGTCGGCGAACAGGCTCACGAGCGTCGGCGGCACGAGCCCCTCGGCGGCGGCGCGCACGAGGGCGCGGAAGGCGTCCACGTCGGCCGTCGCGCGGACGCGGTCGATGAGGTCGGGCTCCGTGCGCGCGCGCTCGCCAAGCTTCGTGCCCAGCGCGGTGACGACGCCGTACGCCTTCTTCGTCTCGACCAGTGGCGTCACCCGCGGCGGATGGGCGGAGGAGGGGGGCCGCCGCCCTTGTTCTTCTTCTCGGCCTTGCTGGCGCGCACCTTCTTCGCGATCTCGCCGCGCTTCCCCTTGGGCAGGGGCGGCGGGGCGCGCGTCTTCGCGCGCGGGAGGAGCCCCCAGCCGATGAGGCACACCGAGACGACGGCGAGCATGAGCGCGAAGGGCGTCGACACGTGCCCCGTGCGCCAGCCGAAGAACGACACCGCGCCGAGGACCACGCCCATGCCGCTCCAGAAGAGGATCTCGTGCAGGCGGCCTTGCGGGTGCGTGTGGAAATGGCGGTTGAGCTTCCCGAACCACGACTCGCGGGGCACTTTGTCTGCCAAACAGAGTCGCCGCTTGATGCTTTCGGGAGCGCTCTTCCGGCCGATGACCACCCCCACGCTCGAGACGCGCGGCCTCACGCGCCGGTTCGGGGAGCTTGTCGCGGTGGACGCGCTCTCCATCCGCGTGCACCCGGGCGAGATCTACGGCTTCCTCGGCCCCAACGGCGCCGGCAAGACGACAAGCATCCGCATGATGGCGGGCCTGCTGCGGCCGACGGCCGGGAGCGTCCACGTCCTGGGGCAGGAGGTCGCCCCCTCCGCGCCCGACGCGCGCCGCCTCGTGGGCCTCTGCCCGCAGGAGAACGTCGTCTACCCCGAGCTCACCGCGCGCGAGAACCTCGAGTACGCGGCCGCGCTCTACGACGTGCCGCGCGCGAAGCGGCGCGAGCGGGCGCTGACGGTGCTGCGCGAGCTTGGCCTGGAGGAGAAGGCGGAGGCGCGGGCGAGCGCGCTCTCGGGCGGCATGAAGCGCCGCCTCACGATGGGCCTCGCCATCGTGCACGAGCCCCCCGTCGTCGTCCTCGACGAGCCGGAGGCGGGGCTCGACCCGCAGACGCGCGTGCAGGTCCGCAGCTTCATCCAGACGCTGCGCGAGCGGCACACGGTCGTCCTCACGAGCCACAACATGGACGAGGTGGAGCGGCTCGCGGACCGCGTCGCCATCGTGGACCAGGGGCGCCTCGTCGCGGAGGGGACGCCCCACGAGCTCAAGGCGAAGCTCGGCAGCGGCGACCTGCTGGAGGTGACGCTCGCGGACGAGCGCGCGGAGAGCGTCGTCGCCGCGCTGCGCCCCCACGTCGCGGGCGACGTCGCCGCGAGCGGCCGCGTCGTGAGCGTGCGCGGCCTCGACCTCGCGCGGCAGTTCCCGACGCTTCTCGCGACGGTGCAGGACGCGGGCGCCGCCGTCGTGGACGTCCGCTACCGCGGCAACACGCTGGAAGATGTGTTCATCGCGCTCACGGGGCGTGGTCTGCGTGAATGACAAGTTCCTGACGATCGCGTGGAAGACGTTGAAGGAGGCGTTCCGTCAGCCGAAGAACCTCGTGATCACGCTGGGTCTTCCGCTCGCGTTCATGGTCATCTTCGGCCTCGCCTTCGGGGGGGCGGAGGAGGAGACGTACGCGCTGGGCGTCGTGGACGAGGATGCGACGGAGCTGTCGCGCGCGTACGTGGACGGCCTTCGTGCGATGGCGTACGCGTCCGGGAAGCCGATGTTCGAGCTTGCGCTCCTCCCGGACGAGGCGGGCGCGCGCGAGGCGGTGGAGAAATCGGATCTCGATGCGGCGCTCGTGGTGCCGCGCGGGTTCATGGAGCGCGCGCTGCCCAGCGGGACGCCGCCGCAGCCGGGGCTCGTGCCGCCGGTGACGCAGCAGCCGGGCGAGTACGCGCCGCCAGAAGGCGCGGTGGTGGCCGTGCTCGGCGACCCGTCGCGCGTGAGCTTCCAGGTGGCAAGCCAGGCCGTCGCGGCCTTCACCGTCGCCTTCGCGGAGGAGGTGTCGGGCCAGAAGCCGGCGGTGAGCGCGGCGACGCGGCCCGTGACGGCGCCCGAGCTCACTCCGTTCGACTTCATCGCGCCGGGCCTCATGGTGTTCGCCATCCTGAACATCATCCCGCAGGCCGCCTCCGCTCTGGCGCGCGAGAGCGAGTCGAAGACGCTCGACCGCGTGCGCATGAGCCCCACGAGCGCGGCGTCGCTCCTCTCGGGCGTCGCGCTCGCGCAGGTCGTCCTCGCGTGCGTGAGCCTCGCGCTCATGCTCGGGATGGCGCGCGTGATGGGCTTCCACAACCAGGGCTCGTACGCGACGGCGTACCTCATCGCCATTGGCGCCGCCGTCGCCGCCACGGGGCTCGGGCTCATCATCGCCGCCTTCGCGCGCACCCAGCAGGAGGCGGCGAACCTCGGCGTCGCGGTCGCCGTGCCGGCGAGCTTCCTCTCGGGCGCGTTCTTCAGCGTGCCCGGCGTGCGCCTCTTCGGGAGCGTCGAGCTCTACGACGTCCTCCCGACGACGCACGCCATCGCCGCGCTCCGGCAGGTCATGACGCTCGGGCGTCCGGTGGAGACCGTGACGGGCGCGCTCGTCGCGCTCGCGCTCCTCGGGCTCCTCTACTTCCTCGTCGGCGTGGGGCTATATCGCCGGACGCGGCTGGCGGCGGAGTAGCATGGACGGCGACCTCGACGCGATCCTGCGCACCATCAAGGAGGTGGAGGTGAGCCTCGAGCGCCGCTACGCGCGCGCCGAGGGGACGCTCCTCATGATCTGGGGGCTCGTGGGCGCGAGCATCTTCGCCTTCTACCAGCTCGTCGTCTGGAACCCGGACGCGTACCGCGACGCGCTGGGCGGCTGGCTCAACTGGGTGTGGCTCCTCCCGATGGCCCTTGGCTACGTCGCGAGCGCGCTCGTGGGCGCGCGGCTTGGCCGCATGGCCGACGCGCCCGACCGCGCCGCGCGCCTGCGCCGGATGGCGGTGCCCGGGCTCGTCGTCGCGCTCCTCGTCACGGCCCTCGTCGCGACCGGGCGATATCAGTTCGTCTACGGCGGCGTCACGCTCGTGGGCGCGGCCGCCATCCTCGCGCACGCGTGGGAGGCGCGCGGCTCCCCCACCCGCGCCACCTCGCTCGCCATCGGGGGAGCCATGGCGCTCGTCGGCGTCGCGCTCCTCGCGCTCGCGCGGCACCCGTACGCTCCAGGCATCGCGTCGGCGGCGTTCCTCGTGGGCTACCTCACCCTCGGGACGGTGAGATACCGCTCCGGAGCGTGAGGTCGGCTGGACTTCGACCCGGTGCTGCACCACCCGGCGCGGCTCAAGATCGTGATGCTCATGGCGGCGACGACGAGCTCGTCCTTCAACGAGCTGCAGCGCGACGCCCAGCTCACGGCGGGGAACCTCCAGAGCCACCTCAAGGCGCTCGAGGGCGCCGGATACGTGGAGGCGTGGCGGAGCCTCGTCGAGCTCAAGCCGCGCATGCGCTACCGGCTGACCGCCGCGGGGCGCGAGGCGCTGCGCGCCTACTGCGACGCGCTCACGCGGACGGTGCAGAGCATCCGCAGCCTCACGTCGGATCCCGAGCGCGGATGATGCGGCGCGCGAAGCGCGTGAGCGACGAGCGCTTCTCCGCGTCGTGCGAGATGTCGACCATGACGCCGCGGAGGCGGATGGGCACGCCGTTGTCGTCGCGGATGACGTAGACGACGTCGCGAAGCCACACGACGCGGCCGTCGGCCGCGAGCATGCGGTATTCAAAGGCGTGGTCCTGCCCCTTGCGCGTGCACTGCACGCAGAAGTCGACGGCCCAGTGGCGGTCGTCGGGGTGGATCTTGTCCGCCCAGAAGTTGGGCTTCTTCCAGTCCTCGACGGGGTAGCCCAGGAGCTTCTCCGCGCGCTGGCTCACGAAGCTGAACTGGAAGGTGACCGGGTCGCCTTCCCAGAAGATGGCGTCGAGCTCCTGGACAAGGCTGCGGAAGCGGCTGTTCTCCTCCTCCGCGTGCTCGCGCGCGTGGATCTCGGAGATGTGGAGCTTGCTGCGCTCGAGCGCGAGCGCCGCCTGCGCCGCGAGAAGCTCCATGAAGGCGCGCTCCTCGGCGTCGAAGCTCGCGGGGGAGTCGAAGGCGAGCGCGAGCGTCGCGCTGCAGCGGCGGCGGCTCACCAGCGGAAGGAGCGCGAGGCTCTGGGGGAGCGTGCCGTCCTCCAGGCGCGGCGGGCGCATGGCGCTCACGGCGCGCGCGTCCACGAACACCGGCATCCTCGTGCGCGCCACCTCCGCGAGCGGCGAGTCGGGGCGCCCGCAGAGGGCGTCGGCGGCCGCGGTGGCGTCCTTGAAGCCGACGGCGCCAAGCGGCGAGAGCGCGGCGGCGTCGCGCTCGATGTGCGCGAGGAGCGCGGCGCGCGCGCCGGTGAGGGCGGGGATGTGCCCGAGCGTGACCTCCGCGACGCGCCCCACCGTCAGCGACTCGGAGAGCGCCTCCATGAACGCGCCGCCGTCGCGCAGGCGCTTCACGGCGGCCGGTTCCGTGCCCATCATGGGCCTGGCGTGGAAGGAGGCCGCTTCAGCCTGTCGACTATCACGAGCTTGAGCTGAAGCGGTCGATGAGCGACTGTTCCGCCGAGCGTACGAGCGCCGCGTGCGTCTCGCGCCAGCGCTCCTGGTCCGTCGCGGCCTCCCAGATGGTCCGCCGCGCCGCCTCGTCGACGCCGAAGTCGACGCTCTGGAGCACGTAGGCGAGGTCCTCGGGCGAGTCGGCGACCTTGATCCGCGCGAGGAGACGCTTCGCCCCAGGGAGCGCGGCGATGCTCTTCCCCGCGGTCCCCAGAAGGGCGTGGAGGTAACGATCGTCGACCTTCTCTTGCATCGCCTCCCCCTCGCGGGCTGCGGCCTAAACAGTTGCGGTGCTCTCGCCGCTGCCCGTCATCGATGACGCGGCCGCAACAGACAGCGTGCCGGCGAGCAAGCTGGCAGCGTGCGATTCCGACCCCGGACCGTGCGCGACGCGTTCACGCCCGAATTCCACACCCCCACAGCAAAAGCGGTGTGGCTTCTCCGGCTGTGGCTTCTCGCCCTCGCCGGCTTCGCCCTCGCCGTCGAGCCCGTCTACACCACGAAGCCGCTGCTCGTGAGCTCCGCCCTCTGGGGGCTCGTCGTGAGCGTGGGCTTCGCCTTCATCCCCACGAAGCGGCCGCGCACGCTCAAGGCGGCCGAGTTCGCGACACTCCTCGCGTTCGCGATGCACGTGATGGGGCACACGTTCGGTTGGTACCAGAACTTCGCCTGGTACGACACGATGCTCCACTTCAGCGTGCCCCTCGTGTGCGTGCTCATCCTCTACGCCCTCTCGCAGGCGACGGACTGGATCTGGGACTGGCGCGCCGTGACGCCGCTCGAGGTGGGCATCTACCTCTTCGCGATGAGCGTCACCCTCGGCTGCCTCTGGGAGATCCTCGAGTTCGGCATGGACCAGCTTTTCGGCACGCGCGAGCAGGACGGCCTCTACGACACGATGATCGACCTCATCATGGACGTCAGCGGCGCGGCGCTGGGCGCCATCGCGGCCGCGTGGGCCACCGCCTACGGTCGTCGGCAGGGCTTCGACAAGGTGAGCGAGGAGCCCAAGCGCCCCTACCCGATGCGCGCGCCGCGCGGCGCGAGCCGCGAGTAGGCGCTACATCCGCTCGAGGCGCTCGATGCGGTCGTCGAGCGGCGGGTGCGTGCTCCACATGCTGACCCGCCGCGCCCGCTTCCACGGGTTGCTGATGTAGAGCCCGGCGACCGTCTTCGAGCCGCGCGGGTCGTCGGGCACGTCCCCCTTGATCTTGCGGAGGGCGTTCGCGAGCCCGACGGGGTTCCTCGTGAGCCTCACGCCCGTCGCGTCCGCGAGGTACTCGCGCCGCCGGCTGAGGAAGAGATAGCACATCCGGCTGAGGATGGGCGCGAGGATGATGCCGACGAGGGCGAGGACCAGGAAGAGCGGGTGGACCTTGCTGTCGCGCCCCCCGCCGCGCCCCCAGAAGGCGGCGCGGATGCCGATCTCGGCGAGCATCGCCATGGCGCCCACGACGCCGACGATGATGGTGGCGATGCGCATGTCGCGGTTGAGGATGTGGCTCATCTCGTGGCCGATGACGCCCTCGAGCTCCTCCTGGTCGAGCTGCTCGAGCGCGCCCTTCGTCACGACCATCACGCTCGTCTCGGGCGTGAGGCCGGTGACGAAGGCGTTGATGTCGCGCGAGTCCTGGATGAAGACGCGCGGCTTCGGGAGCCCCGACGCGATGGCCATCTCCTCGACCTTGTAGTCGAGAAGCTTCTCCTCGCGCACGTCCATGTTGAGCGGCCGCGCCTTCGCCGCGCGCAGGACCGTCTCCGTGCTCGTGGAC
>DASRYU010000259.1:0-10888 GCA_035687045.1 Thermoplasmatota archaeon | reverse complement strand
GCCTCGCCCCGGTCGAGTGGGGCGACGCGCCGGCGAACGGCGGCTTGAGCCTCGCGGCGAGCTTCATGGATGACGCGTTGCCCGAGCCGCCCGGCGCGAAGCCCGAGCCCAAGAAGGGCGAGGGCGACAAGCCCCCGCAGGCGCAGGCTGGGGAAGATGCGGACGCTGCGCCGGCGGCGTGAGGACGCGTGGCGCGAGATCTCACCCAAGAGGAAGCCCTGACCCTCGTCCTGCGCGAGCTCTTCCTCGAGGCCAAGCACCGCTATGCCGCCGGCGCGGACGACGTTGTCGAGAAGGACGCTTCGTCGGATGCACAGCGGCGAGCGCGCGAGGCGCTACGCCTGTGGCGCAGCGAAGCCGGCCAAGTTTTGGCTCGCGCGCGGTACGGGCGTGCGACGCGCGCGACAATCAAAGCCGCACGGCAAGTCGGCGCGGCGGCCGATCTGGACGGGAGCCGGAACGTGGTCGTCATCATGCGGGGCCGCAAGACGCGCATCCGCGTGCTCGATCACCTCCGCGCCTCGGGCGAGCGGGAGGCTGAGCAGATGGCCTCGCGCCTGGAGGAGCGGTTGCGGAGCGAGTACGCGCGCATCATCCGACAAGGCGGCAGCCTCGAGGAGGCCGAGGCCGTCGCCATGCGCATCTTCGACGTCGCCGCGCACCGGGCGGAGGTCATCGCGCGCGACCAGCTCGCCAAAGCCTCGAAGGAGGGGCGCCAGCTCTTCGCCGAGCCGTACGCCGACATGCTCGTCAGGCGGTGGCGCACGAGCGGAGATGAACGCGTGCGCGACTCGCACGAAGCCATGGAAGGCGTGCTCGTGCGCGTGGACGAGCCGTGGATCGTGGACTACTCGCTCGACAGCCCTCGGAACCCCATGCGCGTGCCCGAGATGATTCCGGGCGAGTCGAAGTGGGGCATCCAGTGCCGGTGCGACTTCGACCTCCTCCCGATCGACGAGCTCGCGCCGGAGGAGCGCGAGCAGTTCGGCGCGGCCGCCTTGCGCTCGCTCACGCGCGCGGCGTCGACCTGAGGCCACCGAAGCTTTCTTATCCCCATACTCTGCGCGCAGCGAGAGCGTGACTGGCAAGGGCCGCACGCTCAAGCTCCTCGACGAGCTCGTCGTGAAGGTCGTCGCGTTCGCGGACGTTCCCGCCGACCAGGACTCGCGCTTCCTCGTCATCAAGACGCAGAAGGGCGAAGCGGTGGAGCTCGAAGGCTTCGAGGTCCCCGTCGTCAAGATGGTCGACGGAGCACCCGAGGAACGGTTCGTCCTCGGGCCCGTCATCACGCCCAACAAGGTCGACCGGCAAGACGAAGTCATTCCGCCGGAAGTCATCCGGAAGGCGGCGCACCGCTTCCTCGCGGAGTACCGCATGATGGACGACCTCCACAACCTCGCGCCCCTCTTTGGCGGCGCCAACGCTGGAACGCCCGTCGAGTCGTTCGTGCTCGACCGGGACACCGAGTACGACACGCCCACCGGCACGAAAGTCACCGTGCCGGCTGGCTCGTGGATGCTCGGCACCGTCGTGAAGGACGACCGCGTGTGGAGCGAGATTAAGGCCGGTCGCCGCAAGGGCTACTCGATCTGGGGGACCGCGCGCAAGACGCGCCTCCCGGCCGGTGCCCTTCCCGTCTCGAAGAACAAGGAGGACCCCAACATGGAGCCCGAACAGCTGAAGGAAGAGATGGCGAAGGTCGCCGACGAGGCAGTCTCGAAGGCCCTCTCGCCCATCAAGAAGACGCTCGACGCCCTCGCGACGCAGCTCAACGCGGTCGAGATCGTCGCGAAGAAGCTCGACGGCGTGGACCTCGTGAGCGTCCAGAAGACGCTCGGCGATGTCCAGACGCTCGTCAACGCGCATGCCGAGATCCTGAAGGAGCCGGTCGTGAAGGTGCTCAAGCAGCAGGCGAACCCGCCGCAGCCGCACCGCGCCAGCTTCTGGGACCACGTGCCCGAGAAGAAGAACGCCTGACGAGGAGCACAAGGAGACCCTGAAAACTCATGTCGAACCCCCGCTTCCAGAAGCTCGGCGCTGACCAGGTCGAGCGCGCGTACCGCCGCAGCTTCGGCGACACGCCGGAGGGCACCATCTATTGGGACCCCCTCCGCAAGATCGACCTCACGCCCACGTTCCAGGCGATGAACGAGCCGGCAGTCAAGCTCTTCGACGAGCGCATGCAGGCCGGCGACTCGTTCCGCGCCGCCACCGAGCACGTCCAGAAGACGCTCGCGCTCGCGGACTGGACGCTCCCCACGAGCGTCCTGCCCGAGCTCTATCACAACGTGTACACGCAGACGCCCGTGTACGCGATCACGCCGCGCATCGCGTGGAAGGACAAGGACGTCAAGCTCGACCGCCTCATCGCCCTCGGCGCGGCGAAGTGGAAGTCTGAGGGCGCGGCGCCTGACGAGGGCGAGGACACCTTCGAGCCCGGCTCGTGGACCCAGAAGTTCGCGATGACGAAGGGCAAGACGACCGGCCCCATGCAGGTCTTCGGCAGCCGCGTGCGCAACGTCGTCCAGACGGACCAGGAGCTCAAGACGATCCAGATGGCGCGCCTGCTCGAGACGACGATCGTCAACGGCGACCCCAGCCTGAACGCCGGCGATGGCAGCGTGGGCGACGCGCTGGCTTTCCAGGGCCTCCGCAAGACGGTGCCCGCCGGCCACAAGATCGACCCCGCTGGCGACGACACGGTCCTCTCGCGCGCGAACATCCGAGCCGCGAAGCGCAAGATCTGGGCGAAGGGCGGCGTCGCGAACGTCGCGATCACGGATGCGACGACGTTCGACTCGTTCAAGGCGACGCTCGAGGCGGACTACGGCGTCACGGTCACGAACCCGAACCCGAACCTGCAGGCGTTCGGCTTCGAGTCGTACGTCTTTGACGGCCTCACGTTCGTCAAGACGGACGCCATGCCCGATGTCGATGGCGGTCGCGAGTGCCTCGTGGCGGACTCGCGCGCGTTCGGCCTCTTCACGGGCCTCGACGTGACGATGGAGCCGCTGGCCAAGACGGCGGACGCGGACGAGTACATGATGAAGTACTACGGCACGCTCGCGTTCCCGGCCGACAAGTGGCTCGCGAGCGTCGTCGACCTCGCGTAAGCCTTCCAGTTGCCCGCGCGCGGGCTCCTTCCTCTTTCCGCTCCCTTCACGGTGCCGTCTGGTTCGACTCCGGTAGCACCGCCTTGCGCCGCATCGTCCGGTGGCTCGATCGGTTCTTCGTCAGGCGCGCCAGCGACGGCGCCGCCATCAACCCCGCCACCAGCGAAGACATCGTAGAGCTCCGCGACGCAGTCCTTGCCTCTGACGTCCTGCGCGGCGGCCACGAGATGATCATCGTGGTGCAACCGAACGTGACGACGATCACGGACGCCGTCTCGCCCAGCACGGCGGCGGCAGCTAGTGCCGATAGCGCTGCGCCGGATCAAGTCGCCGCGTTCGCGCGGGACAAAAGCGTGGGCGGATACACGGCGTGGACGCTGCGCGGCCGCCTGGTGATGCAGCACACCGCACCCAGCGCCTTCACCCTCGCTGCCGTCAACGGTAATGGCACGCCACCCTCAGCGGCCGACACGTACACGCAGCAGCTCTCCGCCGGAATCGCCGGCACGCAAGCGAGCCCGACGGGCAGCTCACGCAACGTCGCCGGCAGCGTCCTCGTCGGCTGCGACGCAAACGTGAACCCCATGGGCTTCCAGGCCCGCGTCCGCATCCGCACGGCGGCCGATGGCGTCCTCGTCACCGGCGCGCTCGCGACGATCAACCCGAGCGTGGGCGGCGCGACGCAGATCAGCGTGAGCGTGAGCACCAACGTCTTTGGCTCGTACACGGGCCCGCTCCTGCTCGAGCTCCTCACCACGAGCGCGAGCGGCGTCACCGCCGGCCAAGCCTCCCTCACGTACACGCGCACGTGGAACATCACGCGCACGCTCAACGCGCGCGTGCGCGACAGCGTGGCTGGTGCGGGTGCCTACGCGAGTTCGACGAGTACCGCGTCCAGCTCCACCGTGGGCACCTCCACCGTGGCGGAGCGCGCGCTCTCGCTGCCGCCGCCCTTCGGCCCCAGCTCCATGTACCTCGAGGCGTACCTGAGTGGCACGCACTCGAACGCTACGTTCACAGATCCCGACAACGGCACGCAGAGCACCATCTCCTACGTCGCGCACGCGAACACGTACCTCCGCCTGGAGGCCGCCATCGGGAACCCGTTCACGTTCACGCCCGCGGACCTCGGCTTCAGCGAGCTCTACGTCGTCGAGGCGGTCGTGCCGGCCAATGCCGAGTTCCGCTTCGCGAACGCGCTCGTCGACGGGGTCGACACGACGAACGCGAAGGGTCGCATCACCGGCCTGCCCGACGGCCTGAAGCTCGACTTTCGCAAGATGCGCATCACGAGGGCGTACCTCTCACAAGGTGCCGGCGCGGCTGACGAACGGCCTCTCCTCATCCTCGTGGCGGTGCCGTGATGGCGACGACGATCCACGATGAGGTGAGCGCGACGCTCGCAGCGGGCGCGTCCCACACGTATGCCTACGACGTCGGCGCCGGGCAGACCACGCGGAGCTTCTTCCTCGTCAACCTCTCGAGCCTCGGCATGATGCGCGTGCAGCTCTACGTCCAGAGCCCTACGAACACGTCCAACCGCCTGGCAGGCCTCGTGCCCAAGGGCGGCGCGTACGGCCGCAGGCTGGAGATCAAGACGGACGCGTCGACGCCCATCCAAGTGCCCGCCGGCCAGAGCCTGCTGGTCGTCATCACGAACTTGGAGGCGGCGACGAACAAGGTGATCGGCTTCGTGAACGGGAGCTTCTAAGATGGGCGAGCTGACGCAGAACGCGGAAGAGGTCCAGATCGTCGACAAGGTCAACGACAGGAAGGCGACCGTGACGCCCGAGGGCGCTCTCAAGGTTGATGCGGGCCTGCCTGCCGAGTTCCCGTTGCCGGCGAGCCAGGTGGCGGCGCTCACTCCTCCGGCGCACCCGGCGGAGTATCCCCTGCCGGCGAGCCAGGTGGCGGCGCTCACTCCTCCGGCGCACCCGGCGGAGTATCCCCTGCCCGCCGCGCAGCTCGACGCGCTGCGCCCCGCCACCAAGGTGTACAAGGTCAGCGTAGACCTCACGGCCGCGCGCGCGACGCACACCGCCGTCTTGTCGAACAAGACGATCCGCCGCGTCAAGATCTACCGGAACGACGGCGGGCACGACGTCGTGCAAGTCGGGTGGGGGACGAGCGCGCCCGCCGCCGACTCGGACGCGACGCTCGACCTCCACAACCTCGTCCGCCCCGACACCGACTGGATCATCTCGGACGCCAGACTCGCCGGCCACTCGCTCTACGTCAAGAACGCCGCACTCGCCGCTGGCTCGCGGCTCGTCCTCATCGTGGAGGCGGACGACTGAGCGCGACCGTCCACCGCAACAGGCCGCTGCGCCACCTGAAGCTCGCGGACCTCAGCGTGCCGTTCACGCAGCAGGCCGCGCAGACGAACCCTGTCGCCGACACGTGGTACCTCGTGCGCAGCACCGCACTCTTCGCGAACAACGCGTCGAACTACGTGCGCATCCTCTACGTGCAGGCAGAGGCCACCCTGAACGTGACGATCTCGAACCTGAACAACAACCCCGTGTTCCTCGACTTGGGCATCAAGCGGGTTGGCATTGACTCCGACATCCGAGTCGTCGCGACGATCGGCGAGCGCGTCAGCGGCACGTACTGCACGAGTTTGACGTACTGGCTCCAGTGCGCGGAGAACATGAGCGCGAACGGGCCGCGCGGGCAGAACGTCACAGTCGAGTTCTACCTCCGGTGGCGCCTCCCAGGAAACGGCACGGCCACGAGCATCTGCCTGGGCTCGGGCGAAGTGCGCGGGCAACGCATCGCCGTGCGGAGGCACGGATGAGCCCGCGCGAAGAGCCCGTGTTCAACGCCGAGCGGGGCACATGGGACGTCGTCGAGGCGCGCGACGACGACGGCAACGCCACGAGCATCGTCCACTTCGCGAACCAGGACGACGCGCTCGCGTACTGGCATGGTGAAGGAGGCTGCTGCCCGTGATGGTCAAGACCGGCGACAGGATCCCCATCGACGTCTCGTGGCGGCTGAACGGCGCGCCAGCCACCGGCGCCGTCGCGCGCGCCGTCGTCCTGGACGACACCGGCGAGCGCACCTACTGGAACGGCGACGCCTTCACCACAACGCCAGCCGACCTCGCTGGCCTCTCGTTCATCGCGGGTGAGGGGCGCCTCGTAGGCAGCTTCCTGGTGCCGCCCGCGGCGGAGGGCAAGATCCTCTCGCTCGAGGTCGAGCCCACAGGCCCGCCCGAGATCGTGGGCCTCGTCGAGGCGGAGGAGTACCGCGCGGTGGGCAAGCTCGCCCAGGACGTCAGTGGGGAACTCGCTATGCACGAGGCTGCGCGCGGCAGCATGGAGACGACGCTCACGAGCGGCATCTCGAGCGTCGCGGGCGACATCGCGGCCGCGCGCGCCGCCCTTGAATCGAACATCGCGAGCGTGCGGGAGGACGTCGCCGCCGCGCGGGCCGCGCTCGAGGAAAGCCTCGCCGAGCTCGACGCTGACATCGGTGAGACGACGGATCCCGCCGACGACGACGGATCGCTCCACGCTAAAGTTAAGGCAGTGGCCGGTAGGCAGAAGATGGGCCGCATCGAGGGCGCGGAGGAATTCCATGGTTGACATCCCGCAAGGCGCGAAGAAGATCGTGCGCTTCTACACGCGGCGCGGCGACGGCGCCTTCGTCGACCCGGATGGATTCAACGCCGCCGACCAGAGCACATGGCCGGTCACGACCATCAGAGCGCCCAACGGTGAGGCGCTCGACTGGAAACCCTCTGACGGGGAGGACCCGCAGGCGACTGGCCTGTACCACTACGGCACCGGCGTCTGGGGCCAAGCCGTCCAAGTGCCCAGTGGAGCGACCGTCCAGGACGAGTACCGGGTTGCCATCGAGGCACCCATCGGCGGCGTACCCGTCACCGGAAGCGCGTACTTCGATGTCGTGCTGGCCGGCAGCGCGACAGGCATCACGCCAGGCCTCGTCGATCGCGACTACGTACGCCGCGTCCTCCCCTTTGACAAGGCCACGAGCTTCGGCTACTCCGCCGACGAGAACCTCGCGATGCTCATCGACGACGCCATTCTCGCCGCCAGCGAGGTGGTACGGCAGCACACGGGCCGCACGTTCATACAGGAGACGAAGACGCGTGCCCTGCACGTCCTCGATGACTCGTACGCTCTGAGCCTGGACCTCAGCCCCGTCACAGCGATTCCCACCGTCAAGGAAGACGGCAAGGTCCTCGCGCCGGGCTTGGACTACTCGTTCACGTCCAGCGGGCTCCTCCTGAGGCACGACGCGCGCCGCCAGCCCCTCAATTGGAAGCGCGGCGTGGGCGTGGTGGAGGTGACCTACACCGAGGGCGCGAACGCCGTGCCCGAGGACGTCAAATGGGCGACGGCGCGCGTCGTCGAGTCGCTCCTCACCCACTTCCTCGCCCGGCGCAACGCGCCCTACATCCAGGTGGGCACACTCGAGCTCGAAGCGCCCAGCGTGGCCATGCTCGAGCCCGAGGTGCGCGCGACGCTCGACAGGTACCGCCGCAGGTCGTACGGAGCCGCATGACCTACGCAGCCGCCGCGCGCGTCGTGCAAGTCGCCTTCCGCGGCTCGCGCACTTCCGGCGCGCTGGGGACAGGGAGCACGCGGGGACTGGCCGGCTACGGCGCGCGCTTCGACGTGGACGAGCAGCGCTTCCACGCGGACATGCGACGGCTCGACCGCACGCAGCTGCACCGCGCGCGCGTGCGCGCGCTCGTCCGCCTCGCCGTCGGCTTCCGCCGCGAGGCGCGCGCAGAGATCCACCGCCTCGGGGCGATCGATCGGGGTCGCCTCGCGCAAGGGCTCGGCGAGGTCGTCGACCAGTACCGCTACGAGGCGAGGATGATCTCGAAGGCTGCGCATACGCGGCCCGTGCTCGACGGCCGCCGCGCCGGCGCGCCCATGCCGCCGCTCAAGCCACTCGCGCGCTGGGTCCGCAGGAAAGGCCTCCACGCGCGCGACGGCGGCCCGAAGTCGGGCAAGAGGGCGATGCGGAACGTGCGCAGCATCGCGTTCCTCGTTGCGCGCGCCATCAGCCGGCGCGGCATCCCGCCCAAGGACTTCGTGACGACGCCGTACCGGAACATGCTGGTCAAGGCGCCGCGCGTCCTGCACAAGGAGATGCGGCTCGCAGCCAAAGGAGTCGTGAAGTAGCGTGCCGGTCGAAGGAGCGTTCAGCCGCATCATGCCCGAGCTCGCCGAAGCCCTCACTGCCGCGAAGACGAGCTTGGGGCTCAAGCGCGTGACGCTGGGGACGATCGCGCCCGGCTACGACATGCCCGAGGTCTTCGTAGCAGCGGCGGATGGTGACGACGCGCGCGCGGAGGACGACGGCGGCAACCAGAAGCCGGCCACCTTGTGGGCGTTCCCGGTCAACGTCCTCCTCCTGGCGGAGTACCCCGAGTTCGATCCCGCCGGTCAAAAGCCCGTCGAGGCCGCGCTCGTGCTGGCGGAGAAGGTCGCGGACGTCGTTCTCGCGAACCCGTGCGTGGGTGGCGCGCGCGGCGTCCGCTTCCTGAGCTTCGCCATCGAGGAGGGCCTGGGCGAGTCGAAGACGCCCACCGTCGGCGTCGAGCTGCGCTTCTCGTACCGCCTCACCCTATCTCGGTGACCGAAGAGTTCTTGAGGGCATACTCGCGGCGTGGAACGCTCGAGGTCCGCATATGCCGGAAACCGAGCTCACCGGGGAGAAGATCGTCATCGAAGCGTTCCAGACGTCAGGCGACGCCACCATCCTCCTGGGCTACACGAGTGGCGACGTCAACGTGGAGATCTCGCAGGACGTCATCGAGGCCGAGGTCCACGACTCGCCGCGCAAGCTTCGGAAGGCCGGCAAGGTCGCGACCGACGTCACGTTCGGCGGCGTCGTCACGACGACGCTCCCTGCGCTCGCGATGCTCAACCTCGCCACGGGTACGAACCCCCAGACGATCAAGCCGAGCGGGCCCGCGCTCAACAAGGTCGTCGTCAAGATCTACGCGAACGCCGACGACGCGAGCCCGGACGCTACGCTCACGCTCAACAACTGCATCCCCATGCTCGAGGGCATCACCATCCCCGGCGGCACCGACGTCGCGCGGTTCAACCTCCGCCTCCTCGTCAACGGCGACATGACGTGGGGCTAAGCCCGCATGGCTGCTGAAGACGAGCTCGCCAAAGTCCAAGCCCACCACGAAGCCGAGGAGGCCAAGGCTCGCGCCACCCGCGCCGAGCGCGCATCCCTCGCCGCACGCCTCACCGCAAGCTTCGCCAGCCGCCGCCTCCGCGTGACCGTCGATGACGTCGAGTTCGAGACGCGCTATCCCGGCAAGGACGCGCGCGCCGCCCTCTTCGACACGCTGGCGCGCGTCCGCAGCATGCACCGCGCCCTCGCTGCCGGCGAACCCGCCGAGGACGACGCAGCCCTTCAGGCGGAGGTGTGCCGAACAGCTGCCGCGCTCATGGTCGACGAGAGCGTGTCGGAGGACTACTTTGCGGGCAGCGAGTACGGCGTCGAGGCCGCGTTGAGCATCCTCTTCGCCGTCGAGGGAGCTCTGACGAACAGCGCCGCCGGCGCGGCGTCCTTTCGCGACGACGCCTGAAGGCCAGAGCCTCTTCGAGTTCTACGCCTACACGGGCCTCGACCCAGACCGCTACGCCGATCTCTCGCCCGATGCCAAGCAGTTTCTCCTCGCGGCGTGGAGCGAGCGCGCCAAGCGCCTGAACAAGGCTGCCGCGAAGGCGGCGCGCCGGCGGGGTGGAACCCTCCGGGCATAAGGAAAGCGTATTCCAGATGACGGGGTCCTTAAAGCGCAGCGCGCGCGTTCGAGGAGCGGCATGCGCGCGGCGCTCCTTATCCTCCCGCTCATCCTCGCCGGGTGCGCGTCCGCTCCAGGCGCCACTGTTGAAGGGGAGTACGCGCGCGTCGAGTTCATAGATGGCTGGGCAAGGGCGGACGGCGACCAAGCCAGCGTCGGTGTCGTACTTGCTCTCACGGGCATGAAGGACGCGCGCGGTACGGTGCTGGGCGCGGTCGAGGTGCGGACAGCCAGTGGGAGTCTCGACCTCAACGCGATGCATCCTGAGAGGCTGTTCGAGTACCCTGGAATCCAGAACGGAGAGCGCTCCGAGGTCACCATCGAGAGGGTGGTGACGACGGGAGGCACGGCGCTCAGCCCCTGGAAGGCGCTCACAGTGACGGTCGCTCACGACGGCGAGTACGAGCTGGAGCGGCTCGAAGAGGTCCACGTGCCGCTCCCGCGCGGGTTCCCTCGAACCCCATAAGGCTATGAGATGCGCCGTTAGGCAAGAGCAGCCGTGCGCGGTCCCACCGTCCTAGCGCGGATTCTACTCGACAACAAGAAGTTCCGCGCCCAACTCCGCGGCACGGCCAAGGGCGCAGCGGCCGACTTCAAGCGCTACTCCGCCGTCGCCATCGCGGCAACCGCGACGCTCACATTTGGCCTGGCGCGTGCGCGCGAGAAGTATCTCGCCGTCGCCAAGGCCGGCGCCCTCGCGAGCGCCACCTTCGGCAAGGACGTCACCAAGGTCTCGCGCCTCCTCGCCGGAACGAAGATTGGCAAGGACGCCGAGGAAGTCGCAGCGGCTTTCGATCTGCTAGCCCGCATGGGTGCCGACTCGGCAGAAGAGGCGGCGACCCTCATCCCTCAGTTCGACAGGGCGTCGAACTGAGGGATGAGGGTCGCCGCCTCTTCTGCCGAGTCGGCACCCATGCGGGCTAGCAGATCGAAAGCCGCTGCGACTTCCTCGGCGTCCTTGCCAATCTTC
>DASRYU010000258.1:0-5089 GCA_035687045.1 Thermoplasmatota archaeon | reverse complement strand
CCCCTGACGCCCGCCGAGGCGCGCAAGGCCGCCGTCCGCGAGTTCACGTCGCTTCCCGGCATCGGCAAGTCGAAGGCCGAGGCGCTCTTCGACGCCGGCTTCCGCACGAAGTCCGACCTCATCCGCGCGTCGGTCCAGCAGATCGCGAGCGCGGAGGGCATCGGCCCGAAGCTCGCCGCGACGATCAAGGCGCAGCTTCCCGCCGAGGTCCCCGTCGAGGAGGGGGAGCTTGGCGAGCTCATGCAGCTCAAGGGCATGACGAAGCCCGCCGCCGAGGCGCTCTTCCGCCACGGCTTCCGCAGCCGCGAGGACCTCAAGAAGGCCCCCGTCGAGTACCTCCTGGACGTCGACGAGGTGAGCGAGGAGCTCGCCGAGGGCATCAAGGACCAGGTCATCAACATCGAGGAGTCGATCGAGGAGTTCACCGAGATCAGCGGCATCGGCCGCAGCAAGGCCGAGGCGCTCATCGAGGCGGGCTACAAGACCATCTACGACCTCCAGCGCGCCTCGCTCGACGACCTGTCGGGCATCGAGGCCATCGGCGACGAGCTCGCCGAGCGCATCAAGGACGAGGTCGGCGAGTGGATCGACCCGCGCGAGAAGTACGAGGGCGTCGAGTACGCGGAGGTCATCTCCACCATCCCGCCGTGGGAAGAGAAGGCCATCGAGGCCGCTCGCGCCGCGAAGGTCGAGCTGCCCGAGGCCATCCTCACCGAGATCGGCAAGGAGGTCCTCGCGCAGAACCCCGACTCGAAGACGCTCAAGAACCGCGTCTCCGAGGTGGCCGCGGTCTACAAGCCCTTCGAGGCGCGCCTCCAGGAGCTCGGCGGCGACCTGCCGCACTCCGTCGTGTGGGACGCGCTGGGCAAGATCCTGGCGTTCAAGGGCAAGAAGGCGACGCCCGAGCAGATCGGGCGCGTCGCGGAGCACCTGTGGAACCAGTACAAGGTCCACCGCATCGACCCGACCGAGGCGTGCGGCATCCTTGGCGCGCAGAGCATCGGCGAGCCTGGCACGCAGATGACGATGCGCACGTTCCACTACGCCGGCGTGGCTGAGATCAACGTCACGCTGGGTCTGCCTCGCCTCATCGAGGTCGTGGACGCCCGCCGCGTCCCGTCGACGCCGATGATGCAGGTGTACCTCGAGGCGGACGTGCGCAACGACCCGGACGCGGTCCAGCGCATCGCGGCCGAGATCGAGACGACGAACCTCCTCGACATCGCCGACGTCGACACCGACCTCGGCGCGTTCCAGGTCGTCGTGACGCTCGACGAGAAGAAGATGAAGCGCAAGGGCCTCAACATCGAGGAGGTCGCCGAGAAGCTCACGAAGCTCAAGGCGGCCGACGTCGCGACGACGCCCGACGGCAAGATCGTCCTTCGCCCGACGGAGGGCGAGGAGCGCCCCTACAAGACGATCCAGAGCATCGCGGCGGAAGCCAAGAAGATGCAGATCAAGGGCATCACGGACATCAAGCGCGTCGTCATCCGCCGCGAGACGGAAGGCTACGTCATCTACACCGAAGGCTCGAACCTCGCGAAGGTCATGAAGATCGACGGCGTGGACACCACGCGCACGACGACGAACAACTTCCGCGAGATCTACGAGGTCCTCGGCGTCGAGGCGTCGCGCACGGCGGTCATGAACGAGGCGTACAAGACGCTCTCGGAGCAGGGCCTCACGGTCGACATCCGCCACCTCATGCTCGTGGCGGACGTCATGACGGTCGACGGCACCATCCGCGCCATCGGTCGCCACGGCATCTCGGGCGAGAAGTCGTCCGTCCTCGCGCGCGCCGCGTTCGAGATCACGGTCAACCACCTCCTCGAGGCCGGCATGATCGGCGAGATCGACCCGCTCGAGGGTGTCGCCGAGAACATCATCGTCGGCCAGCCCGTGAGCCTCGGCACCGGCGCCGTCACGCTGCAGATGAAGCCTGCCGCGTTCGAGGGCGTCAAGGTCAAGCGCTGGACCCCACCGCCCGAGCTCATGCCGCAGCCCGTCGACGCCGCGCCCGCGGGCACCGTCGCCGGCTCCGAGGAGATGTCGCTCCTCGGCGACATCAAGCCCGAGGAGACGCCCTCCGAAGGCGAGGGCGGCGACGAAGGCGAGCAGTAGGACCTCCCATGTGGGGCTCGCGCCCCACCTTTTTCTTTCTCATGTCTCCTCAGCGGAGCCTCCGTCGCGAAAGGCGTGCCGCTCCGTAGGCGCGAGGCTTTAGCCCTCGCGGCCGGCTCGCGCCGCGTGGACGCCGCCTCGATGCTCCCGGGCGACCCGTGGCTCGAGCCCTACCGCGGCCGCCTCGCCGAGCGCCACGCGCGCTATCAGGCCCGCCTCGCGCAGCTGGGCGGCGACCTCCTCGGCCCCATCAGCCTTGGCCACCTGCACTTCGGCCTCACGCGCGGCGAGAAGGACGGCGAGCCGGGCGTCTGGTACCGCGAATGGGCGCCGGGCGCGCGCCAGCTGTGGCTCATCGGGGACTTCAACGGGTGGGACCGCCGCGCGCACCCGATGACGCGCGGGCGCGACGGCACGTGGTCGCTCTTCCTGCCGGGGAACACGCTCCCGCACGGCTCGCGCCTCAAGGTGCACGTCGTGACGGACCGCCTGGGCGGGCAGGACCGCATCCCCGCGTACATCCGCCGCGCGACGCAGGACCAGCACGAGGACTTCGCCGGCGTCTTCTGGGACCCGCCCGCGCCGCACGCCTTCCGCCACGCGCCGCCGCCCCGCCCGCGCGCGCTGCGCATCTACGAGGCGCACGTGGGGATGGCGACGGAGGAGGAGCGCGTGGGCAGCTTCCGCGAGTTCGAGCGCGACGTCCTCCCCTACGTCGCGGACCTCGGCTACAACGCCATCCAGCTCATGGGCGTGATGGAGCACCCGTACTACGGCTCCTTCGGCTATCACGTCTCCAACTTCTACGCCGTCTCGTCGCGCTTCGGGACGCCCGAGGAGCTGAAGTCGCTCGTGGACGCGGCGCACCGCCTCGGCCTCGTCGTCCTGATGGACGTCGTGCACAGCCACGCGGTGAAGAACACGCGCGAAGGGCTCAACCTCCTCGACGGCACGGAGCACCAGTACTTCCACGCCGGCGCGCGCGGCCTCCACCCCGCGTGGGACTCGATGCTTTTCGACTACGGGAAGCCCGAGGTGCTGCACTTCCTCCTCAGCAACCTGCGCTACTGGATGGACACGTACCGCTTCGACGGCTTCCGCTTCGACGGCGTGACGAGCATGCTCTACCTCGACCACGGGCTCGGGCGCACGTTCGGCCACTACGACGACTACTTCGGCGCGAACGTGGACGAGGACGCGCTCGCCTACCTCAAGCTCGCGAACACGCTCGTGCACGCGCTCAAGCCCGACGCCATCACCATCGCGGAGGACGTCTCCGGCATGCCCGGCATGGCGCGACCCGTCGCGGAAGGGGGCGTCGGCTTCGATCACCGCCTCGCCATGGGCATCCCCGACTTCTGGATCAAGCTCGTGAAGGAGCGGCGCGACGAGGAGTGGAGCCTCGGCGAGATCTGGCGCGTCCTTCTCGACCGGCGCCGCGACGAGCCGCACGTGGGCTACTCCGAGAGCCACGACCAGGCGCTCGTGGGGGACAAGACGCTCGCGTTCCGCCTCATGGACGAGCGCATGTACTGGAACATGGCGAGAGGCCATGAGGACCCGGTCGTCGACCGGGGCCTCGCGCTCCACAAGCTCATCCGGCTCCTCACGTTCAGCCTCGGCGGCGAGTCGTGGCTCGCGTTCATGGGCAACGAGTTCGGCCACCCCGACTGGATCGACTTCCCGCGCGAGGGGAACGGCTGGTCCTACAAGCACGCGCGCCGCCAGTGGTCGCTCGCGCGCCGCGACGACCTGCGCTACAAGGGGCTCCTCGCGTTCGACCGCGCGCTCATGCGCCTCGACGAGACGCACCGCGTGCTCGCCGACCCGCTCCTCGAGCAGCTCTGGCTCGACGAGGAGGCGAAGCTTCTCGCGTACCGCCGCGGCCCGCTCGTCTTCGCGGTGAACCTCCACCCCACGCGCTCCTTCGCCGACCTGCGCCTCCCCGTGCCCGACCGCGCCGACTACGAGGTCGTCCTCGACTCGGACCGCCGCCTCTTCGAGGGGCACGGGCGCGTGGCCGAGCCCATGCGGTACCCGTGGCAGGACGTGCCGCACGGCGGGCGCGGCCAGAGCCTCCAGCTCTACCTCCCCAGCCGCAGCGCGCAGGTGCTCGCGCCGGCGCGATGAGCGTCTCTCAAGCCGCGGTTCCGCTCACCGCGGAGTTCGCGGAGGATCGCGGAGGTCGCGCGGAGGCTGCAGGACTCTCCCTCTCCGCGTCTTCGCGTCTTCGCGGCAGGATCGGCCAGGCGCCCCTGCCGCCCACGGGCGTGCGGCGCGCGAAGGTTCATATGGGACGTGGCCGTCGCGAAGGCTGCCTCTAGAGTCAGCCCGCGCCCTTCGGGGCGTGGAGTGGCTGGAGAAGGAGACACACCCATGGACGTCAACCGCGCCCTCCGCAGCGCCGCCGCGACCGGAAAGGTCACGATCGGCCTCAACGAGACCCTCAAGGACATCCTCGCGAAGAAGGCGAAGCTCGTCGTCGTCGCGCAGAACGCGCCCGAGTCGGCGCGCGCGCAGATTCAGGCCGCCGTCGAGAAGGCGAAGGTCCCGGTCTACACCTACGCCGGCAAGAACACCGAGCTCGGCCCCGCGTGCGGGAAGCCGTACAGCGTCGCCGTCCTCTCCGTCACCGAGGCGGGCGACTCCGACGTGCTCCAGCTCGCCAAGGGCGCCTGAAGGATGATGCGGGCACCGGAGCCTCTCTGACATGGTCGAGATCAAGCTGGACGCCGAGACGCTCCGTGTCTTCGCCATGTTCGAAGGCATGACGGGCGTGGAGCTCAAGGACGTCATCGAAGAGGAGGACCGCATCATTTTCGTCGTGGTGGAGGGGCAGGTGGGTCGCGCGCTCGGCAAGGGCGCGATGAACCTCAAGCGCCTCCGCGAGTCGCTCGGGAAAGAGGTCGTCCTTCTCGGCTACGCGGCCGACCGCGAGCAGTTCCTCAAGAACGTCTTCCACCGCTTC
>DASRYU010000257.1:0-4797 GCA_035687045.1 Thermoplasmatota archaeon | reverse complement strand
CCGCCGTTGACGTAAAGAACGCAGAGGCTCGCGGTGTCGCCGGCGGTGCGTGTGGTCCGGTGCGCGCCTTCGAGCTCGCCGATGCGGTCCCACGTGTAGGTTCCGCTGTCCGCGGGGATCCTTCGAGCCCGCTCGTGACGGCCTTCTTTCCCGTGGCCTCGCGAATGGCGGCCTCCAGCGCGGCGAGCGCATCCCCCCTCGGGGGGTGGCCAGGGGGGTGGTCGATCTCGATGAGTAGGTTCGCGTAGCGATCTGCGGTGGCCAGGTCCCTGGCGGCGGCGCAGGGCTTTTGCTGAAAGCTTTTGCAGCCGCGGATTTCTACAAGCCAATGCGCCTCATCCTCGCGGTCGCGATCTTCTGCTTCTTCAGCGGCTGCGTAGCACTTCCCGACGCCCCAGCTGGCGTCACGGAGAAGCAGCCCGCCGCCGCCAGCACCTTCCAACTCCACGAGACTCTCGGCGACGGGATGGCAGTGTTCGCCGAGTGGAAGGGCACCAAAGTCTCGTGGACGCTCTCCAGCGCCGGACGGGAGGTCAATGTCTACGTGATGAAACCAGACCAAATGCAGCGCATGATGGATGGTGCCTCCTTCGAGTACATCTCCGCTGCTTCCAAGCTTGGCATCCGCAGCGGCAGCGGGGGCACGGGCAACGCGGCGCTTCAGGAAGGCACATGGCGAACCGTCGTGCTGTGCCAGATCGTGGATGGCTCCGGCTGCGGCGACGTTCGCGCCAGTGGTAGTGCTTCGTGACGGTGCACGCCCTTACGCGAGGGCCTCCGAACCTCTAAGCCTACACGCCGCGCGTGGACCCCGTCATGGTCGCGAGCGCGCACGACCTCGTGCTGCGGGCAGAGGTCAACGACTACACGATGCGCGCCGGCCGAACGATCCACGCGATTGAGAAGCGCGGCTTCCGCCCCATCGGCGACGGCCGCCACGCGCCCTGCCCATTGGGCTGCGGCCGCAAGATCTCGCACGGCCTCCCCGGCAACCCATGGAGGCGCCGAGTGCAACCCTGCGAAGGCGAACGCTGGCTCGCCTACCTCCGGGAGCTCGCGAGCGAGCGTGAAGCGCGCGCCGCGAAGCGGGAGGCCAAGCGCTCGTGAAGCGCTGCTTCCCGCCCCGCACGTACAACGACGCGCTCGAAGCTATCGTTCTGCGCGTCGGCCTCGTCGCGATCCTCAAGATTCCCTCGTGAAGCGAGCCAACCTCTATGCCTACTTGGCGTGTCCTACGCCGCATGAAGCGTGCCGCCCTCCCCCTGCTCCTCGTCGCCGCGAGCATCTCCGCGGTCCTCCTCGCGCCCGCGGCGACGGCGGAGCAGACGGAAGACGAATCCATCGCCGAGAACATCACGCGCATGAAGGCCGGCATCATCGAGACGATCGCCACGTGGGTCCCCTTCGTCGTCCTCTTCACGCTTCTGGGCGTCGCCATGGCCGCTATCGGCCTCAACCTCTACGGCCGCCGCGAACGCTGAGGCGACATCGTGACCGACCACCACGCGGCACTCGCGCGCGCGGTCCGCGCCGAGCTCGACGGTTGGCGTCGCATCGAGCAGCTGCTCGAGGCGCTCGTGCCTGGCGAAACGCCGCCCGAAGACGACCGCCTCTTCCAGCTCAAAGGAACCTTCGGACCCAACACCTGGAGCGAGCGCGCCGTCGCGGAGCGCGCGGGCTACGCGATCATGCGCTACGGCGACCTCGAAGCGGTCCGCGCCGTTCTCAACGAGCCCGCGCTCGACGTCGAGCACCTCGTTCCCTTGTCCGCGGCGGCGGCCCGCGCGTGGCAAGAAGATGAGCCCCTCGACCCTACCGAAGCCTGCGATCTCGACGACGATCCATTCGTCAGCGCGTAAGCCGCGCCAGCACAGGCCGCAGAGCATGGCGTTTCGTGAACAAGAAGAGCGAGCGCGCCCGCGCCCGAAAGTCGGTATCCACCAAGGATTCCCTTCCGCTCAGACTTGTGAATCACAATCTCGCGTTGACAGGCGCGAGCTAATCGAAATCTGACTGCATGAGTTTTGACTCAAAACTCACCGTGAAGATGAGCTTCGCCGGACGTTTCAGCGGTTCCGGCGGCACAAGCTCCAACAGATTGCGATGCGCCCCCACGATGGCGATGGCGGCGTCGACAACCGCGGCCATGTGTTCGAACACTGTCGACTGGCTGAAGCTGCCTTCCTCTAACATCCCCCAGTGGCTCAGCCAGTGAAGGCGCTGAAGGTCGGCATGTACTACATCGCCGTAGAGGTAGTTTTCAAAAAGCTCGATGGCGGTCACCGCCTGCCCGCCCTGCGTGAAAATGGTCTCATGATTGAGAGCCTCGACGATGCCGGCAACTCTCTCAGCTGCGTCCGCCTTCGCGGGGCATTCCGGGAGAAGCGCGTACGAGTCGGCGAGTCTGATGACCGAGATCGGATCCTTACGTTGCACGAGCGGTCGAAACCACGTGCAAAATGCGACGACCGACTCGTGGTCGTAGTCGCGGCCTTGCGTCCAAGCTCCCCAAAGTCGCGATGAAGCGAGCTTTTCGGTCTGTCGATTGAAAAGCCAAAGCCGCGTCGCTGCCTCCGTGGGCGTAGCCGGCCGTTTGTAATGCATGGGGCGCCTCATAGGCGACCATCTCTGCGTAGCTCTGCTGGAGCTGAGCAACGATGAATGAGCCTGGATTGGGCCCCTCGTGGTCGACCCCGCATATTGTACGGGTCAACCGGGCATAGCGGGGAGTAGCCACTGATAGCAAAAGGCGGCTGCGAGTCGTGGACTATTGGCGCGGTGGAGCACCGCGCCACCTTATTCTTGTGCATCAACGACGGAGGCGTTACGCTTCGCGCCGTGTATGCTTAGCGAGCGGGGGCGAGACGCAGCGACGCCGCGTGCTCGGCGATGCGAACGAGCAGATGGACGAACTCGTCGGTAACCTCCGCGATCTCGATCTCGTCCAGCGTCAGCGTTGCCTCTCGTCCACCGCGCGCCCCGCAGCGCTGCATCAGCTGCTCGTGACGCTCGTGGAGCTCGTCGGCGCCCGAGCCCCACGTGCCGATCCCTGCCATGCCGGCCTCCCAGGCGGCGTCCCGCAGACGCTGGTGGAACGGGCCATCCCCTGAGAGGATACGCACGGCCATCGTGTACTTCTCGAGAGGGTAGTAGTTCATGACTTCCAAGTCACATCGTGCCCTATTAAGCCCATCGAATTTCGACATCGACGACCGGTGACGCGCCACCGCCCTGTTCAGGCCGCCGACGTCGTGCCGTCGGCACCCTTGCCCCGCAAACGCCGCGCGATCCACCTCAGGACGACGACGATGACTCCCCCGAAGAAGCCGAGCGTCATCGTCATCTTGAACATAGACAGGGACACGAGCGATGCCTCATGCGTGGGGTAGAACAAGATCGCGCTCAAGCAAACGCCCGTCACGAGGACGCCGTGCAGGGGGACTCGAGCCTCCGCAGGGACAAAGCGGACTCCTCGTCCGCGGTAGAGCCACAGCGTGTAGCGCACGAGCGCCGTAGAGATCGACACGCCCACGAGAAGGAGCGTCAGGACGCCGACGTGGCGCGAGAACTGCAGCTCGATGATTGAGCCGAACGCGAGGCCAAGATACGCGCTCGCCAGCACCGCGAACGCGGACGCCTTCACCGACCCGAACAGAACGTGGCCTGCGTCCAGCGGTCGGCGGACCAGCCACATCACGAGTAGTGCCGCGAAAAGCGCGAGAACCCCCAGCAAGACAAACGCGAAGGCGCCACCCGGGAAATATGCGGCGTGCCAGCGCAGCGGCGAGTCTTCGAACGGATTCGCGCGCATCCACGTCAAGGAAGCGAAGAATCCGGCCAACGACAACGGAAGGAGACCCGCCAGCCAGAGCAAGGGGCGATGCTGCGCGCTGGGACTCTTCGCGACGGCTTGCGCGGCGCTTCCGCTCCATGCGGCGAAGCGGGTCGCCATGACGTAGCCAGGAATCGCGCCTACGACCATCGCCATGGAGTACATGGCGAGAGCGCCGAGAACGGTGGAGAGCACGAGTAGGGCGAGGAAGTTCCACACTGGACGCCCGCTCGTGCGCGGGTTCCAAAACCACCACATCGCCAGCAAGAGGCTGAACATGATCGCCGCGCCCAGCGTAGCGGCGCCTGTCACGAGTTCCTCAAAACGGCCCGTGGCGAAAAGCACAGTGGTTGGCGCTACGCAGAGCGTCAAGACTACGGCGACGACGATTTTCGCAGTATTCTCCGGCCGTGGGACGGGACTCAAGCGGGCCTCTCCGCCCGCTCTCTTGCCCGCCCTCTTCTTATGGGTATCGGGGAACCTGCCCATCGGCCTCGTCCGCGACCCCTGAGCTCGACCTTTGCTGTCTCCATCCGTTCCGCGCTGGTGGAATCGTGCGAGGGCGGAGCACATCGCCTGTTGGACGCTGAAGGTGCTCCAGAGCTGCAGGAGCGACAACCTCCACATCCTCGAACCCTGGTCAGTCCTCCGAAGCGCCGAGTTCCTTTCGCTTGACGTCACAACTGGGAACCTGCGCGTCCGTGTCGCCGGCGGCAAGCGCACATAGGGACGGTCCTTCCGGTTCATCGACGTCCAGCACCCGCTCCGGCACATCATGGCGCTCGGATTGCCGGCGGCGCGATCAGAATCGCGAAGGCGCTCCCCGACTGGCCAGATGTCCCGCTGGGCGAACCTTCCCCGGAGAGCGCAACGGACATGCCCGCCGAGGACGTCTCCGAGGCGGAGATCCACATGGCCAAGGGTAGCTCGAAGGGCGGCTCGCCTCCGAACGCGCCAAGCAAGAC
>DASRYU010000256.1:0-13020 GCA_035687045.1 Thermoplasmatota archaeon | reverse complement strand
TCATCCAGCCCGTGGCCGTCGTGAGCATGACGTCGATCATCGCGTCGATGCTCACGACGGCCACGGGCTGGATGATGTCGCTCGGCGCGACCATCTCCTCGTGGATCGGCTTCTAGGCGCGCACGCTCATCGGGCGCCGGCCCGCGCGCATCCATCCGCCGGCGCCCCCTGCCTCTTCCTCCGCTCCTCTTCTTCACATCCTCCTTCTCCACGCGCCTGCGCGCGCTCCGTCGCGCCTGGCGAGCCTCCCGCTTCTCCTCACCCCCTTCCTGGCGAGCCCGCGCTCCTTGCGCGCTCACGCACGCGCGTCTCGCTTTCCTCGCCCATCCAACATCGCCATCTCCCCCCGCGGCGAAGTAGGGCCGATGACCGACATCTCCTCCGACATGAAGCTCCACGCGAACCTCCAGGCCCAGGGCCACGAGCTCGACGCGCGCGCCACCGGCGCGGCGGCGGCGAGCGAGAACAGCGGCTCGGTCGACCTCTCGGGCGGAGGAGGCGCGGACCTGGCGTATGCCGGCGAGCACGGCGCGCTCGACCTCGGCGCCGCGGGCGACGCGGCGGGCTCCGTCCACCAGACGACGGCGGACCTTGGCGGCGCGGCCGACGCGGCGGGCGCCGTCGCGACGGAGCACGGCAGCGGCGCGCTCGGCCTCGCGGGCTCGCTCGACGGCGCCGCGAGCGACGCGGGCGCGGCGCTCACGGGCGCGCTCGACGGCGCGGCCGCACTTGACACTGACCATGTGACGGGCTCGCTCGACGGCTCCCTGGAGGGCGCGCTGTCGGGCGCAGCCGACGGCGGCGACGCGGCCGCCGGTCTGGAGGCGGGCGGCGTGCTCGACGCGCTTGGCGACTTCTTCGCCGAGCTCGCCGCGCAGATCAGCGCCGCCTTCGGCCTCTGAGCACCCCAGCGGGGGCGAAGGGCTCATCCCCTCCCCCCGCTCTTTTCGCGGCCGATGGCCTCGCGGATCCTCGCGATCGACCAGGGGACCACCGGCACCGCCGCCTTCGTCTTCGACGAGAAGCTCCGCATCAAGGGGCACGCGGACCGCGAGTTCCCCCAGCACTTCCCGAAGCCCGGCTGGGTGGAGCACGACCCGGAGGACATCTGGGACGTCACCCGCGCCGTCGTGCGCGGGGCGCTGCGGAGCGCGAAGATCGGCATCCGCGACGTCGACGCCATCGGCATCACGAACCAGCGTGAGACCGTCGTCGCCTGGGACGCGCGTACGGGGGAGCCGCTGACGCGCGCCATCGTCTGGCAGGACCGCCGCACCGCGCCGCGCTGCGAGCAGCTTCGCACCGAGGGGCGCGAGGAGCTCATCCGCGACCGGACGGGGCTCGTCACCGACCCGTACTTCTCCGCGACGAAGATGGAGTGGATGATGCACCACGCGCCCAAGGTGCAGCGCGCCGCGAAGGCGGGAACGCTGCGCTTCGGCACCATCGACTCGTTCCTCGTCTGGCGCCTCACGGAGGGCGAGGCGCACGTGACGGAGCCGTCGAACGCCTCGCGCACGATGCTCTACGACCTCGACCGCAAGGGGTGGAACGAGGAGCTCTGCGGGCTCTTCCACGTCCCGCTCGAGGCGCTCCCGCGCGTCGGCCCCTCCAGCGGCACGCTCGCGACGGCGACGGCGTTCGGCGGCGACGTGCCCGTCGCGGGCATCGCGGGGGACCAGCAGGCCGCGCTCTTCGGGCAAGCCTGCTATCAACCCGGCGAGGCGAAGAACACGTACGGCACGGGGAGCTTCCTTCTGATGAACACCGGCACGAAGCGCCCCTCGTCGAAGCGCCTCCTCGCCACCGTCGCGTGGGACGTCGAGGGGAAGGTGGAGTACGCGCTCGAGGGCGCCATCTTCACCACCGGCGCCAGCGTGCAGTGGCTGCGCGACCAGCTGCGCCTCTTCAAGAAGGCGTCCGAGAGCGAGCGGCTGGCGAAGAGCGTGAAGGACTCGGGCGGCGTGCGCTTCCTGCCCGCGCTCGCGGGGCTCGCCGCGCCCCACTGGGACCCGAACGCGCGCGGCGTGCTCGCCGGCCTCACGCGCGGCTCGTCCGCGGCGCACATCACGCGCGCCGTCCTCGAGGCCACCGCGTACCGCAGCGCCGAGGTGCTCGACGCGATGCGGGAGGACAGCGGCGTGGACGTGCGCACGCTGCGCGTCGACGGCGGCGGCAGCGAGAACGCGTTCCTCATGCAGTTCCAGGCCGACATCCTCGGCGTGCCCGTGGAGCGCCCGAAGGTGAGCGAGACCACCGCCCTTGGCGCCGCGAGCCTCGCCGCGCTGGGCGCCGGCGTCTTTGCCTCGCGCAACGAGGTGGCGAAGGCCTGGGCGCTCTCGAAGCGGTTCACCCCGAAGATGAAGGCGGAGGAGCGCGCCACGCGGATGCGCGCGTGGCGGGGCTTCGTGGAGACGGCGCGTACCCTCGCTCTGTAAGGCCAGAATCCTCATATCCCCCCTCGGCTTCGGGAAGTTCGTGACCGAACGGAGCCTCTCCTGGCAGATCGCCCATTGGACGGTCGCCATCGCCCCGTTCGTGCTCGTCATCGCCCTCTCCATCTGGGGCTTCGGCCGCTACGCGTGGGTCCCCTTCCTCGCCGGCATCCTCTGCCCCGTCGGCGCCGCGCTCGTGGGCCTGCAGCTCAAGCGCGACCGCGACCGCGCCAAGGCGCGCTGAGCGCCGCTCCGGCCACCGTCAGCACCACGAGAGCCAGCGGCAGCCCCGGCGTGCACTTCGCGTGCTGGACGCGCCCGCACGAGTCGAGCGCGTACGTCAGCACGGGGGGCAGCGCGCTCCGCGAGCCGCACGCGTCGGTGCCGCTGCACGCGACCGACGGGTGGCGCACGAGCGTGCACGGGCGCGCCGACACGAGCACGTAGAGGCCGTCCTCGCCCGGTCCGCAGCCGGGCCCCTCGAAGAGCCGCTCGCGCGCCTCGCTCGAGGCGTAGAAGAACGTGCGATTGTCGGTGGCGTACGTCACGTTCGCCGGCACCTCGAAGGCATCGCCCCCGAAGCGCACGCTCGCGGGGCCCTCCTGCCAGTTCGGGACGTACTGCGTCCACCCCTCGCGCTCGACGGACGAGTCGCCCTGCGCCGCCGCGAGCGGGACGGCGAGAAGCGCGGCGAGGAGGAGCGCGCGCGGCATCGCGAGGCACGCGCGGAGCGCAGCGCAAGGACTTTGCGGCTCCCTCGGGCTCCCCGGCGCGTGACGCGCGCGGCCGGCACCGAGCAGACGGTGGCCATCCTGATGGATTTCGAGAACGCCCGCGACGCGAGCCTCCAGCGCGTGCTCGCGGAGGCCGCGGCGTTCGGCCGCGTCATCGTCCGCCGCGCCTACGCCGACTGGACGCGCCACGCGAAGGCGCAGAACGCGCTGCGCGAGGCCGGCTTCGAGGAGCTGCACCAGTTCACGACCGGGAGCGGCACGAAGAACGCGACGGACATCCACCTCGCCGTCGACGCGATGGACCTCCTCTACACGCGCCCCATCGACGTCTACATGCTCGTCACGGCGGACAGCGACTTCGCGAAGCTCGCGCGCCGCCTGCGCGAGGGGGGCAAGCGCGTCATCGGCATGGGCTCGCGCAAGCGCGTCGGGCGCGCGCTCGTGCAAAGCTGCGACCAGTTCATCTACTACGACCAGCCCCCGGCGGCGCCGCCCATCGAGTCGCTGCCGGAGGCGATGTACGCGGCCGAGGCGCGCGCCGACGCGGGCGGGCCGAGCAGCAAGCGCCGCGAGGAGCCGAAGGGCGCGCAGAAGGACGTGAAGCTCGCCGAGAAGCACCGCATCGTGCTCGAGGCGATGCCCGCGGCCACCGACGACGAGGGGCGCGTCTACGGCGGGCCGCTCCACGAGAGCATCCGCCGCCTGCGCCCCGACTTCAGCTACCGCGACTTCGGGTTCAGCTCGTTCCTCAAGTTCGTCGAGTCGCTCCAGCCGGTCATCCGCGCGCGGCGCGACCCCGAAGCGAGCGACTTCGTCGTGTGGGTCGACAGCGCGTACGAGGACATCCTCCCGCGCAACGTCGCGGACCTCCCGACGGAGGAGCCCGAGCTCGGGTTCGAGCTCGACGAGGAGGTGCAGGTGCACATCCACCGGCGCTGGAAGGAGCTCCTCGCGGACCGCAAGCGCCTCGCCGGCAGCCGCGCGGCCGAGGTCGTCGCGGAGGAGTACGGCGTCGAGCGCCTCGCCGACACGCCGCTCAAGGACCTGCAGGGCGTGCTCGACGCCGCGCCCGAGCTCGCGAAGCGCTGGAAGCGCGACCGCGCCGCGCTCGTGCCGCGCTGAGCGGGGGGCGCGGGGACGCGCGGGTCCGTTGCCTTTTTGGGCGCGAGCCGTCTGGGGAGCCGTTGACCCACTTCTCGGAGGAGCGCGACATCGCGGTGCCGCCCGACGTGCTCTGGCGCATCGTGAGCGACACGAAGCGGTGGCCGCAGTTCTACGCGACGCCGCACGAGAAGCTCACGCTGCGCAGCGTGGAGTACCTCGAGGGGACGACCGACGGCCCCGGCGGGAAGCGGCGCATGCACTTCCTCGGCGTCCCGAGCTGGGACGAGCAGGTGTCGGCGTGGAAGGAGAACGAGTTCCTCGCCTGGGTGGGCACGCGCAACCCCGGCCTCAAGTACTGGCAGCAGCAGATGGAGATCATCCCGCACAAGGCGGGGCACACGACGCTGCGCTGGGACGTCTACTTCAGCGTCACCGGCCCGCGCGCGTTCAAGAAGTTCCTCAAGCGCACGATGGAGGGCATCGTCCTCTCGTCGCTCGAGCGCATCGAGAAGATGGCGCTCGCGGAAGCCTCAGGCAAGGCGCGCTGAGGCACGCACGCGCGGCAGCACGTCGCGGCCGAAGGCCTCGACGAACGCCTCCTGGTCGCGGCCGACGTGGTGGAGCATGACGTCGGAGACCCCCATGGCGGCGATCTCCTCGATGCGGCGCGCGTGCGCGTCGAGGTCGGCGCTCACGAAGACGCTTTTGCGCACGTCCTCCTCGCGCACGAGGTCCATGAGCGCCTCGAACTCCTCGACCGTCTCGAGGTTCTCCGTCACGAGGCGCGGCAGCGCGTTCGTGCGCCACTGCTCCATCGCGGCGCCCATCGCGGCCTCCTCCGTCCGCGCGTACGAGAGGTGCATCTGCACGGCGACCGGCTTCTCCGGCGCCGCGTCGCGGAACGCCTTCACGACGCGCGAGAACGCCGGCTCCTCGCGCGCGATGGTGGCGAGCCCGTCCGCCCACGTCGCCGCCCAGCGCGCCGTCTCGGGCGAGAGCGCCGTGGCGAAGAGGCGCGGCGGCGCGGGCGGGCGCGTCCAGAGGCGCGCGCGGTCCGTGGGGATGGGCCCCCGGCGCGAGACGGTCTCACCCGCGAAGAGGGCGCGCAGGATGTCGACCGCCGCCGCGAGGCGCTCGTTGCGCTCCGCCTTCGAGGGCCACCGCTCGCCCGTCACGTGCTCGTTGAGCGCCTCGCCGCTCCCGAGCGCGAGGGTGAGGCGCCGCGGGAACATCTCCGCGAGCGTGGCGGCAGCCTGCGCGACGACGACCGGGTGATAGCGCCACCCGACCGGCGTCGTGACCTGGAGGAAGGGGAGCGACGTCGCGTGCATGGCGGCGCCCACCCAGGACCAGGCGAAGCCGCTCTGCCCCTGCCGGCTCGACCACGGCGCGAGGTGGTCGCTCGACATCGCCGCCTCGAAACCGGCCCTCTCGGCGCGCGCGACGAGGCCGAGGAGCTCGCTTGGCGTGAACTGCTCGTGCGACGCGTGGAAGCCGATGCGCACGCGGCGCGGGTGCGGGCGCGCCGGCATCAAGCTGGCGGGTGCGCGATGCGAGCACGGGCGCGGGGGCGCCAAACCCTTAAAGACCAGCCCCCCATGGTTCGCCCGCTCCATGCCCGAGGACGAGACGCCCCAGGCTGACCCCGCCATCGCCGCGATGGAAGAGAAGTGGCTCCAGTACTGGGAGGAGCAGGGCGTCTACCGCTTCGACCCCCGCTCGTCGAAGCCCGTCTACAGCATCGACACGCCGCCCCCCACCGTGAGCGGGCGCATGCACATCGGGCACGCGTACTCGTACAACCAGATGGACTTCACCGCGCGCTACAAGCGCATGCGCGGGCACAACCTGTTCTACCCGTTCGGCTTCGACGACAACGGCCTGCCGACGGAGCGCTACACGGAGAAGGCGGTCGGCAAGCGCCTGAGCGACGTCGGGCGGCAGGAGTTCATCCGCCTCTGCCTCGTCGAGACGAAGAAGGCCGAGGAGGCGATGGAGCGCTCGTGGCGCCGCATCGGCACCTCGTGCGACTGGACGCTCGTCTACCGCACCATCGACAAGCCCGTCATCAAGGTCAGCCAGGAGTCGTTCCTCAAGCTCTTCGGCGAGGGGCGCGCGTACCGCGCGGAGCGCCCGGGCATCTGGTGCCCCGAATGCGCGACGGCCATCGCGCAGGTGGAGACGGAGGACAAGCTCCTCCCCTCCACGTTCAACGACATCGCCTTCGACATCGTCGACGGCCTCCTCCACGCGGAGCACGGCGCCCGCCACGACCACCTCGTCGTCCGGCAGAGCGTCCCCGGCCCCGAGGCGAACTCGAAGCCGCGCGAGGTGGTGACGTACAACCAGGGCGCGGAAGGGAAGATCGTCATCTCCACCACGCGCCCCGAGCTCATCCCGGCGTGCGTCGCCATCTTTGTCCACCCGGAGGACCCGCGCACGTCGCACCTGATCGGCCGCAACGTGCGCGTGCCCATCGGCGGCGCCGTCGTGCCCGTCCTCACGAGCGACAAGGTCGACAAGGAGACCGGCACGGGCGTCGTCATGAACTGCACGTTCGGCGACCAGACGGACATCGACTGGTGGCAGTCGAACAACCTCCCGCTGCGCGTCGTCATCGGCCACAACGGCCTCATGACGGAGCACGCCGGGAAGTACCAGGGGATGTCCGTCACGCGCGCCCGAGAGGCCGTCCTCCACGACCTCAACCGCGAAGGGCGCCTGCTGCACCAGAAGAGCATCGAGCACAACGTGAACGTGCACGAGCGCTGCGGCACGCCCGTCGAGTTCCTCGTCACGAAGCAGTGGTTCGTGCGCTACCTCGACCTGCGGGAGGACTTCCTGCGGCGCGGCGAGGAGGTGCGCTGGCACCCGCCGTACATGAAGGTCCGCTACGACAACTGGGTGAAGGGCCTCAAGTGGGACTGGTGCATCTCGCGCCAGCGCTACTTCGGCGTCCCCTTCCCCGTCTGGTACTGCCAGAACTGCAGCGAGCCCAAGCTCGCGCGCGCGGAGGACCTGCCCGTCGACCCGACCGTCGACCACCCGAACGGCACGTGCGAGAAGTGCGGCAACGCCGTCTTCGTGGGCGAGAGCGACGTGATGGACACGTGGGCGACCTCCTCGCTCACGCCGCAGATCGCCATCCTCTCCGCCGCCGAGCGCCTGGGCGTGCCGAACGCGCGCCTCTCCGACATCGACGCGGACCCGAAGCTCTCGAAGCTCCTGCCGATGAACGTCCGCCCGCAGGCGCACGAGATCATCAGCTTCTGGGCGTTCAACACGATCGTCAAGGCGCACGCGCACCACGACAAGGTGCCGTGGACGGACGCCCAGATCTCGGGCTTCGTGAAGCTCGGCAAGGGCAAGAAGATGAGCAAGTCCAAGGGTGATATCGTCGAGCCGCTCGACGTCATCCGCGACTACTCGGGCGACGCGCTGCGCTACTGGAGCGCGACGGGCGCGAACCTGGGCGAGGACATCATCTGGAACCCGAAGGAGCTCACGCGCGCGATGCGCCTCGTGACGAAGCTCCGCAACGTCGAGACGCTCATCGGGCGCTCGCTGGGCGACGCGAAGCCGGAGCCCGTGCCGTGGGACCAGCTGGCCCTCATGGACCAGTGGATCCTCGCGGAGTACGCGCAGCTCGTGGAGACGGCGACGAACGCGTGGGAGTCGTTCGACTACACGAAGGGCGTGAAGGAGACGGAGAACTTCCTCTGGCACACGCTGGCGGACCACTACCTCGAGCTCGTCAAGCACCGCCTCTACCAGAACGACAAGGGCGCGCGCTACACGCTCTACACCGTGGGGCTGGGCGTGCTCAAGATGCTCGCGCCCGTCCTCTGCTTCTCGACCGAGGACATCTTCCAGGAGATCTACCGCCGGCACGAGGGGGACGCGAGCATCCACGTCGCCGCGTGGCCCTCGCCGCCGAAGACGGACGCCTCCGCCATCGCCGCGGGCGCCGTCGTCCGCGACGCCATCGCCGCGGTGCGCAACTGGAAGAGCCAGAACAAGCTCGCCCTCAACGCGGACCTCCCGGCGCTCGAGGTCATCGCGACGCCGCAGGCGCGCGAGGCGCTGCGCCGCGGGGCGCAGGACCTCATGGGCACCACGAAGGTGGCCGACGTGCGCTTCGTCGAGCAGGGCGAGGTGGAGATGCGCCCCGTCTCGGTGGATCCGGTGAGCGCGAAGCTCGGGCCGAAGCACCGCCAGGACGCGAAGGCCATCGCCGACGCGATCCGTCAGCTCGACCCCGCGAAGGTGCCCTCCGACGGCGTCACGGTGCAGCTCCCCTCGGGCGCGAGCGTGCGCGTCGAGCCGGGCGAGTACGAGGTCAAGAGCGCGCCGACGCTCCACGGCAAGGCGGTGGACGCCGTCGAGGTGGCGGGCGGCGCGACCCTCCTCCTGCGCAAGCCGTAGCCCTCCGCTCACGCGCCGTACGTCATGTTCCGCTCGACGAACGTCACTTGACGCGCCGCGCCCTCGAGCGCGACGACGTGGAACGGGTGCGTGACGACGGACGCGCAGAAGGCGCCGGGGGACGGCTCGTACGTCGTCACCTCGACGAGCGTCTCGCCGTTCGCGTTCTGCTCCGCGCGGGTGACGGCGACGGAGAAGCAGCCGCTTGGGCGCTGGCCCAACGACACGGCAATGACCGTCTCGGCCGCGAAGTCCACCTCCTGCGCGGAGGCTTCGCCGTAGGCGCCGGCCTCGGCGCGCCACGCGGCCTCGCTGGTGAAGACGCGCCGCGACGGGACGTCGGGCCCGCCCTGCTGCCCCTCAGCGAGCGTGCGGAACTCGACGCTTCCCGCCTCGCCTCCGGGCGGCGGGGACGCCGCAGGCGTCGTCGGCGTCGCGCTCGGCGGCGAGGGCGTCGGCGAGGCGGCGCCGGGCGGGGTCGAGGTGGTGACGTCCTCCTCGCCCCCCTCCAGGCAACCCGGCAGGACAAGGAGGAGCAAGACGGCCAGGGCGGCGCGCATGCGGGCGGAGGCAGCCTCGCGGTGGTTCAACGTTTCGTCCTCGCGGCGAGCGCGAGGGCCGCGAGCGCGACAAGCGGCGCGAGGGGGGTGCGCGCATCCTGCGGCTCGTCCGCGCTCACCGGGATGCCGCGCGTGTCGCGCGGAGGCGCGACGAGCGTGCTCGGCCTCTCGCCGGGTGTCGGCGCGTTGGGAGGCGCGTACGACCACGCGAATCCGGCGGGGCAGTGGCGGACGCACTCGACGCGCAGCGGGAGCGCGTCCGCCCGCACGATGACGCCGAGGCCGGGGTGCACGCGCGCCGGCACGCCGTTCACGCGAACCTCGTGCGCCGCCTCGATGCGCGCGTTCCGCTCGGCATGCGCGTGCGTGCGCGCCTCCGCGTCGCTCTCCTCGCCGCGCAGCACGACGTAGGTGCCGTTGGGCGACCATGAGCCGCGCTCGGGCGCGCGGATGTCCGTGTGCGTGACGACGAAGGTGTTCACGGCGTGCGAGGCCGGAGGCTCGAACGACTCGCTGCCCAGCAGGAACTCCGTGTGCGGCACCGCCTGCAGGCGTAGGTCCGCCGGCGCCGGCACGCGCATGTCGGGCGCCGCGAAGGCGGACGGCGCGTCGCCGCCGACGACGAGCGAGAGCGCGCCCTGCGTGAACGGCATGAGCGGGCGCACGAGGAGCGCGATGGTCGCGCCCTCCTCGTAGAGGGCGCCGCTCGCGACCACGTGCGCGCGCGCCTTCGCCACGCTGCCCGGCGCCATCACCGGCGGGTCCAGCGCCACGCGCACCGGCGCGCCGCCCGGCTCGACCGTCACCTCGAACGCCTCCCCCTCGGCGTCCCGGGCCACCACGAGCGCGTCGGCGCGGATGGTGAGCTCGACGGTGAACGCCGCGCCGGGCGTGAAGCGCACGGGCGAGGCGAGCTCGAAGCGCAGCGGCGGCGCGGGCGCGCCCGGCGCGGGCGGCGCGAAGGCGACGGCGCCGGCGGCGGGCGCCGCGCTCGCGATGGCGCCGTCGGCGGCGAGGTAGCCGCGGTAGGAGACGATGAGCGGGTCGAAGGCCGACTGCGCGAGGGCGAGCGGAGCGAGAAGCGCGAGAACGAGCGCAGCGCTACGCCAGCTCATGGCCGGTCCACCGGATGAGGTGCCCGGAGTGACCGTTGTGGCCGCCGTGGCCTCGCGGCTCGCACCCGTGGTAGCCCTCGTAGCAGAGCATGGTCATCGCGCCGCCGGGGAAGATGTTGTCGTTCTGCGTGTGGCCGCCGATGTGGTCGTGGAAGTCCCACAGGCCCGGGTTGTTGAGGCGCACGAACACGTCGTAGCGCTCGCCGGGCGCGATGGGCACCGTGTCCGCCCAATACGGGCTCTCGAGAAGGATGCCGTCCTTGTGCGTGACGAGCACGTGGTGCCCGTGGAGGTGCATCGCGAAGAGGACGTTGCCCGCGTTGATCATGCGGATGCGCAGCACCTGCCCCTCTTTCCCGATGATGCTCTCGGTGTAGGGGAAGGCGACGCCGTTGATGAGGAACGTGTTGTAGTCCGCCGTGTAGGGCGGGTACGTCACGGGGTACCAGTCGCGGTTGGGGCGCACGGGCGTGTTCGCCTGCGCGAGCGCGTCGTTGACCTGCGTGTTGCGCGTGACGACGTCGTTCGCCTGCCGCTTCACGTACGTCTCCGTCGAGTACAGGTCGCCGCCCTGCGGGAGGTTGTTGCCGACCGGCTGGCCCCCCTCGAGGTGATAGCGGTCCATCTCGTCGAGCATGATGACGATGTCCTGGTCCGCGTGCGGGTCCTTCGACGGGTCCTGCGGGTCGACGATGAGCGCGCCGTACATGCCCATGTCGATGTGGTGCTGCGCGTCGACGTGGCAGTGGTACCAGTACGTGCCCGCGGGCTTCGCGATGAACACGTACTCGAACTCCTCGTCCGCCTCCACGGGCGGCTGCGACATGTAGGCGACGCCGTCCATGTCGGAGGGCACGTGCTGGCCGTGCCAGTGGATCGTGTGGTTGAAGCCCGCGAACGTCGAGCGGAGCGTCACGCGCACGAGGTCCCCCTCCGTCACGCGCAGCGTGGGGCCGGGAACGGTGGCGCTCGCGGGATCCTCGGAGAGCGAGAAGCCCCACATCTGCATGGAGGCGCCGGGGTACACCTCGTGCATCATGCGGTGCACGTAGAGCGTGAAGTCGCGGACGACGCCAGTGGGCTCCACGTCGGACCCCGGGGGCGCCGCGAGGAGCGCGTTCACCTTCGACGCCTTGCTCTGCGTCGAGGCCGTCTGGACGCCTTCGGTCGTGCAGCCTGCGACAAGCAGGGCGACGGCGACCATCGTGAAAGGCAACGAGAGACGGCGCATCTCTCCCTGAAGAGGCCGGACCGCTGTTTATGAACGTTGTTGTGGTGCCCCTGCGCGCGTTCCTCATAAAGGCCGCCTATCGCGCACCGAACCGGCACGCCCATCGCCCCCCGCGCCGCTCGCACGCGCGGGATGCCCATGCCTCACCTCCGGCTCGCCGCCCTGCTCGGCCTCGCCCTCGTCGTCGCCGGCTGCACCGCGAGCGGCGCGTCGAGCGGCAACTTCCAGCTCACCCCGGACCGCGTCGGCTGGTACATCGGCGACACGGCGCAGTTCACCCTCAACATCACGCCCAGCATCACGCGCCAGGCGCCCGGCTACACCATCGACCGCTACTTCGCGATCGAGGAGATCCGGTACAACGAGAAGGGCGCCTCCTTCGGCGGCGACTTCGAGACGCGCAACCCCGACGACGTCGACCTGAAGCTCATCCAGCACAACGTCGTGGGCGAGGAGTTCGTCCTCGACGTCGACAACCCGACCGTCACCATCCAGCTCGAGGTCCCGCAGAAGCTGCGCGACAGCGAGTACGTGCTCGAGCTCAAGCTGTTCAAGGTCGGCTGGGTCAAGAGCGAGCCGTTCCGCGTGGACGAGCGGCCGACGGCGCGCTAGAGACTGGCGGCGATCCACGCCCGCAGGAGCGCGGACGGAGCGCTCGCGACACCGACGCTCGAGGCGGCCGTCGGCTCCCTGTCGAAGTCGCCCGCGAAGACGCGCCCGGCCGCTTCGAAGGCGACGCCGTCCGACATGAGGAACGGGGGAACGCGCCCGATGGTGCGCCAGCCGTCAAGAGAGCCGTCAGCGCGGAGCGGGCTCCACCACACCTCCGGGTTCCGCGTGATGTCAGGCCCGTGCGCACCCAGGACGAGGATCCCGCCATCGAACACGAGCGCATTGGCATGCACGGCAGGCTTGGGCAGCGGCGCGTCCACGATCCAGGCGCCGAGGCTCCCGTCGGCAGCGATGGGCGCGCGGTGGACGTGCGCGAGCGGGCCGCCGGGGCAGCAGGCGCCGCCGCCGAGGAAGTAGAGCCAGTCGCCAACGACCACCATGGCCGCGCCCCCCTTCGTCGGGGCGGGTTGATGGGCCGCGAGCGTCCAGCCGCCAAGCGCGCCGGCGGAGTAGGTCGCGCGCCAGATGCGGTTCGACGGGTACCCGCTGCAGCCAAGCGCGCCCCCTTCCTCGTAGTAGACGTCGACCGTGGTCCCCCGCGGGCGGGCGGCGAAGATGGGCAACCCGTCGCCCACGTTCGGTAGGTCCGGCGCGCGCGACCACTCCGCGATGCTCCCGTCGGACGCCGCGCGCCCGACGTAGGCGCGCCGCCCGTTGCAGGATTCGTCCTTCGCGGGGCCCCCTGCGATGAGGACGTGGTCCGCGTCGAGCTGGATGCCGCGCGGCACCCGCCCTGCCGGCAGG
>DASRYU010000255.1:0-2063 GCA_035687045.1 Thermoplasmatota archaeon | reverse complement strand
GACCTGTGCGCCGCTCACCGCGGGGGCGCGGGGGGCGGCGGGGGCTTCGCGGAGACCTTCGGGGCTTCCCCGCGCGCTCCCCGCGCCACCCCGCGGCTCCGCGGTGAACGGAAGCGGGGCGTCCGCCACGACGGGGACGGGCACCGGCGCGGGCTCGGGCGCGCGCACGAGCGCCGCCGTGTGCATCGCCGGCGTGCTCTGCACGTTCGTGATGCGCAGGACGCGCCCCACGCGCTCCGCCTTCGCGCCCGAGGTGCCCGCGCAGCGGTCGAGGAACGCCTGGTAGCGGCCCGCGTCGCTCACGCGCTGCGCGCCGTCCGCCATCTTCTCGAAGACCGCGAGCGCGAGCTGCGAGCCGAAGCCCGCGCTGAAGCGCATCGCGTAGCGCCGGTCGTGGGCGCCGCCGCGCGAGAGCGTGAGGTCGGCGAAGTCGGGGTCGATCTCGCGCAGGTTGGCGATGGGCGGGACCTTGTTGAACTGGAGCGCCTTCACGGCGAGCGCGTCCTCGAGCCCCGCGCCCATCGCGTGGCCGGTGAAGCCCTTCGTGTTCGTGACGAGGACCTTTGTCGCGCTCGCGCCGAAAGCGTGCCGCATCGCCGCGGCCTCCGCGCTGGCGCTGCCGCCGCGCGCGGGCGTGTACGTCTCGTGCGAGACAAAGATCGTCTTCGCGCCCATCTCCTCGGGCGTCGTGCCGGCGCGGCGCGCGGCCGTCTCGATGAGGCGCCGCGCCTCGCCCGCGATGTGGTCGACGTGGAGGCGCGAGCCGTGGTAGGCGCTGTTGGCGACGCGCGTCGCGAGCACGCGCGCGACGGGCACCATCCCGCGCTCCTCGACGTCCTCGCGGCGCTCGAGCACGAGGCCGACGGCGCCGGAGCCGATGATCATGCCGTGGCGGCGGCGGTCGAACGGCAGCGCGCCCTCCTCGACGCTTGGCGCCGTCGTCGCGGCGCCGGAGGCGAGGAAGCCCGAGCCGATCCACTCGAGCATGTGCTCGCTGGTGACGTCGTCCGCGCCGACGACGACGACGCGCCGGCAGCGGCCCGTGCGCAGCCAGTCCTCGGCGATGGCGACGGCCTGCGTGGAGGAGGAGCAGGCGGCGTTGATCTGCGTGTTCGGGCCGCGCGCGTGGATGAGCTCCGCGAGCTCGGCGTGCCCCAGCGAGAGGACGGCGAAGAGGAAGTGGCGGTTGAAGCCGGCGATCTTCTCCTCGTCGCCGGCGATCTCGTGCAGCTTGTGCGCGTGCTTCGCGTAGAAGCGGCTCACCTGGGACTTGCGCTCCGGCGGCACGACGTCGAGAAGCTCGTGGTAGAGCGCGTCCAGCTCGTCGATGGTGACCTTCGCGTACTTGCGCGCGACGTGGCGCGAGATCTCCTGCACGAAGTTGTCGTAGCCGGGGAACGCGCTCGCGAAGATGATGCCGGTGTCGTCCTGCATGTGCGCCGGGAGGACCCAGCCGCCGGGGAGCTGCTTCCCGCTCTTCGTGACGATGGTCTCGCGCACGAGCGGGATGCCCGCGTCGTGGAGCGCCTCGAGCGCGGCGCCGATGGCCATCTTCGACGTGATGTCGAGCGTCTTCGAGAGCTTCTCGTCGACGCCGTAGTCCTTGACGACGTCGAGGTCGCCGCGGCGGCCGGCGAGCTTGAGCACCTCGGCGGCGCTCGTGACCTTCTCCATGCGCGGCTCGCCCGCGTCCTTCACGAGGCGCGTGATCTCCTTCTCGATGAACCTGTCCGCCCAGCGCGCGTCGAGCCGGTCGATGCGGTTCTCGCCGCGGAAGAGCGCCTCGAAGTTGCTGTCGTCGAAGAGGCGCCGCGACTGGCCGGGAAGGCCGACGCTCGCGCCGCCAACGACGACGTCGCACGGGACGAGGCCGTACTTCTCGAACGCGGACGAGGCCTCCTGCGCCTTGCGAAGCTCCTCGCGGAACTGCGCGAACGACCGCTGGAGCGACGCCTCGAGCGAGGGCATGATGGCCCGCCGGAAGGCCTCCCAGTCGCCCATCGCGTCGGGCGTGACCGTGGGGTGGGCGCGGGCCGCGGCCGGGGCCCGCGCCCACCCCACGG
>DASRYU010000254.1:0-10746 GCA_035687045.1 Thermoplasmatota archaeon | reverse complement strand
CGATGCCGACGGCCGAGACCGTCGCCGCCTTGCGGTACTCCTCGGGCGTGGGCTTGCGCGCCATGCGGAGCACGCGGCCGTACTTGCCCTTCCCGATGTTCGCAAGGCGACCCTCGAGGCGCTCCTGCGCGTCCCACGCCTTCGCGACGATCGTGTCACGGTTCTGCTGGCTCTGGGGCGCGGTGGAGGCCATGGTGGCTCAGTCCGGGGCCGCTTCATGCGGGCACCCCTATTTCAAACCTGTTGACCTTCGCTCGGTCCGCGAGCGGCGGCGCACGCGTCGACGCGGGACGCGCGGGCCCTCTCGGTCAACTTGGCCAAGTCTCAAATAGCCCAATGGAAGTCGGGGTCCGTCCCAGCGCCCGAGGGAGGACGCTCGCATTGGTTGAAGAGAGGAAGTCGCTGCTTTACAAGCTGGAGCCGCTCATCAAGCGGTGGCCAGCGGTCACGAAGCCTGAAGGCCACGTGCACTTCCGCACGAAGCTGCTGTGGTCGTTCACCGCGCTTCTTGCGTACTTCATCCTCTCGAACGTCTACATCTACGGCCTCGGCGAGCAGCTCGACGTCTTCTCCTCCTTCCGCGCGATCCTGGCCGGCCAGGCCGGTTCGCTCGTCCACCTTGGCATCGGGCCCATCGTCACGGGCTCGATCATCATGCAGCTGTTCGTGGGCGCGAAGATCATCAAGCTCGACCTCACGAACAGCGAGGACAAGGCGATCTACCAGGGCTCGCAGAAGATCCTCGTCGTCGTGATGATCTTCGTGGAGTCGATCCCCCAGGTGTTCGGCTTCCTGCAGCCCGACGCGGTGGCCGAGGCGCGCTTCGGCACCGGCTGGGCGCGCACGATCATCATCGCGCAGCTCGTCATCGGCAGCTACGTCGTCTTCCTCATGGACGAGGTCGTTTCCAAGTGGGGCCTCGGCTCGGGCATCTCGCTCTTCATCGTCGCGGGCGTCGCCCAGTCGGTCTTCACCGGCCTCATCTCGTGGATCCCCCAGGAGGGTCCGGGCTCCAGCGTGAGCATCGCGAACCCCCCCGGCGGCATCATCCCCAAGACGTTCTACCTCCTCAGCGAGTACAGCACCGCCCAGCTCATCGCCGGCGGAGGCTTCGAGCAGATCCTCATCGGCAGGCCGGGCGACACGAACACGCTCGCGGCCCTCATCGGCACCCTCGCGACGTTCTTCATCGTCGTGTACGCCGAGGCGAGCCGCATCGAGCTCCCGCTCGCGCACGGCCGCGTCCGCGGCGCCCGCGGCCGCTACCCGATCCGCCTGCTGTACGCGTCCAACATCCCCGTCATCCTGGCGGGTGCGCTGCTCGCGAACATCAACCTCATCGGCCTCCTCCTCTGGAGCGGCCCCCTGCGCAACATGCCCTTCCTCGGCAACCAGCTGTGGGTCGGCGGCTACGCGGAAGGCACGACCACGCCGGTGACGGGCATCGCCTACTACTTCAGCACCGTCACGGGCCTCAATTCGTGGCTGCTGCCGTTCCTCTCTCCGCAGTATGAGGGCCTCCTCCTCACGCGCGCGGCGTGGCAGATCATCCTCCACGTCGTCGTGTATGGCGCCTTCATGATCGGCGGTTCGATCATCTTCGCCATCTTCTGGATCGAGACCACGAACATGGGTCCCGCCCAGGTGGCCAAGCAGATCGAGAAGTCGGGCATGCAGATCCCCGGCTTCCGCCGCGACCCCCGCGTCACGGAGAAGATCCTCGAGCGCTACATCCCGGTCGTGACCGTCATTGGTGGTGCTGCCGTCGGCATCTTGGCCGTCGGCGCCGACCTCATCGGCACGCTGGGCAACGCCACGGGTACGGGCATCCTCCTCGCGGTCGGCATCCTGCAGCGTCTGTACGAGCAGATCGCCAAGGAGCAGGCCATGGAGATGCACCCGATGCTCCGCGGGTTCTTCGGAGAGAGCTGACGCGCGAAGCGCGGCAGGCTCTCCGAGAGCACGCGCCCTCAGGCGCGTGCGGATCGGCGAGTCGTGAGCGGAGCGAGCGACTCGCCAAGAGGACGCGCCCTCAGGCGCGTGCGGATCGGCGAGTCGTGAGCGGAGCGAGCGACTTGCCGAGAGGACGCGCCCGTAGGCGCGTCCGGATCGACGAGAGCTGAGCCCGCAGGCGAAGCTCTTGCCGAGAGGACGCGCCCGTAGGCGCGTCCGGATCGGCGGGCGCTGAGCCCCGGAAGGAGGATGCCCACGCGCCGCGCCGACAACTCGTCGGCGCCTGGAGCGCAACGCTTTTTCCGGCTCTCTGTCTGGACATCGGCGATGCTCGGCGCGGTCCGCTACGCTCTGCTGGTCGTCTTCGCCCTCCTCGTCCTCCAAGGCGCGACCTCGCTCGCGGCACGCCTGGCGGCGGGGGGCGAGGATGCCCTCCACCCGGCGCTCCACCTCGCCAGCGGGCTCGTGGGACTCTTCGCTGGCTGGCGCGGGGGGCTTGGTCGCTACGCGCTCGGCTTTGGCGCGGGCTACGCGCTCCTGGGCGTCGCTGGCCTCCTCGGCTTCTCGCCGGCGTGGCTCCCGCTCGGCCCGGTGGACCACGCCTTCCACCTCACGCTGGGCTCCGTTCTCGCCGCGCTGGGCGCTTGGAGCTCGAAGGCGCGGGCGCCGGCAGCCTCCGCGTGAAGGCGCGCGCCTATGGCACGACGTGCACCGGCTCGTCCACGAAGCGCCCGCGCTCGGCGTCCCAGCGCGCGCTCAGGTGCCCCTCCTGGGGCGCGAGGTGGACAAGAAGATAGCTCGCGCCTGGCCACGACGCGCGCGCGGCGTCGGTCGCGGAGAAGCGCGCGGGGCCAGCGGGGTGGCTGTGGTAGAAGCCGACGACGTCGAGGCCGAGCTCATCCTCGATGTGGAGCGTGAGACGCAGGTGCTCGGCCGGGTCGAGCGTGTACTCGCCGATCGGGCGAGGGTGCGCGTTGCGCACGCGGAACGCGTGCAGCACCTCGTGCACGCCCACCTCCGCGCGCCCCGCGAGGAGCCCGCAGACCTCCTGCGGACGGCCCTCGCGCGCGTGCGCGTAGATGCCGTCGAGGAGCGCGCGCGGGATGCGAAGCACGCGCTGGGAAAGACCGCGCCGCCGCCATGACGCTTGCGGACGCGGCACTCGCGCTTGTTCAGCGGAGCGTGATGTAGTCGGCGTCGCCGAAGGTGGCGGGGGTCTTGAAGTCCGCCGCGACCGAGGAGCCCGTCTCGGGGATGAGGCTCACGGAGATGCTCTTGCGGACGTCGATGGTCTTGTCCGTGCCCGCGTTGTCGACGTTGTCCTTCAGGGCGAAGCGGAGCTCGACGAGGTCGCCCGCCTTCATGACGCTCTTGCCGGCGCAGCCGAGCTGGTTCGTGTTGTCGGCGACCGGGCGGAGCCAGGAGGCCGTGAACTTGCTCTCCACGATGTCGGCGTGGTCGAGGGGCACGCGCTGCGCGATCGTGGCGGGAGCGCACGTTTCCACGTCAGGGTCCGCGATGTCGATGTCCGCGACCTGGAACCACTTGTAGTTGATCGTGTTCGTGCCGTCGGAGAAGCGGATGATCAGCTGCTCGAGGTCCATCGGGAGGGCGCCGGCGGAGAGCTGGACGTTCACGCGGAGCTCGCCGATCTTGTCCGTGTCGTCGTCGATGACGCCGTAGACGTTGAGCACCTTGAGGTTCGAGGAGACTTCCTGCGTCGCCTCCTTGCCCGTCGCCTGCGCGCGCTGCTGGAGCGAGCCCGAGGTGTTGATCAGGACCGCCGCGGCGACCGCGGCGACAAGCACCATCGCGATGAACACGATGAGGGTACCGACGCCGACCTCGGCGCGGTCGTTCTTGATTGCTCGGTTGGCCTTCATGGTTGGTGACCGAGAGGAGCTTGTCGTCGCAGCTATTTCCGGCGAACGAAATCGCCCGAGGGCCGCCTCTCCCGGAACGGCCGAGGCCCCTCGCGGACGGCGCGGCGGAGGAGAGACGGGCAGCGGAGCCGCAGGAAGGGCTGCGCGGAGAAGAGAAGGATGCGAAGAAGAGAAGGAAAGGGAGGCGGGGGCGCAGCCGCCCCCAGGGATCACGAGGTCGGCGCCCGCTTCAGCGGAGCGTGATGACCGTCGCGGAGCCGTACGTGGCGGGGGTCGTGAAGTCGGCCGCGACCGCCGTGCCCGTTTCGGGGACGAGCGAGACCTCGATGCTCTTGCGCTCGGCGATCGTGCTCGCGAGCGTGAAGTGCAGCTCGACGAGGTCGCCGGAGACCATCACGGAGTCGCCCGCGGCGCCCGTGGCGTCGCCACGGATCCACGTCGGCTTGAACGCCGAGTTGGAGGCCGCGCCCGCGGTGAAGACGTAGTTCGTCGGGGCAGCGTTGCCGGGCGAGTAGCGGATGATGAGCTTCTCGAGGTCCATCGGGAGGGCGCCCGCGGAGAGCTGGACGTTGATCTTGATGGCGTTCAGGTCGCTGTTCGCGTTGGCGCGAAGACCGTACACGTTGACGACCTTCAGGTTCGAGGAGACCTCCTGCGTCGCCTCCTTGCCGGTCGCCTGGGCGCGCTGCTGGAGCGTGCCCGACGTGTTGATCAGGACCGCCGCGGCGACCGCGGCGACAAGCACCATCGCGATGAACACGATGAGAGTACCGACGCCGACCTCGGCGCGGTCGTTCTTGATAGCTCGATTGGCCTTCATGGTTTGGTGACCCGACCCACCCCTTCTCGCTCGACCTATTTTCCGACGACGGAACCGGACGAGGGCACGATGCCCGGCGCGCCGACTTGGGAAGAACGGCCCTCGCAACGAGCCGTCTCAAAAGCTTGAAGGGCGCGCCCCCCGCTGTTGCGGCCGATGACCGCCCGCGACGACCGCCTGCGCGCGCTCAAGAGGGCGCATGGCGCGGTCTCGACGGGCCCCACGCCTCGCGTCGAGGACTACGTGGAGGTCATCTACGAGCTCATCCTCGAGAAGGGGTACGCGCGCATCGTCGACATCAGCGCGCACCTGCACGTCTCAGCCCCGACGGCGACAAAGATGATCCAGAAGCTCGCGGAGGACCGCCTGGTCGTTTACGAGCGCTACCGCGGCATCGCCCTCACCGAGGCGGGCACCGAGCTCGCGAAGCGGCTTCGCGAGCGGCATTCGGTCGTGATGGACTTCCTGCGCCTCCTCGATGTCGACGAGGCGACGGCGCACCGGGCGACGGAGGGGATGGAGCACCATCTCGACGCGAGCACGCTGGATCGGCTCGCGCGCCTCGTGCAGCACGCGCGCGCGGAGCCGGAGTGGTGGGCGCAGCACAAGCGCCAGCAGAAGGAGCCTCAGAGGTAGGTGTACCACGGCGCGGCGCGCGTGGTCTTCTCGTCGCGGTTCGCCTTGGGGAGCGGTTCGTCCATGCACCTCTCTCGCCACGGAGGGTGCTTCCTCCCGTCGCGAACGGACGAACGACGTTCGTCCACTATGGGCGTCGCTTAAGCATGAAGAGGACCGCCGGCGCGCGGCAGGCGGCGAAAAGAGGGTGGGATGAGAAAATTGCGGGCGAGCGGTGCCCGGCGCGGGATGCCTACTGATAGAAGACGCTCGGCGCGGGCGCCGGCTGCTGCACGGCGGCGGCCCTCTTGTCGCGAGGCTTCTCCTTCTCCTCGCGGCGGCGGGCGTACTGCGCCTCTTCCTGGATGTAGGAGCGCCAGTCGTACGTCCCCGTGATGGGGCTCGTCTCGACGCTGTCGGCCTCGCCGACGATGTTCTGGTAGCGCGCCCACTGCGCGACGTGGTCAGAGACCGCGGCCACGGCGGTCATGCCGGGCTTTCGGACGGCAACGGCTCCTGCACGGCTCTTCGGATCCCAACGCGTGTATCCCACCGACTTCACCAACGATCCGCTGTACGCGCTTCGAGAGGATGTATGGGGACGTAACGGACGCTTTCCCAAAAGTGGAAGTACCCGCCTCATTTAAGGCGAGAAGATCCGGCCGCTGAGGTACCGCTCGCCTCCGTCGGGAAAGACGGCGACGATGGTGCTCTCCTCGTTCGCTTCCTTGGCCGCGCGCAGCGCTCCCGCGAGCGCCGCGCCGCTCGAGCCGCCCACGAGCAGGCCCTCTTCCCGCGCGAGCGCGCGCGTGAGCCGCAGCGCCTCCTCCGTCTCGACCGGCACGCGCGTCCCGGCCTCCTTCTCGGAGAAGATGGCGGGCACGTGGCTCGTGGCGAGGTGCTTGAGCCCCTCGAGCCCGTGGAACGGCCCCGCCGGCTCCACCGCGAGCACGCGGACGTCCGGCCGCCTGCTTCGCAGGTAGCGCGACGTGCCGAGGAGGGTGCCCGTCGTGCCGAGGCCCCCGACGAAGTGGGTGACCATCCCGGCGGTCTGCTGCCAGATCTCGGGGCCGGTCGTCTCCTCGTGCGCGCGCGGGTTCGCGGGGTTGCTGTACTGGTCGGCGTAGAAGTAGCGCCCAGGCTCTGCGGCCGCGAGCGCGCGCACCGTGTCGATGGCGCCGTCCTGCCCCTCGAGCGGGTCGGTGAGGTGGAGCTTCGCGCCGTACGCCTCGAGGATGCGGATGCGCTCCGGGCTCGCGTTCGCGGGCATCACGAGGTGGCACTCGTAGCCTCGCGCCGCGCAGAGCATCGCGTAGGCGATGCCCGTGTTGCCGCTCGTCGCGTCGAGGAGCGCACGCCCCGGCAGGAGCCCGCGCTTCTCGGCGTCGAGCACGATGGCGCGCGCGGGCCTGTCCTTGACGCTGCCGCCGGGGTTCCGGCTCTCGAGCTTCGCGAAGATGCGCACGCCCCGCGCCCGCTCGGGGTTGAGCCGCCGGATCTCGACAAGCGGCGTGTTCCCGATGAGGCCGAAGACGTCCGTCAACGCCCCGAGCTCGCCGCGCGCGGACACAAAGCTTCCGTTCGCGGCAGCCCGGGTCAGCCGAGGGGCTCGATGGGCTCGGGGGGCGCGCGGATGTTCCGCTTGAGCCGGAACTCGACGACAAGGATCGTCACGCTCAGCCACGCGATGCCAAGCGCCAGGCCGGCGAGGACGGCGCTGGGGTACTCGGCGCCCTGCGCGAGGCGCGAGAGCTGCGCCGTCCCGGCGACGAAGGCGCCAAGGAGCGCCACCGTCACGGGGCCGCGCTTGCGCCGCGTGCCGGCCGCGACGAGGTAGGTGACGACGCCGACAAAGACGAGCGGCGTGGCTGCGCTCGCGCTCGGGAAGCTGTCGCCCGGCCCCGGCGGGAGGGCGGCGCGGAAGAGGGGGCGCAGCGTCTCGACGAGGAGGATGATGCCGCCCACGCCGAAGGCGACAAGCGTCGCGTCCCACCACCGCTTGCGCACGAAGAAGACGGCGAACGCGCCCAGCGCGAGCGCTCCGACGACGATGAAGCTCGTGAGCAGCTCGACGACGGCGAAGAAGGGGGCTGCCGGCGAGAGGATCTCAAGGAAGGCGGCGGCGTGCGCGTCGAGGACGTTGTTCGCGGCCTGCTTCTGCACGCGGTCGGCGATGATGCCGAAGGTGGCGCCGGCGCCCACCCCGATGAGCGCGATGTAGAGGTCGTCGCGCGTGAACTGGTCCGCGTACTTGCGCAGGATGCGATAGAAGGCGTACAGCCCGACGACGGCGAGGAGCGTCCACGCGAGGATCTTGCCGACGACTCCCTGGAGCTCGAGGAACGCGAGGCCGAAGAAGTAGCCAAGAAGCGCGTAGCTTGCGCTCCAGGCGACGGCGCCGAGCACGTTGATGGGCCAGAAGAGCGACGGGCGCATCTTCGACATGCCCGCGAGGATCGGCCCGACCGCGCGCGTGAGGAAGCTGAAGCGCGCGATGACGAGCGCGAAGGCGCCGTACTTCTGGAAGAGCCGGTCGCTGCTCTCGAGATGCCTCGGCGTGATGCGGACGCGCGCGCCGTACTTCTCGAGGAACTCGCGCCCGAAGCGGCGGCCGATCCAGTAGCCGATGCCGTCCCCGATGATGCCCGCGGGGATGGAGATGACCATGAGGAGCGGGAGCGAGAGGACGCCGCCGGCCGCGAGCGCGCCTGCGATGATGATGACGGCCTGACCCGGCACGAGCCATCCCAGGAGCGGGAGCGCCTCGACAAGGCCCGCGATGAAGACGATGAGGTAGCCGTAGCGCGACACGAGCGCGAGGATGCCTTGGACGTCCTCGGCCATGGGCGCGCGTCACCTCCTACTTGGGCCGGAAGCGGTTCAGCTCGTCGCGCAGGTCGGCCGCCGCGCCGCCGGGGTCGCCCGAGTAGAGGATGCCGCGGCTCGAATTCACGACGGCGTTGTCGCCGTTCGGGTTGGCGCCGAAGCGGATGGCGTGCTCGGCGCTGCCGCCCTGCGCGCCCACACCCGGGATGAGGAGAAGCATGTCGGGGCCGGCGAGCTCGCGGATGCGCCGCAGCTCCTCGGGCGCGGTGGCACCCGCGACGAGCCCGACGTTGTGGTGGTGGTTCCATTGGCGCGCGAGCTGCACGACGTGCTCGTAGAGGAGCTCGCCCGTCGCGAGGCGTAGCGCCTGGATGTCGGAGCCGCCGGGGTTCGACGTGCGGCAGAGGAGAAAGACGCCGTGCTCGGCCTTCTCGAAGAAGGGCTCGACGGAGTCGCGCCCCATGTACGGGCTCGCGGTGAGCGCCTCCGCCTTGAGCTCGTCGAAGGCCCAGCGGGCGTACGCGCGCGCGGTGTTGCCGATGTCGCCGCGCTTGCCGTCGAGGATGACCGGCGCGTAGCGGCCGGCGTGCGCGATGACGTCGCGGAGGACCTCATGGCCGCCGGCGCCGATGCCCTCGAAGAAGGCGGCGTTCGGCTTGTACGCGCAGACCGCGTCCTTCGTGCGGTCGACGACGTCGAGGAGGAACGTCCTCATCTCGTCGGCGACGGAGCCCACGCGCGGAAGCCTCGCGGGGTCGGGGTCCAGGCCGACGCACACCCACGAGTCGTTCCTCCTCGCCGTCTCGTGGAGGCGCTGGCGGAATCCACCCATCGGTGGAGCGCAAGCGCAGGAGCGGGATAAGGGTCGCGGCGGGGAGCCGCGAAAAAAGGGAACGGAGGCGAGGAGCGCTCGGCTCACTCTTCGTCGTCGCCCACGTTGTAGAACTTGACCTTGCCCATCGACTCCATGATGAGCACCTCGGCGCCGGGCGCGAGGGCGGCCTTCTCGCTCTCGCTCACGGGCAGGTCGAACGTCGCGTACGTCTCCATGTCCATGACCTGCGCGTGGTCGCCGTGCATGTTGACGACCTGCACCTTGCGCTTGTCGATCATCGGGATCTTGCACTTTTCCGTGACGGGCGCCACCATGCTGCGCTTGACGCCGTCGTACAGGCCGATGGCTTCGATGCGTGCCTTCGCAGCGCCGTGCTTCCCGGGCTTCGACGTCGTGATGTCGAGGATCTTGCAGGGCTCCTCGTCGATGACGACGTAGCGCCCCACCTTGAGCTGGCGGACTTCGGCCTGCTGCGTGGACATGAGGACTCGGGCCGCCCAATGGAGAGCCCCTTTATAAGCGTGAGCCCCCCATGCCGAACGCGATGGAGCACGACCTCGCGCTGCTGCGGCGCCTGGCCGACGCCGTCGCGAACGCGGTGCGCGCGTCCTCCGCCGAGTCGTGGGGGGACGAGCTTCGCATCGGCGCCGACGGCACGCCCACGAAGCGCATCGACGAGATCGCCGAGCAGGCCATCCTGCGCGAGCTCGACGGCGTTCCCGGCCTCGACTTCCTCTCCGAAGAGGCCGGCTTCCTGCAGCGCGGCGGCGAGCGCGTGCTCGTCGTCGACCCCGTCGACGGCACGACGAACGCCGTGCGCGGCATCCCGTTCTACTGCGTCTCCCTCGCCATCGGGCGCAAGCGTCTCTCCGACGTCGAATCGGGGCTCGTGATGAACCTCTGCACGGGCGACGTCTTCGAGGCCACGAAGGGTGGGGGCGCGCGCCTGAACGGGCGCCCCATCCGCACGAAGGTCAGCGCGAAGAGCCGCGTCTTCGCCACGAGCAGCCTCTGGCCCGACGAGGTCCCGCAGCCGCGCGGCATCCTCCGGAGCTTCGGCGCGAGCGCGCTCGAGATGTGCCTCGTCGCGCAGGGCGCCATCGACGGCTACCACTACTCGAAGCCCATCCTCCGCGTCATCGACGTCGCCGCGTCCACGCTCATCATCCGCGAGGCCGGCGGCGTCGTCCTCGACAAGGAAGGCGCCGACCTCGACCTCCCCCTCTCCCTCACGCCGCGCTTCGGCCTGAGCGCGGCTGCCAACCGCGACGTCGCGCGCGAGCTGGGGGTGCTTGTTTGATGCGCTTCGGCCTCACCGCCAAGGCCGACGACGCGCGCCGCGCGAAGGTCGCCAACCACGTCGTCCAGTTCCTCGCCGGCAAGGCCGACCTCGTCGTCGACGCCGACCTCGCCAAGAACATGCCCGAGAAGGTCGAGAGCGCGCCGCTTCGCGACATCAAGTGCGACGTGATGATCTGCATCGGCGGCGACGGCACCATCCTCCACTCGCTCCAGCACAACAAGGCGCCCGTCTTCGGAATCAACATGGGCGAGCTCGGCTTCCTGACCGAGATCGAGCCCATCGAGCTCACCGATGGCCTGCGCCGCGTCCTCGCGCGCGACTTCTTCATCGAGCACCGCCTCAAGATCGCCGCCACGCTCAACCAGGAGCGCCTGCCCGACGCCACCAACGAGGTCGCCGTCAAGACGAAGCGCCTCGCCAAGATCCTCATGTTCGAGCTCGCGTGGGGCGACCGCGAGATCGCGCGCGTCCGCGGCGACGGCATGATCCTCGCCACCCCCACCGGCAGCAC
>DASRYU010000253.1:0-7214 GCA_035687045.1 Thermoplasmatota archaeon | reverse complement strand
CCCAACGTGCACGTCCCCGCGCAGGAGTCGCGCGTCGTGAACATCACGCTCCTCACGCCGCACGGCAAGCTCTACGAGCTCAGCCGCAGCGAGTCCATCGGCATCAAGGTCAACAGCCTGAGCGGCGGCGGCACGTACGGCACGTTCGCGTCGCTCAAGATCAGCGGCCCCTACGTCCCGACGTACTGGCTGCCGCTCCTCCTCGTGGGCCTCGCGAGCACGGCCGTCGTCGCCCGCGGCGCGCGCGAGAAGGCGGAGCTCCGGTCGCTCGAGCGCGGCCGCCCGCGCCGCGTCGAGATCACGCCGCGACAGGCGGTGCTCCTCGCGGAGCTCAAGCGCAGCGACCCGGACGCCTACCGCGAGAAGAAGCGCTCGCTCGACAACGTGTACAAGGAGCGCGTCGCCGACTACCGCGCGCACCGCAAGGAGCGCCTCGCCGCGGACCGCGCGGAGGCGAAGCAGGCCCGCCTCGAGTTCATCGCCGCGAAGAAGGCGCGCAAGGAGCAGCGCAAGCGCGAGAAGGCGGAGGCGAAGGTCCGCGCGAAGGAGGCGAAGCGCGCCGCGAAGCTCCAGCGCATCGAGGACAAGAAGGAGGCGAAGCTCCTCAAGAAGAAGGAGAAGGTCCTCGCGAAGAAGCGCAAGGTGCTCGAGAAGGAGCGCGCGAAGGCCGAGAAGCGCGAAGCGAAGCTCGCGGCGAAGCAGGCGAAGGCGGACGCGAAGGCCGCCAAGCTCGCCGAGCGGGAAGCCAAGAAGCAGAAGCGGCAGTGAGGGGCGCCTCATGCGGGCGTTCCCCCTGCTCGTCGTCCTCGTCCTCCTTGGCGCGAGCGCAGGCTGCCTTGGCCGCGAGCCGCTCATCATCGCCATCTCCGCTCCCAAGGCGGCGAGCGCGATGACGCTCTTCCTCGTCACGGAGAACAACTACCTCGACCGCTTCCGCGACCTCGACGCGGAGTACGCCATCTACTACGGGGACAAGCTCATCTACCCCCCCGCTGGCCGCGGCGCGTCGTTCCAGGTCGAAGGGCGCTCGGGCACCGCGGTCATCCCCTACAACCTGTTCGTCGTGGGCAACGGCGAGTACGACGTGCTTGTGCGCTACGCCGGCGAGGAGACGCGCTCGCGCGTGCGCGTCGAGAAGTGGGTGCAGTACGTGTGGGTGCACCCGTTCGACCGGGGCGACGTCGTGGTCGTCGAGGCCGCTCTCTCCACCGCGACCGGTGGTCGCCCCGAGGACCGCATCCTCGCGCACGGCGAGCTCATCCTCACGATCAAGTACCGCGGCACCGACGGCACGCTCGACCGCACCATCGGCCAGCTCACGGCCCAGACGCAGCACGACCGCACGGCCACGAACGTGCCGGTGCCCAAGTCGCGGCTCAATCAAGGCGCTGGGTATTATTCGTTCGAGCCTCTGTTCCACAACCTCGAGGCGCGCGACAACGTGCAGGTCGGCGGCGACCCCACGATGTCCAACCTGCGCCCTCCGTGGAACTGGATCTACGTCAACGAAGGGTGAACAGCGTTGCGACGACCCCTCCTTCTCCTCCTCGCCCTCATGCTCGTCGCCGGCTGCACGAACGGCTCGCCCGAGAAGGACCGCGACGGCGACCTCGTCGACGACGACGTCGAGCGCGAAGGGCGCATCATCGAGATCATGACGCCCATGGGGCTCGAGCGCCGCCACGTGACGTCCGACCCCGGCAAGACGGACACCGACGGCGACGGGTTGAGCGACGGCGACGAGCTCCTCGTGCGCCTCACCGACCCGCGCGACGTCGACACGGACGGCGACGGGCTTCTCGACGGCGCGGACCGCGTCGCGCCCGACGACGCGACGCGCGACGCCTGGCGCGCGCGAGGCATCCTCGAGGTGGACGGCATGTTCCTCGGCGAGCTCAACGCCTGCCCCGCGGGCGGCGCGCAGCTGCGCTCGAACGTCGCCTCCTCCGACCTGCCGGTCGCGGACGAGCTCCTGGACGGCGAGGAGCTGCGCGGGTGGGAGGTCGTCGTGCGCGGCTCCGCCCGGCACGTCACGAGCGACCCGTGCGTGCCCGACACGGACAAGGACGGGCTGTGGGACCACGACGAGAAGCGGCTGCGCACGGACCCGCGCAACGCGGACACCGACGGCGACGGCGTGAACGACTTCGCCGACGGCGACCCGCTCTGGGACCTCGGCCTCTCGTTCCGCGACCTCGACGTCACCCTCGACGACGCCTCGAACGCGTCGCGCGTGCGCATCCTGTTCCACATGGCGACCGACAGCGTCGACCTCGTCTGGCCGGGGAACGGCACGGCGGTCCTCGACGTGCCCGACGCCGCGGCGGGAGGCTCGCTGCAGGTGAGCGTCATCCTGAGCGCCGAGGACCTCACGACGGGCCGGCCGCTCGCGCTCTTCGCCGACCCGCGCGGCGCCATCCTCGTCTTCGAGGTCCTCGCGGGCACCGTCTCCGGCGCGCCGGCCGACGGCGACACGCTCCTCTTCGAGGGCGACGACGGCTCCTTCCGCCTCACGTGGAGCGTCGCCCGCCGGTGAGCGCCCCCGTCGCGCGCAAGGGCGCCGCCGCGGGCATCGCCGCCACGCTGACCGCCGCCGTGCTGTGGGGCTCGAGCTTCAGCGTCAACGACATCGGGCTCGACCACGTGGGGCCAGGCCTCTTCTCGTTCCTCCGCTTCGCCCTCGCCGGCGGCGTCGCGCTGGGCGTGCTCGCCCTCATGGGGCGCGTGCGCTTCGACCTCCTGCGCCACAAGTGGTTCTGGCTCCTCTGCGCGACGAACGCGGCCGCCTTCCTTCTCCAGTACGTCGGGCAGACGCTCACAACACCCGCGCGCACGGCGCTCTTCGTCAACACGAGCGCGTTCACCGTCGCGCTCATCGAGCGCATCTTTTTCCACATGCGGATGGGCCCGAAGCGCTGGGTCGCGATCGGCCTTGGCTTCGTCGGCGCGAGCGTCCTCATCGTGGGAGGCGACCCGAGCCAGATCGCCGGCGGGCGCCTCGTCGGCGACCTCCTCGCGATGGTCGCGGGGCTCATCTGGGCCGTCTTCTTCGTGATGCTCGACCGCGCCGTCGAGCGCGAGGAGCCGGTGCACCTCTCCGCGTGGACGTTCCTCGGCACCGCCGCGTTCCTCGTCGCCGCGCCGCTTCTCGACCCGTGGCTCGCGCGCCCCGACGTGGGCGGTCTCACGCCGGAGGCGATCCCGATCATCCTCTACTCGGGCGTCGTCACCACCGCCCTCGCGTTCGCCCTGTGGACGTACGGGCTGACGCGCGTGCGCGCGAGCGTCAGCGCCGTCCTCCTCATGGTCGAGATCCTTGTCGCGAGCCTGCTGAGCGTCGCCCTCGGACGCGAGGTCTTCGGCTGGGTGGAGCTCGTGGGCGCGCTCGTGCTCGTCGCGGCGGTGATGCTCGCGAGCTCCGTCGCGTCCAACGACGCGGCGCGGGCGCAACGCATGCCCGATTGATATCAGGCGGCCAGCCACGCGGGCAAGCTTGTTCCGGCCTACCCTCCGGAAGGCTCGCCAGGATGAGCGACCAGCCCTTCTTCGATGACCCTCCCGCAGGACCCCGCGTGGGAAGCCTATCGCCTCTACCAGCGCGACCTCCTCCTCCAGTGCCTCGACGACGCCGAGCTCATCGTGCGCCGCCGGCACAGCCTCTTCCCGAAGGAGGAGACGCTCATGCTCGTGCAGCTCCTCTTCGAGAAGCGCTGCTCGCCGTACAAGTACTTCCGCGACGAGCACCGCGCGGAGCAGGCGCTCGCGAAGCGCGCGGGAGGCGGCGCCGGCAAGGCCTCGGCGTGACTCCCCGGCGCGGGGCGCCGGCGGCCGCGACCCATCGTGCGCCGCGTCGGCCTCCCGATGCTCGAGCTCGACGAGCCTGCCGACGGCGAGCGAGAGCCGTGATTCAGAGGATGCCCGCGCGGCTCACCCAGAGGAGCGCGAGCGCCGCGATGAGCGCCCACACGCCGAGAAAGGCGACCCACGACCAGCGCAGGATCTTCTGCCCGTCGAAGGGCTTGATCGGCATCATGTTGAAGATCGCCAGCACGAGGTTGATGACCATGATGAGCTCGAAGGCGGTGTTGCCGATGCCGTTGACCTCGCTCGCCGGCACGCGCACGCCGGGAAAGAGCCCGTCGAGGATGAACGCCGCATAGGCCAGGATGAGGTTCACGAGCGGGCCCACGATGCTGATGACGCCCGCGTCGCGGCGCTGCTCCCTGCGCTCCGCCGCCGTGAGCTCGTCCGCGTAGAGCGCGCGCTCGTCGTAGATCTCGACGACGCCTGGCGCCGCAAGAAGGATCTTGAACAGGACCGGCGTGAGGACCGCGAGGCTGAGGCCCCACGGGTGGACGAGGAACTCGGCCGCGAGGTCCTTCTTCTGCGCGACGACCTTGTGCGCGAGCTCGTGGAGGATGAACGCCGGGATCGTCGCGAGGGCCGCGAACGGAAGGATGGTGAAGAACGCGGGCCAGTCGAAGGAGTCCAGCCCGGTGGGAAGCTCGAACGCCCCGCCCGTGCGCCCACCGAGCACGAACGCCATCCCCGCCGAGAGCACGAGGCTCGCGAGGACGAGGTCGCGGATCTCGCGGCGCCCGAACGAGATGCCCGTGTGCTCGTGCTCGTCCCAGTCGGACGACGCCGTGGCGTCCACGGCCGCGAAGCCAAGCTACGGCTTGTAATACTTGTGGACCCCGTCGGGGCGAGCCGCGTGGGCAGAGGGGACGTATCGGCGGAGCTGGCAATGCCCGAGCTAGCGACGCGATGAGCCGCGGGAGACGTCGGGTCTCGTGCACCCCGCCACCGCCCTCCCCATCCTCGCGCTCTCCCTCCTGCTCGTCCTCCCGCTGCCTTTGGCGCCGCCCGCGGAGCCCCCGTCTCCCGCGGACCGCGCCGACGCGGCGGAGGGAGGCGCGGGGGAGTGGCCGCCCCTCTCCCAAGCGTGGATCCGCCCAGGCGTCCGCCTGTCCGAGCCGAGCCTGCAGCGCATCTCGCTCTGCAGCGCGAACTTCATCTTCGCCGACAGGGACAACGCATCCCTCTACCTCGGGACAGCCGCCCACTGCGTCGACCGGCCGATCGGCACGCGCGTGCCCATCCACGGCGAGGACCCGACCCCGCAAGCGTGGGGCACGCTCGTGTACAACTCGTGGGAGACGTTGAGGCGCACGGGGCCCATCGGGGGCGCCAACACGCTCAACAACGACTTCGCGCTCATCCGCATCGACCCCGAGTACCGTGGCCTCGTCCACCCCTCGACCTACCGGTACGGGGGCCCCGTCGGCCTCGCGGAGCCGGAGGACGTCTCCGCGGGCCATCCCGTCGTCGCGTACGGGAACTCGCCCGTCCGCCGCGTCGAGGAGGCGCGCTGGCAGGAGGGCTGCGTCGTGCACCGCGAGCGCTACCTCACGTACCTCAACATGGCCCCGCCGATGGTCCCCGGCGACTCAGGCGCGCCCATCCTGTCGCGCGACGGGCTTGCGCTGGGCGTGTTCAGCCGGATCCCGCCGCCGCACGTCGACCTTGCCCGCGCCAGCGTGGGAGGAAACGTCGCCGTCACGAACATCGCCGCCGCGCTCGAGTTCGCCCGCACGTACGCCGACGTGGACGTGGTGCTCGCGACGTGGCCGGAGGTCGCCGCCCCGGTGCTTCCGTCCATCCCTTGCTCGACGTAGCGTAGGCTCAGGCCGAGGAGGCCGCGCACGCGCTCCCGCGCTGGCTCGACACCGCGGCGCTCCCGACGGGCGCGGGCAGCTGGACCGAAAGCTCCGCGTGCGCGCCGTCCATGCACTCCGCTGCGCCCGCGGCCGTCGTCAGGGAGCGCGAGGCGCCCGCCTCGGCCTCCGCGAGGGCCACGGGCGAGCCGACGTGCGCGTATGCGCGACGACCGCCCCGCTCATGCTCGTACGTCGTCTCCTCCTCGCAGCGGACGGAGTCGGCCGTCGCGACCTCGCCCAGTCCGGCTTCCGCCCGCAGCACCTCTGACGCGACCGCCGCCTCGCGCCCTTCCTCCCGCCACGCGTACTGCTGCTCCGCACTCGAGCACTCGCCGGCGTAGGGTCCGTCCATCTCGTGCGTGCGCGCGTACTCGTGCACGCTGGCGCTCAAGCCGTGGTCCCCCCACCACGCGGCCAGCCCGTGGCCGGACCGGCTCGTGCCCAAGCGTTCGCACGCGCCGTCGGCGCACGAGGAGCTCTGCGTGCGCTCCTCATGCTCACAGGCTGCGAGTCCCCCTTCCTCGTGCCAGATGTGCGCGCATCCGAAGCGCAGCGACCACGTCGCGTCGCTGAACACGACGCGCCCGCCGAACGCCTCGTGGAGGTCGAGCTGGAGGAGGGGGCAGTCGAACGCGCCCAGCGCGATGCGCACCGCGCCCTCCGCACCCACCTCGCCCGCAAGCACCCGTGCCTCCGCGCCCGCGCAGCCTGCCTCAAGCTGCACGCGCGTGCGCTCCGGGAGTCCGGTCTCGGCCGACAAGAAGAGCTCGCGACCGACCTCGACGCGCGCGGCAGGCACTTCGCCACACGGCTTCGGGTGCGCGCGGTGGTCGACGAACGCGAGCGGCGCGGCCGCCACGACGCCGTCGGAGAGGGTCAACGTCATGCATCCGGTGGGCGAAGCGGACGCAGCAGGCGGTGATAGCAGGAGCGGGGCCAGCACCAGCAGCGCCGCGAGGGCGGAACGTCGCATCCATCCGTGGACGACGCGGGCGAGGAAGACCGCGCGCCTGTCACCGCGTGCGGCAAGCGGCGGCCGCGCGCGACGCTGGCAACGCGATGACCAAGCAGCAGATAAGCGCCCGCTTAGCCCAGCGGGAGGCCTTCGATCCCGCCGACCGTCTGCGCCGCGAGATCGTCGCGCTCCTGCAGGACGCGGGCGCACAGCGCGCGCGAGTGGCGCGCCTGCGACCATACCTCCTCGAAGCGTTCGCCCACCTCGGGCTGCGCGCTGAGGTTGCTGACGACGGGCTGCAGCGCCGGGCTGTCGAGCGCCACCGGGGGCACGGCGCGAGCGCACGACCCCTGGAGCCGCGCCTCGGTCGTCCACGCGGCAAGCTGGAGGGCCGCGCGGGCCGCGTCGTCAAGCTCGACGGGCAGCGTCGCGCCTTGCTCCTCGACGAGCGCGAAAGGTCCGGCCAAGGTTGCCCAGAGCGCAGCCTCGGCCTCGGCGGCGCGCTCGTCGAGGAGCAAGGCGCGACGCTGCCCGTCGAG
>DASRYU010000252.1:0-2970 GCA_035687045.1 Thermoplasmatota archaeon | reverse complement strand
GACGCTCACGGTGAAGGAGCGCGACGCGCTGTTGCCGGCGGCGTCGGTCGCGTCGCACGTGACGAGCGTGTCGCCGAGGGGGAAGAGGCTGCCCGAGGCGGGCGCGCACGTGGCGACGCCGGCGCCGTCGATCGCGTCGGTCGTGGCGGGCGCGTCGTAGAGGACGACCGCGCCGGCCGCGCTCTGCGCCTCCGCGACGATGTCCGCGGCCGCGTCGATCACGGGCGCGGCGTCGTCGGTGACGCGGACGACGAAGCTCACGGGCGCGGCGACGTTGCCGGCCGCGTCCTGCGCGACGCAGGTGACGAGCGTCTCCCCGAGGGGGAAGAGGCTGCCGGAGGCGGGGGTGCAGGTCGCGATGCCGTCGCCGTCGACCGCGTCGGTCGTGGCGGGCGCGTCGAAGGCGACGACGGAGCCGTCGGCGGAGGCCGCGGCGACCGCGACGTCCTCGACGGCCGCGATGACGGGCGCGGTGGTGTCGACGACGCGGACGCGGAAGGTGGCCGTCGGGGCGGCGTTGCCGGCCGCGTCGACGGCGTCGCACGCGACAAGCGTCTCGCCAAGCGGGAAGAGCGTGCCGGAGAGCGGGTCGCAGGTGGCGACGCCGTCGCCGTCGACCGCGTCCGTCGTGGCGGGCGCGTCGAAGGCGACGATGGCGCCGTTCGCGTCGACCGCCTCGACGACGATGTCCTCGACCGGCGCGATGACGGGAGCGGTCGTGTCGGCGACGATGACGACGAACGAGACGGGGTCCGCGACGTTGCCGGCCGCGTCCGTGGCGGAGCAGGTCACAAGAGTCTCGCCGAGCGCGAAGAGCCCGCCCGAGGAGGGCGCGCAGGTCGCGAGGCCGTCGCCGTCGACGGCGTCCGAGGTCGCGGGGGCGTCGAACGCGACGATGGCGCCGTCCGCGCCGGTGGCCTCGACCAGGAGGTCGGCCGCGGCGGCGATGACGGGCGCCGTCGTGTCGACGACGCGGAAGGTGTAGGTGGCGGAGCCGACGTTGCCGGAGGCGTCCTCCGCGGCGCACGTCACGGTGTGCGTGCCCAGCGGGAAGACGTCCCCGACGAGCGCGTCGCAGGTGATGGCGGGCGCGCCGTCGACCGCGTCCGAGGCGTAGGCCTCGAAGAGGATGGCCGCGCCGGCCGCGCTCGTGGCCTCGTAGCTCTCGGGGCCGTCAAGGGTGAGCGAGGGGGCGACGGTGTCGACGACGGCGACGGAGAAGCCGACGGGGGCGGCGGTGTTCCCGTTCGCGTCGACGGCCTCGCAGGTGACCTCCGTCACGCCGAGGGGGAAGACGGAGCCAGAGGCGGGCGAGCAGGTGGCGGCGAAGTCGCCGTCGACGATGTCGCGCGCGAGCGGCGCGCTGAAGGTGACGACGGCGCCGGCGGGGCCGGTCGCCTCGACGGGCTCGAGCGTCGCGGCCGCGTCGATGGTGGGGGGCGTGGTGTCGCGGACGCTCACGACGAACGAGCGCGGGGTGGCGACGTTGCCGGAGGAGTCGGTGCGCTCGCAGGTGACGAGCGTCAGCGCGATGGGGAACGTGCTGCCCGACGCGGGCGCGCACGTGGTGGGCACGACGCCGTCGACGGCGTCGTACGAGAGGGGCGCGTCGAACGTGACGACCGCGCCGGCGGGGCCGGTGGCCTCGATGGGGCCGATGGAGGGCGCGTACGCGATGACGGGCGCCGTCGTGTCGACGACGTTCACGAGCACGACGAAGGCGGGGGAGACGCCGCCGTCCTGGTCGATGGCGACGAAGGTGACGTTGCGGGCGCCTGGGGTGGGGAAGTCGAGGGAGATGCTCGACGAGGCCTGCTCGGGGCGAAGCGCCTCGGCGCCGATGGCCGCGCGGTAGCCGCGGATGGCGGTGGCGGCGCTCGAGCCCGAGTCCGCGTCGCTCGCGGAGACGGCGAAGGTCGCGGCGCTGCCGGCCTCCACGGTCGAGGGGCCGGAGACGCCGGTGACCGTGGGGGGCGAGTTGACGAGGGAGAACGTGCGCGTGAGCGTGGAGGGCGAGTTCGTGCAGTGGCCGGCGCCCGACGCGACGCGGCCGGTGTAGCTCACGGTGAAGGTCGCGTTCTGCGTGCCCAGCGCGGAGCCGCGCGGGAACGTGTGCGTGACCGCGCTCGCGTTGCCGGAGCTCGCGAACATCTGGTCGGCGATGGCCCACGTGCTCGAGGCGCCCGTGCAGTCGCCGACGTTGGCGCTTCCGTTGAAGAGGATGGGAGTGGCGCGCGAAAGGTTCTCGTTCGGCTGGGGCGAGCTGATGGTCGCGGGGCTGTGCGACGCCTGCGCGGCGGCCGCGAGGACGACCAGAGCGAGAAGGGTGCCGGCGCCGACAAGCGCGATGCGCGTGGCGCGGCCATGGAACATGCTGCGTGACATTGGGATCTGCCTGGAGACGAGGCTCCCCCTCCCCCACGGACGGGTCGCGCCTCGCGCCTTCCGCGCGCGCAGTCATTCCCGAGGCAGTTAAGGCGAACTCACCGGTCGTGAGCGATCCGAACAGACCCTTCCTAACCTTCTGCGCGCAGAGCGCGCTGTCCGTCCACGTGAGGGGTCACGGAACGTGGCGCGCGGCGCAGGCTGCGCTGGCAGGAACGGGGTGGAGGAAAAGGAGGAGAGGGGACGGGCGGACGCGCCGCGGGGCGCGCCCGACGCGAGCCGCGCTTACAGCTGCGCCTCGAAGTCGTCGACGGTGAGCGTGAAGCTCCCCTCGTCGCCGAGCTTGCCCTGGGCGCGGAGGATCTCGCGCGTGAGGATCCAGTACACGAGGGCGAGGCTGCGGCGACCCTTGTTGTTCGTCGGGATGACGAGGTCGACGTTGCGCGTCTCGTTGTTCGTGTCCGCGAGCGCGATGATCGGGATGCCGATGTTGAGCGCCTCGCGCATGGCCTGCGCGTCGCCCGCGGGGTCCGTGAGCACGATGAGCTCGGGCTCCATGAACTGGCTCGTGTTGGGGTTCGTGAG
>DASRYU010000251.1:0-5878 GCA_035687045.1 Thermoplasmatota archaeon | reverse complement strand
GCGCGGGCGCGGCGCTCGCGGCGGCGCGGGAGGCGCCCGCGTTCGCGCTCGCGCGCCCGCCCGGCCACCACGCGACGCGGCGCGGTCCGATGGGCTTCTGCCTGTTCAACAACGCCGCCATCGCCGCCGACTCCCTCGCGCGCGAGGGCAAGCGCGTCGCCATCGTCGACGTCGACGTGCACCACGGGAACGGGACGCAGGACGTCTTCTGGGACCGCGGCGACGTCCTCTTCGTCTCCACGCACGGCTGGCCGCTCTACCCGGGCACCGGCTCCATCGAGGAGCAGCGCCCGCACGTCCTCAACCTCCCGCTCATGGCCGCCACCGGGCACGACGGCTACCTCGAGGTGTTCGACGGCGCGGTCGTGCCGGCGGTGGAGGCGTTCCGCCCCGACGTCATCCTCGTGAGCGCCGGCTTCGACGCGCACCAGCGCGACCCGCTGGGGAACCTGGGCCTCGTCTCCACCACCTACCACGCCGCCGTCTCGCGCCTGCGCGGGATCCAGCCGCGCATCGCGGCGGTGCTCGAAGGCGGCTACGACCTCGACGCGGTCGCGCGCTGCAGCGTCGCCACCGCCGCGGCGCTTCTTGGCGAGCCGCTGCGCGAGCCGGAGGCGCCGCTCGCGGGGAAGCGCCCGTGGGCGGAGCTGGAGCCGCGGCTGCGGGCGGCGCGCGCGTTCTGAGGCTCAGGCCGGCGCCCGGCGCGGCTCGTCGCGCACCATCGCGTACAGCACGACGATGCCCAGAAGCGCGAGGGCGCCGCCCGTGTAGAGGACGAGCCGCGGCGCGCTCTCCCACACGAGCGCGGCCAGGAGCGGCGCGGGGAGCACCGCGAACGCGCGGACGGCGTTGTAGATGCCAAGCGCGTGCCCGCGCGAGCCTTCGGGCGCCATCTCGCTCACGAGCGCCTTGCGCGCCGGGTCGGTCACCTCCTTGAGGCCGAAGGCGGTGAACGCGGCGATGACGAGCGGGAGCGACGGCGCGCTCGCCAGGAGGAGCGGGTAGGCCGCGAGCATGAGGAACGTGAACGCGATGAGCGGCCGGCGCCGCCCCGTGCGGTCGGACCAGCGCGCGAGCGGGAGGTAGCCGAGGAGCGAGAGGAGGGCGCCAAGGCCCACGAGCAGGCCGAACGTGAGGTCGGAATAGCCCAGCACGTTCACGACGTAGAGGACCGCGAAGACGTCGAGCACGCGCTCGCCGATGCGCGCGAGGGTGTCGGCGAGGAGGAGCCAGCGCATGCGGACCGGGAGCGCGCCCAGGTGGAGGTCGGGGAGCATGCGGCGCGGCTTGCGCTCCCCCTCCTCGTCGGGGAACTTCCGCGCCTGGAGCCACAGCGCGCCCAGGAAGAGGGCGACGGCGATGGCGAGTCCGACGCGGACGCCGTTGAGGAGCCCAAGCTGCGACGCGATGAGGAGGCCCGCGATGGGCGGCCCGAGAAGCGCCGTCGGCTTGCGCATCACGGCCATGACGGCGAACGCCGTCGCGCGCGCCGCCTTCGGGACGCTCGACGAGACGACGCTCTGCGTCGCGGAGCCGCCGTAGCCCGTGGCGGCGCCGTAGAAGACGAGGCCCACGAGCACCGCGGGCCAGTAGGGCGTGAGGAAGAGGAGGAGGCCGACGATCCCCAGCGCGGTGAGCCAGAGGACGGCGCGCCGGCGGCCCAGCTTGTCCGAGAGGGCGCCACCCGGGTATTGCCACGCGGCCTCGACAAGCGTCCAGAGGGAGCCCCAGAGGCCGACGACGAGGACGCTCGCGCCCAGCGCCTGGAGGTAGCGCGGCATGTAGCGCACCCACAGCTCCTCGCCCATCGCGAGGAGGAAGCGCGCGACGGCGAGCACGCGGATGTGGTCCGGGACGTCGCGCAGCGCGCGCACGCCCGAGCGACCGCCCTCCCCGGCTTAACGCGAGCGGCTCCCGCGGGCGGCGCCCCCGCCGCGGCGCGCGCCGCGCGGATGGCAAGCCCTTTTGCCCGACCTCCGGATGGCTGCCGCATGCCTGAGGTCAAGGTCATCGCCGTCATCGGCGCGGGCGACATGGGTCACGGCGTCGCGGAGCTCGCGGCGCTCAAGGGGTTCGACGTGCGCCTGCGCGACATCAGCCCGGAGGTCGTCGAGAAGGCGATGGGGAAGGTGCGCGCGTCGCTCGACAAGCTCGCCGCGAAGGGGCAGGTCTCGAAGGACGCGGCGGACGCGGCGTTCGCGCGCATCCGCGGCACGACCGACCTCGCGGAGGCGGTGCGCGAGGCGGACCTCGTCGTGGAGGCCGTCCCCGAGAAGCTCGACCTCAAGCAGCGCGTCTTCGCCGACGTGGAAGCGGTGGCGAAGCCGAGCGCGGTGCTCGCGTCGAACACGAGCGCGATGCGCATCCGCGAGATCGGCGCGCAGCTCAAGGACCCCGCGCGCCTCGTCGGCATGCACTTCTTCAACCCGGTCATGCTGATGGACCTCATCGAGATCATCCCCGGCCCCGACACGTCCGCGGACGCGGTGAAGACCGTGCGCGACGTCTCGAAGAGGCTCGGGAAGACGACGGTCGTCCTCGCGAAGGACACGCCCGGGTTCGTCACGAGCCGCCTCATCGGCATCTGGGTCGGCGGCGCCATCCTCGCGCACGAGGCGAAGCTCGCGGAGAAGGAGGCCATCGACGCGGCCATGAAGTACAAGGCGGGCTTCCCGATGGGCCCCTTCGAGCTCGCGGACTACACGGGGATCGACGTCGGCACGCACGCCTCCGACTACATCGGCGAGCGCCTCGGCGACGCCTACCGCGCGAGCGCCACGCTCCGCTCGATGGTCGAGAAGGGGCTCCTGGGCAAGAAGACCGGCCGCGGCTTCTACGAGTGGCAGGGGCACAAGATGGCGACGCACCTCACGCCCGAGATGGGGAAGGACTTCGACCCCGGCCTCGTGATGAGCCTCGTCGCCAACGAGGCCGCGAAGCTTCTCGACCAGGGCGTCGCCTCCGCCGCGGACATCGACCTCGCGATGCGCCACGGGTGCGCGTTCCCGAAGGGCCCGCTCGAGTGGGCGGACGAGGTCGGCCTCGACGCCGTGCTCAAGCACCTGCTTCGCCTCGAGGAGAGGACGGGCCACCCGCTCGCGACCCCCTACGAGCTTCTCACGGAGAAGGTGGAGAAGGGGGAGCTCGGGCGCCAGAGCGGCAAGGGGTTCTACGACCACACCGCGAAGGCGAGCGCCGCGAGCCAGGGTGCTGGATACGAGACCATCCTCGTCGACGTCGACGCCGACGCGCGCATCGCCACCATCACGCTCAACCGCCCGCACCGCCTGCACGCGCTCAACGCCGACATGTTCCGCGAGCTGCGCGCGGCGATGCACGCGCTCGACGAGGACGAGCGCGTCCGCGCCATCGTCCTCACCGGCGCGGGGGACAAGGCCTTCTGCGCGGGAGCCGACCTCAACGACGTGGGCGAGATGACGCCCGTGAAGGTCGCGGAGGTCGCCCGCCTCGGGCACCGCATGTGCCTCGACATCGAGAAGCTCGGCAAGCCCGTCATCGCGGCCGTGAACGGCGTGGCGCTGGGCGGCGGCCTCGAGCTCACGCTCCCCTGCGACTTCCGCGTCGCGGCGAAGCGCGCGAAGTTCGCGCTCCCCGAGGTCACGCTCGGCCTCCTCCCGGCGATGGGCGGCACGCAGCGCCTCCCGAAGCTCGTGGGCCTCGCCCACGCGAAGGAGATCGCGCTCCTGGGCAGCCGCTTCGACGCCGACACAGCGTTCCGCTACGGGCTCGTGTGCCGCGTCTTCGAGAACGAGACGTTCGAGAAGGACGTGAAGGCGTTCGCCGCCGAGGTCGCAAGCCGCGCGCCCCTCGCGCAGCGCTTCACGAAGCAGCTCCTCAACGCCGCGTCGACGACGGATCTCCAGCACGGCATGGAGATGGAGGCGAGCGCGTTCGGCGTCCTCGCAAGCACGGAGGACGTCCTCGAGGGCATCTCCGCGATGTTCGGCAAGACGAAGCCGGACTTCAAGGGGAAGTGAGTGGAGCCGCTCACGCCCGCGCAGCGCCGCCTCGCGGGCGATCGGGCGCAGCGCCTCGCGCGGGAGCCGCTTCGTCGGAGGCCTCCTTCTTGGCCGGCTCGAGGGCGGGTCCATGCAGGCGCTCCTGCGACGCGTGGCCGACGGCTGAGCCGCGGCATTATCGACGCGCGGGCGAGAACTCATCTTCCCGCTCCGAGCAAGCGGCTCCCGATGGACCGCAAACCCGTACGCGGCAGCGTGGAAAAAGGCGGCCGCACGCAGCCAAGCGACGACTGGCTCCAGCAGCGCGACGAGGAGATCCGCGAGAAGGAGCGGCGCGGCGAGCCGCTCACGCATTCCGAGCGCATGAGCCTCGCCATCGACGAGGGGATCCAATGAAGAAGGACGACGCGCCGCTCGACATGCAGGACGAGCGCGACCGCGCGCGAAGCATCCGCGAGAGCGCCGAGAAGGAGGACTCTCCCCTCTCCGACATCTCGACCGCGACGCCCCGGCCGGCAGGCGTCTCGACGGACGAGCCCGCGAGCCGCGGCGGCGCCCGCCACCAGGGGCAGGGGCGCGTGCCGGTGCCGACGTCGATGGACCAGCACGAGTCCTCGCTGGACGCGCGGGTGCGCCTCAAGTTCTCGGAGGGGGAGGAGCTCGGCCCCGAGGAGAAGGGGTTCCTCGCGAGCCTTCCGGCGGAGAAGGAGGTCGCGCCGCAGGACGTCGGTCCGGACACTGCCGAGCCCAAGCCGTTCGCGCGCACGCGCCAGCAGGCGGGCGAGGACAAGGCTCAGTAGCGGCACGTCGGACAGCGCGGATTGCCCGCCTCGTCCTCCGCCGCGCACGCGAGGTGGATGGGGCGCGCGCAGCGCACGCAGAGCGTGAGGCACGGGTCGCGCATGCCGGGGACCCAGTCGTCGCGCGGAAGGCACCCCTCCTCCTCGCAGACGGCGCACGTCGCGAGCGCTTCCGCCGGCTCGCCGCAGAACGGGCACGGGTCGCCGGCCGGCTCTTCGCGCGCGGCCTCGCGCTCGACCTCGTCGACCGCGTCCTCGGCCTCCTCGACGTCCTGGAGCAGCGCGAGAAGCTCCTCGTCCGTCGGCGCCTTCCTCAATCCTCGCGCCTCCGGCTGATGACGAGGCCGACCGTCGCGTAGCCGCGGTCGCGGGCGTCCACGGAGCGCGTCGGAAGGTGCGTGAGCACGCTCTCCCCAGCGTCGAAGAAACGGAAGAAGGCTCGCGGAAGCTCCCGGTCGAGCTGCGCGGACGACCGCTCGGCCCAGTAGGGGGCGACGCGCCACGCCATGGCGAAGAGCCCGCCGGGGCGCAGCACCTGCGCGACCTCCTCCACGTAGCGCCCCGCGGCCTTCCACCCTTTGCGCGCGACGATGTTGTTGTAGACGAGCGTGTCGAGCGCCGCGTCGAACGTCGCGGGCGCGAAGGCGCGCGAGAGGCCGAGGGCGGAGACGCGCAGGAAGAGCGCCGTCGCGTCGAGCCCCCGCCGCCGCGCCTCCGCGCGCGCCCGCTCGATGCCGTACCAGTCGACGCCCACGACGGGCACGCCGCGGACCGCGAGCGCGAGCGCCTCCGTGCCGTCGCCGCAGCCCACGTCGAGGGTGAGGTCGCCCGGCCCGAGGAGGCCGCTCGCGAGGAGCGTCGCGCTCACCGGCGAAAGGCCCGGGCGGCCGCGGTAGCTCACGCGCGCGCACGATTGCCGCGCCGCAAGAAGCTATGCCGCACGGCCGCGCTCGCCGCGGCGTGACGCGGACGCTGATCCTCGGCGCCGGCTTCGGGGGCCTCACGGCCGCCACGGAGCTCGCGCGCCTCCTGCCGCGCGGCCACGAGGTCACGCTCGTCGACGAGCGCGAGACGTTCCTCATGGGGCTCGCCAAGCTC
>DASRYU010000250.1:0-2156 GCA_035687045.1 Thermoplasmatota archaeon | reverse complement strand
GGAGAGGGGAGCACGTGAAGTGGAGCCTGCTCCTCTTCGGCCTCGTCGCCGTGGCCGGCGCCGCCGCCGCGTGCGAGGGGCTATCGCCTGGCGACATCTTCGAGACGAGCGGCGGTCACTGCACGCTCGGCTTCCTTGTCGCCGACGCGAGCGGCCTCTACTTCGCCACGGCGGGGCATTGCCTCCAGCTCGACGAGGCGGCGACGAACCCCCAGCACGGCGAGATCGGCCGCGCCGTCTTCCGCCACCTCGAGCCGGACGAGGGCTCCATGAGCGACGGGCGCCCCGGCGACGACTTCGCGCTTCTCCGCGTGGACCCGTCGCTCCACGACAAGCTCAACCCCAAGATGTGCGGCTGGAACGGCCCGACCGGCATCTACACCGACACGCCCGGCGACGGCCTCGTGAACCTCTACGGGCACAGCCTCGTCTTCGGCGACGCGGGCGCGCTGGGCCTTCCCACGTACCGCCGCCAGGGCGTGCTCCTGGAGAACGACGGCGACGCGTTCTACTTCACCGCCCCGAGCCTCATGGGCGACAGCGGCAGCGCGGTGCTCCACGAGGACGGGCGCGCGATGGGCGTCCTCACGCACCTCCTCATCGGCGGCACGGCGACGAACGGCGGCACCCACCTCGAGCGTGGCTTCCGTCTCGCCGCCGAGGCCGGCTTCCCGCAGCTTCGCCTCGTCCTCATGGGCGAGGACCCCATCGCGGTGCTCGCGGAGCTTCGCGCCCAGGCCGCCGGCGAGCCCGCGCCGCCGCCGACGACGCCCGCGAGCGCCACGCCCACTCCGAGCGCCTCGCCCTCGCCGGCGAACGCGACGCGGCCCGTGACGTCGACGCCGCCAGCGCCGCAGGCGAACGATAGCATCGTCCCGGCGGCGTCGAACGACGAGGGCGCGAACCGCACGCCGGTCGCGACGCCGCTCGTTCTTGTCGCCGCGCTCTCCCTCGCCCTCGCCGTGCGAAGGCGTAGGGTTTAGGCGCTCCCCCCGCATCGCGGCCTCGTGTTCCCGGGCCTCCCGCCGGCCTCGTTCTTCCGTCCTGCGCCGTACAAGGATTGGAAGTTCGAGCGCGAGTTCTACCGGCGGGCCTACAACGCGAGCACGGTCGTCCACCTGACGCACGGCGACTGCATGGACGGCGCCGCCTGCGACGTGCTCGTGCGCAAGGCCTACGGCGACGGCGCGGTGGAGACGGCCTACCTGGAGCCGCACGAGACGGTCGACGCGCTCGAGCTCCTCACGCGCGTGCCCTCGCGCGCCCGCGGCCTCGTCATCTCCGACCTCTCGCTCCAGCGGGGCGAGGGCGAGCGCGCCGCCTCGGCGCTGCAGTCGCTCGCGGACGACGGGTGGCGCATCTCGTGGCGCGACCACCACCACAAGCAGTGGGAAGGCGTGGACCTCGCCGCGTTCCAGGAGGCGGCCGACGTCACGCTCGACACGTCCGGCACCGAGTGCGGCGCGACGCTCGTGCAGCGCGACCTCCTCCCGGACGACGCGTGGGCGCGCGACCTCGCGCAGACGGTGCGGGACCACGACCTTTGGCTGCGCAAGGACCCGCGCAGCATGATCCTCTTCCACGCCATCGTCGAGATGGGGAGCGAGCGCTGGGTGCGATATCACCTCTCGCACCAGGGCTCGATCGTCGACCGCAACCTCGAGGCGTGGGCGGCGCGCGACAGGAAGCGCAACGCCGAGCTTGTGCGCTGGGCGCTCTCGCGCTCGCGGATCGTCAACGGCCGCCGCGCGCGCATCGGCCTCGCCTACGGCCGCGTGCCGACGAACGAGACGCTCCACGCGCTCGAGGAGAAGGGCGCGCACCTCTCCATCCTCATCAAGCCAAGCGGCGCGTTCTCCCTGCGCAGCGCGAAGAACGTGCCCGTCTGCCACGTCGTCGCGCAGGAGTTCGGCGGCGGCGGGCACCCGAACGCGAGCGGCGGCCGCCTGGGCCTCGGCTCGTTCGGGCTCATGTCGCTCTGGTCGCGCGGCCTGAACCATCCGGCGGCGCGGACGCTCGCGCGACGGGCGGCGGCCGAGGTCGACGCGCACCTCGAGAAGAGCTAGGCCGAGGCGGCGCCGTTGCGCGGCCGCACGACGACGACGTGCTCGTCGCGGCGGCGCCCGGCACGAGGCCGACCTGCACGCGTGCCGCGC
>DASRYU010000249.1:0-3493 GCA_035687045.1 Thermoplasmatota archaeon | reverse complement strand
GCCGGCTCGTGCGACACGTGCAGCGCGCGCTACGAGGGCTCGCCGCCCGACCAGAGCGCCGGCAGCGCTCTCAGCGCCGACCAGCAGAAGACGTTCGTGCTGACGTGCATCGCGCGGCCGCGCGGGCCGGTCAAGATCTGGAGCGACGAGCGGCCCAAGTAAGGGCCGCTCGTCGAAGGGCGCCAAGGGGGGCCAAGGGCGCCAAGCGGCGCCGCCTTCATCGGGTGTGGACGACGCGGCGGATGCCCTCGCGCATGAGCGGCGCGTGGAAGTTCAGCACGAGCGCGAGCTCGTGGCCGGTGAGCGCGAGGTAGGCGCGCGTCTGCGCGAGGTGGTGCGGGTGGAGCGCCCGCAAGGCCTTGATCTCGACGACGAGACAGCCGTCGACGCGGAGGTCGAGCTGATAGCTCTTCTTGAGCGCGCGGCCGTCGACGAGCACCGGGACCTTCTTGTGGACCTCGACCGCGCGGCCGCGTCGTCGCAGCTCGTCCACCAGGACCTCGCGGTAGTGCGATTCCAGAAGCCCCGGGCCGAGGCGGCGGTGCACGTGGATCGCGGCGTCGACGACCTCGCGCGCGGCATCGTCCGCCTGCGCGGAAGGCTCGTGCAGCGTCATCAGTGAGGCGAACGTTTCTCCGAGGCTCTTGATGCTATCCCGGGCGTCACGTCACGCGGACCCCGCTGGCCGCCCGGCGCGCTCTTGGCGCCCTTGGCCCCCTTGGCGCCCTTTCACCGCTCCCGGAAGATGCTCTGCCGCGTCCCGCGGTGCATCGTCACCGGCACCTCGCGCTCGCGCACGTTGCCCGCGACGCTCACGATGCCCATGAGCAGGAAGAGCGCGCACCCGATGACGAACGGCGGCGCGAGCCAGACGATGAGGATGCGAAGGTCGTGCGTCTGGTAGTACGACGCGCTCGCGATGACGATGGCGCTGCCGGTGATGAACGTCCACGCGACGAGGAGCGTGCCCACGAGGCTTCGCGCTCCCTTGACGGTGCTTTTCCGGCGCCCCATGCGAGCGTACGCTCTGCGCCAGGAAGTATAGAACACTTCGGGCGAGACCTCATCCCTGGCGCTGCCGGGGGCGGCGCTCGCCGAGAAGCTTGAGGAGCGCGTCGGCGTCGTCGACCTTCTTGAGCTCCTCGCGGCTGAGGACGGGCGTGCCTTCGAGGACGGTGCGCGTGGTCTTGCGCTCCACGAAGAACACGCCGAAGCTCTCGGTGACCTCGGCGAGGTTCGCGGTGGCGGCGGCGCGCTTGGCGGCGTCGGGGTCGTCGGCGGCGAACCCGGTGAGGACGACGCGCTCGGTGATGACGCGCGCGCGTCCGTCGGCGTGCGTCGTGTCGAGGTGCTCGCGCGTGATGGCGCTGAAGGGGGAGCGCTGCGTGGGCGCCACGCGGAAGCCGAGGCGCTGGAGCGACTCGAGGACCGCCGCCTGGAACGCGGAGCCGACGTCGGTGATGGCCGTGGGCGCGGGGGTCGGCTCGGGCGCGGGCGGCTCGAAGGCGTGGTACGGGACGACGAGCGCCTCGTCGAGGAACTCCTCGAGCCGCTGCGCGACCTCGACCATCGCGCCCATGCCTTCTTCGTACATGCCGATGGCGCGCCGCGAGACGCCGGCCGCCTGCGCGAGGTCGCCCAGGGAGAGGCCGCGCTCTTCGCGGATCTGGCGCATCCGCTCGCCGTCGAGGTTCACGTAGAATCCGCCCGGCGCGGCGTAGACGAGCGGCTCGACGCCGTCCTCGAGGAACTCGCGCAGCGTCTCAAGCGTGACGATGCGCACGCCGTAGCGGAGGTAGACGGCGCCGTCCTCGAGGGGACGGGAGGAGGAGCGCTCGCCCACGACCAGGGGCGCGGCGTCGAGGAACTGCGCGATGGTGCGGAGCTCGTTCGCGACGGGCTCGCTCAGGCCGTCGACGTTCGTGAGGACCTTGACGATGAGGAGCTGGCTGTCGCGTCGCGCGACGATGTCGAACGCGAGCGGCCGCAGCGCGGCGTCGACGCTGAGGTAGAAGCCGGCTTTCGTCAGGATCTCCCGGACGCTGGAAAGCAGGTTCGCCCTCATCCGAGTGGCATCAGTTCCAGCGCTTCTATATCAATCCTGCCCGGCGTTCGGGCGCGGGGGGCTCGGACGCCGGCAGGACGACGCGTCGCAGTGCCCTCAGACGAGGACCATGCGGTCGGGCGGGCGGCTGGTGACGAAGCGCTGGAGGCCGGGCGCGCCGTTGCTCTCCTCGAAGAGCATGCCGAAGACGCCGAAGCCGACCGTGCCGCCGCCCGCTTCGGCGGGGAGCTTCACGCCGATGGGGCCGCCGGGAGGGTAGCTGCGGCAGTCGTTGAGGTTCGTGCCGATGCAGTGGCCGGCGCCGACCCAAAGGTAGTAGGTGCCGTAGTAGGGCGTGTTGGGCAGGTTGGGGACGCCCGGCGGGGGGTTCGGGCGCATGACGTCGAGTTTCTGGCAGAACGACAACGTGCCGGGGGCCGCGCACTCGTCCGAGGACGAGGCCGGGGGGAATACGGCAACGAGGCTGAGCAGCGCGATCGTGACGGCAACACTTCGCATGGAATGGCCTCCTGACGTCGCCGACCCCACAGGAGAAGATAATCTTTCTGCGGAACTTGCGTGCGCTTCCGTTGCCGTTGGCGCGGGCGCCGCGAGGGGCACGCTCTCCCGAGGCCGGGTGACACGCAAAGGGTCATGCCCGCAGGAGCGAACCTCGCGGCGCCTGGGAGACCAGGCGAGGTGTTGCCATGAAGCCCTGGACCATCGCCCTCGCGGCGACCCTTGTTGCCGTCTCGATCCCGCTTGTGACCGCCGAAGCCGCCTGCTCCCGCGCGGGCATCACGGAGGCCGTCGCGCACCCCACGAAGGCGCAGACCTACATCTTCTTCGACATCACCCAGCCCGAGAAGGTGGGCGAATGGGTGGAGTGGAACAAGTCGCCGGGCCTCCAGACGGTCAACTGCGTCTCCGCCTCCGGCAGCATCCGCTGGGGCCCCGACCACCAGATGAACGTTCTCGGCTAGGCGGCTGGACGTCATCTTCGCACGCTTTAAGTAAGACGTGACCGTCCGAAGACGGAGAGGGCTTCCCATGGTTGCCACCCAGTTCGCTCGCGGCCGTGCCGTGGCCGCGGCGATCGCCGCCGTCATGCTGTTCACGATCGTCCCCTTCAGTCCTGCCCAGGCGCAGGGCGCAGGGGACATCTACGTCGTCCAAGGCGAGGCCTTCTGGCGGCAATCCAACTTCCACAGTGGTTCCGTCAACACCACGTTCATCGACAACGGCACGATCACGTCGACGCTGCGCGTGCCCGTCTACAACGTGGGCGCGGCCATCACCCGCGTGCCCGTCTACTACTGGTTCCACGAGGCGCCGGACCGGACGGACTGCAAGCTCGTGGACCTCCAGCAGGGCACGGCGAACGCGCCCTTCTCCGCGACGGTCGAGTTCGACCCGGTCCCGACGCGCGTCCTCGCGGCGGGCGCCTAC
>DASRYU010000248.1:0-11825 GCA_035687045.1 Thermoplasmatota archaeon | reverse complement strand
AGACGAAGGGGCGCCTCGTCGTCTCGGTGGGCGACGTCGTCACGCGAATGTTCCTCGATGCCGGCGAGCTTCCCAAGCTGATGCTCGTCGACGGCGTCACGAAGCGCACGGCCACCGTCGCCGGCGTGCTCGACAACCTTCCCACGCACGGCGTGCGCACCGTCACCGTCGAGAACCCCGCGACGGAGATCACGCACCAGCTCCTTTCCGCGATGGACGCCGGCCTCAAAGGCAAGGGCTCCACGCTCATCCACGTCGTCGGCGAGGAGGACCTTGCGGCCCTCCCTGCCATGATCCTCGCGCCGGAAGGCGCCGCGGTCTGCTACGGCCAACCCGATCAGGGCGTCGTGGTGGTGATCGTCACCTCCGTCGTCCGGCAACGGGCGAAGGAGCTTCTCCAACAGATGGAAGTGAAGTAGAATGGACATCGAGATCACGGAGCGAAAGCACAACCCGCTGCTCGCGCGGACGGAGGTGCGCTTCCAGCTGCACCACCAGGGCGAGAAGACGCCCACGCGCGACCAGGTCCGCGAGAAGCTCGCGGCCCAGATGAACAGCAAGAAGGGCCTCGTCGTCGTCGACAGCATGAACAGCGCCTTCGGCCGCTCGACCACGCGCGGCTACGCGCGCGTCTACGACGCGCAGGAAGCGCTCGCGAGCAACGAGCCCCACTACCTCCTCAAGCGCAACAAGCTCGAGGAGCTCAAGCCGAAGAAGGTGAAGAAGGAAGCTCCGCCTGCCGCCAAGGGTGGCGCGAAGAAGCGATAGGAAGGTGTGACACATGGCGAAGGGTAAGGAAGCCCCCAAGGCGAAGGGCCCGGCCGGCAAGCGCGCGCTCTACGAGGTCAAGGGCAATCAGCTCGTCCGCAAGAAGAAGGCGTGCCCGAAGTGCGGCCCCGGCGTGTTCCTCGCGGAGCACAAGGACCGCACCTCCTGCGGCAACTGCGGGTATACGGAATTCAAGGCGAAGACCGCGTAAGCGGTCGACGCGTACGACCATCTTTCTCTCATCCTGTTGGCGCTCAGCGGAGGCTCCGCCTGGCGACGTGCGGCGGGCACGGCCCCTCGTTTCGCGCGGAGCGGTTCGCAAACGGCATCACACCGCCGCGTCTACTCCAGGGACGGATGGATGCCCCATGATGACGGCCAGGTTCGAGAAGCGCGATTTCAAGAAGATCCTGTTGTACCTCGACCTCCTCGTGCTGGGCATCTTCGCCGTGAGCCTCGTCGTGCTCGTGCGCGACGCGTACACGGCGGGCTTCTACGAGCAGCGCGTCACCGCGCTCTACGGGAAGCACTTCTGGGCGATGCTGCGCGACTCGGTCTTTGTCGTCGGAAGCCTGAGCTGGATCTTCTACCGCTACTTCCGCGTGCAGGCCACGCAGTTCGCGGACCCCTGGGGCTGAAGCGCGCGGACCACGAGTCCCCAAGGCTCAAATAGGGGCGCCGCTTTCGACGGTTGCCCCCAAGGGGAATTCCCGTGGGACCGGGCGCTTAGATCAGTTGGTAGATCGCGTCCTTCGCAAGGACGAGGCCGGGGGTTCAAATCCCCCAGCGTCCACTTCTCGGCAACCCCGCGCGCGTGCTATCAAGCGCGCCGCGGCGGCACAACCTTTTTCCTCAAGCCACGGCTCCGCGACCCTACCTACGGGCCTGTAGGCTAGTTCGGATAGACTTCCAGCCTCCGGAGCTGGGGACCCGGGTTCGAACGCTGGACGCGTCGCCTGCGGGCGCCGCGTCCGCGCGCTCGCTCGCTGCGCTCGCGAGCGTCCCGGCGGGCCCGTCGGGCGAAGAGGCGATACGCGAGCTCCGCCCTCGCGGCGCCACCTACGGGCCTGTAGGCTAGTTCGGATAGACTTCCAGCCTCCGGAGCTGGGGACCCGGGTTCGAATCCCGGCGGGCCCGCTCGCACCTGTCATGGGGGGCGCTCCCCTTGCGAGGGAAATGCGTCTCCAAACTCTCTAGTCGCGTTTCCCTCTCGGTCGTGACATCCTATCCGTTATGGTCTCCCAGGCCACGGTCGGCCTACCGCCCGGAGGCGAAGACCGTTGAGGCTCCCATTCGTTGTCGCGATGCTGGCGCTCACGGGCACGTGCGGATACGCCGTGGCCGTGCCGATGCTCGACACCCGCTCGGTCGAGGTGTCGGACCTGGAGGCGGCGTCCTCGCGGCTCCCTCCCCTGGTCCTCGATGAGAGGCCCCTCGCGGCGCTCGCGGAGAAGGTCGCGCCCGCGCCGACGGACCTCGTGGAGGCGGCATCGCAGGCGCTGGCGTTCGAGACCCCGCAGCGCGTCGACGCGCTCCCGCGCTTCCTTCTCCTCCCCGACGGCGAGCTTCTTGCCGCCGCCACCTCGAGCGAGCCGCTCTACCGCGACAACGTCGTGCGCGCCGCGCCTCCGGCCGCCGCGCCCGAGGAAGCGCCCTCGCGCCTGCTCATCCCCGACTCGAAGCTCGCGCGCCTCGAGGAGGCCGGCCCGTCCACGTACTTCCAGGGCAAGCGCATGAGCGCGCCCGACGCGGAGCCGCTCCCGGCGCCCGCGGTCTTCCAGCCCAGCGCCGCCTCCGTGAGCGGCACGTCGCGCACGTACTGGACCGCCACCGGGCTCGCCGCGCTCGGCGCCGCCACGCTTCTCGGCTTCGCGCTCTACCACCGCATCCGGCCCAACGCCGCGCTCGAGAACGAGACGCGCAAGACCATCTTCGAGGCGGTGTGCGCGCAGCCGGGCCTCGGCGTGCACGAGGTCAGCAAGCTCGCCGGCGTGAGCTACAGCACCGCGACCTACCACCTCGAGCGCCTCGTCGGCGCGGGCATGATCGTGATGACGCCCGACGGCAACAAGCTCTGCTATTACAAGAACGGCGGCGCGTTCACCGAGAGCGAGCGCCGCATCCTTCCGCTCATCAAGAACGAGGAGGCCGCGAAGCTGTTCGAGGCCATCCTCACGCAGCCTGGCACCTACCGCGCCGCGCTCGCGGAGCAGCTCGGCGTCACCGCCACCACGATCAACTGGCACCTGCGCCGCCTGCGCGACGCGGGGCTCGTCGACGAGACGCGCGCCGGACGAAGCGCGCACCTCTACGCGAAGATCGACGCGCTGCGCCCCACGTTCCTCGCGCTCGCGACAAAGGTCGAAGGCACCGAGCCCGCCACCGCCGCGAAGCTGCGCGGCTACGCGATGCCGGGCGGCCCGGGCAGCACCCCGGGCGCGTCCGCGTGAGCGCGGGCCGAGGCGGAGGCACGGGCCGAGGCGGGGGCACGGGCCGAGGCCGAGGCGGGGGCCAGGGCGTGCGGAGAAGAGGGACCTGCGGGAAGCGGTCTTAGCGGGCACGGCAGCCCGGGTGGACGGTCAGCGGCGGACGGGAGTAGCCCCGGAACGTTCTCGACCCCGCGACCCCACGAACGTCCTTGGTCCACGGTGAGGCTGCTCGCTTCCGCGCCTGACCCGGTGCCCGTGGCAAGGCACGTCCAGCCTGCTTCCGCAGGCGAGGACTTTGCGCCCCGGACCACGAGGGACGAAGTCTCATTGTCGATTCCGGGCTCCCGGACGCCCTGGGGCCGCCGCCCCGGATCGTCGGCTCGCGCGTGAAGGCCGTTTCGCGTCACAGGGGAGGCCTAACCCCCCAGCCTAGCCGGTGCCTTTCGCCCCCGCTTCCCGCGGAGGTCGTTGGACCGGGTCAGGTCGCCTTCGCTGAAGAAGGTTTGGGGCGCGCGCGGGCACGGGCGCGGGCGAGAGCACGGGCGCGAGGCCTCGGCCCTTGCCCGCGCCTCGGCCCGCGCCTCGGCCCCCGCCTCCGCCTCGGCCCACGCCTCGGCCCGTGCCTCCGCCTCGGCCCGCGCCTCGGCCCGCCTCCCCTGGTCCCCTCTCCCCCGTTGTCCGAAGCTCCCGCCGGGAGGCGGCCCCAGGTCTCCTCCATCGCCTCTTGATGGCGGCGAGCGAGATACCTGAGCGGCGATGGGTCGCGTCGCCGCGGTCGTGCTCCTCCTCGCGCTCCTCGTTCCGCTCCCCCTGGCGGACGCCGCGGCCTCCTCGCGCTACCTCGTCTCCTTCGCCGACGCCGCCCCCGCGCCGGGCCCGCTTCTTGGCGGCCGCGTCCGCGTCGTCGAGTCGTTCCCCTTCGCGGACGTCGCGCTCATCGAGGGGCCGCGCGGGCTCGTGGCGAGCCTTCCCGGCGTCGCGGGCGTCTACGAGGAGGAGCGCGTGACGCTCGCGATGGAGCGCGAGCGCAGCATCATCCAGGCCGACGCCCCCCGCGGCGCGTCGTGGCCCGACGGCGGCAACGTCACCGTCGCGCTCGTCGACTCGGGCATCGACGCGTCGCACCCGGCGTTCCACGGGCGCGTGCTCGCGAGCGTGCGCATCAGCAAGGGCGGCGCCGTCTCCGGCGACGCGGGCGATCCCGACGGGCACGGCACGCACGTCGCGGGCATCGTGGGCGGCGACGGCGCGGGCAGCGCGAACGCGCGCCACCGCGGCATCGCGCCCGCCGCGAAGCTCGTGGGCGTCGACATCAGCGACTCGTTCACCACGACGAACGCGGTGCGCGCGTTCAGCTGGGTCGCCGAGAACGCCGCGCGCTACGACATCCGCGTCGTGAGCAACTCGTGGGGCCGCGAGAAGGAAGGCGCCTACTACGACCCGAACGACCCGGTCATCCGCGCCTCCGACGCCCTCGTCGAGCGCGGCATCGTCGTCGTCTTCAGCGCGGGCAACCGCGGCCGCGACGGCGAGGCGACGCTCACGCCCGAGGCGATGAACCCCAACGTCATCACCGTCGGCGCGGCGAGCGGCGCGGGCCGCGTCGAGAGCTACTCCTCCCGCGGGCCCGCCGTCGACGCGAAGGGGAAGCCCCTCCCGTGGACGAAGCCCGACCTCATGGCGCCCGGCACGGCCGTCGTCTCCACGCGCGCCGGCGTCCTCGCCGCGTCCGACGCGTCGAGCGAGGAGGAGCGCTACTACACCGTGATGAACGGCACCTCGATGGCCGCGCCGCAGGTCGCCGCCGCGGCCGCGCTCCTTCTCCACGCGCAGCCGCAGCTCGCGCCCGCTGACGTCGCGGCGCTCCTCCAGCGCAGCGCGGCCGACCTCGGCCCGCTCGGCGTCGACCCCGACACCGGCTACGGCATGCTCGACGTGGCCGCGGCGCTGCGCGAGGCGAGCGTCGCGACGGGCGGCGAGCGCCGCATCGTCGTCGAGAAGCGGCTCCCCGTGCGCCACGAGGGGGACGTCGCCGCCGCGCTCGGGCACGTCGTGCTCGCGGACCGCGCGCCGCGCCTGCCGCCGGGCGCGAGCGTCACGCTCCCGCTCCCGCTCCCCGAAGGCTCGGCCGCGGTCGAGCTGTGGTTCAACTGGTCGGGCGAAGGCACGTTCGACGCGCGCCTCGTCGGCCCCGAAGGCGCCATCTCCTTCGAGCGCGCGAACGCGAAGAGCCTGCGCCTCGCCACGGGCGCCGCCCCCGGCGCGTACCGCATCGAGGCGACGCCGCAGGGCGTCGTGAGCCACGCGACGTTCGCGCTCGCCGGGAGCATCGTCGTGCGAGAAGAGCAGGTCGCGGACGTCGCGGCCGAGCAGCACGGGCGTCCCGCGCGCGCGGGCGGCGTCTACTCGCCCATGCCGCACGTCGAGCCGCTCGTCAAGGCGGACACGCTGCTGCGCGCGCCGCTTCTCGTGGTCGCGCTCGCGGCGACCGCGGCCGTCGCGTGGGCCGCCGCGCGTCGCCGGGGCGCGTGAGCCGCGGGATCAGAACTTCTTCGACACGCGCGTGCCCGGGCGCGGCGCGGCGGCGTCGGCCACCTCGACGTGCTCGGGCGTCGTGACGTTCTTCATCGAGAACTCCCAGATGCGCAATACGCCGCTCAGGCGGATCATGACGTCCTTGAGCTTGACGACGCTCGCGCTCGTGTCCTCGTGGCTGAACGTGCCGTGCCACGTGACGACCTTCTGGACGATGCCCGTCGACACGGTCGGCTCCTCCCATCCGGCGGCGTTGTTGGGCAGCGCCTCGACGACGTTGCGCAGGACAACGACGTCGGCATCGTGCTCGACGAGCGTGCCGCGGAAGGCGCGGTTGTCCATCATGACAACGACGATCTCCTGCCCGACGTACTGGCTGAGCTTGCTCTGGAGAAGTGACATGAGGCTCCCCGGGTCCGGTCGCCGACCGTGCCCGGCTCGACATAAACCCTTCCAGACGGGTTCATGAGGGGCTACCGGGGGCTCAGTGGAACCGGCCCCAGCGCCCGCGCCCGCGGAAGAGGGCCCCCTCGAGCGCGAAGACGAGCGCGACGACGACCGCGAGGGCGATGAGCGCGCCGCCCACCATGAGGAGGATGGCCCCGAGCGCCTCGAGCGCCAGCACGTCGGTGAGGCCGAGAACGATCCCGACGCCGATCATGAGGAGGAGCGCGAGAAGGAGCTTCCCGAACATCGTCCCTCCGTAGGAAGTGGCGGCGATACCGCTTCTGGCCGCGTCGGAGATAGCGAAGGCACACGCGCTCCGGAGAACGGTTAAGCCGCCGACGCCGCGTCCCGTGCCGATGGCCGTCCACCGCGCGCTCGTCGCGCTCGCGCTCCTCCCCCTCCTCCCGTTCGCGGCGGCGGACCAGAACGTCGCCGTCGGTCCCGCGAGCGTCGTGACGCAGAACGGCTCCTGGGGCGATGGCGACTGCGTCGCCGGCGCCGACGGCGGCGCCTCGCGCTACGCGGAGGCGCACGTGGCCCTCACCCCGCACGACAAGCTCGCCGTCATCGTCGCGCAGAGCTGCCACACGTGGACGAGCGGCGGTTGGGCGGAGGAAGGCTCCTCGGGCACCGTCCAGGCCGGCCGCTTCGCCGATGGCAACCCCGGCCCGCTCGTGAGCGTCGGATGGAGCGACTGGCGCTGGAGCTACGAGTCGTGGGGCTCGCGCGCCTGCACGACGTACGTCTACGCGAGCGGCCTCCTCCTCGCGCTCGGGTGCCTCCCGAACGGCGAGCGCTGGCCGATGATCCCGGTGCTGCCGTAGGCGGACCCCGCGCGGCCTCGCGAGCGGCGTCCGTCGCGCTATCGCCTCAGCCGCGCGAACACCTTGTGCTTGAGGTCCACGATGACGTTCATCAGGTTGATGAACGCCTGGTACGGCGACTCGTAGGGCGAGAAGTACATGTGGATGTCCTGGTCGCCCATGTGCTTCGTCGTGCAGTAGTAGACGTGGTCCGACGTCTGGAGGAGGCGCCACGCGTGCGTGATGGCGGGATCGTTGAGCTCCTTCACGTACGGCGCGAGCTCGCGGAGCGTGTTGAACGCCTGCTGCTGCATCTCGTTGTGGAGCCACGCGGAGACGTCGCGCTCGGTGTCGGCCCAGCTGATCGCGAACGGGACCTCGATCGTGCCCACCGGCTCGTGGCGCTCGACCACCTCGCTGGGCGTGCTGAACCCGACGCCGCGCTGGATCGCCTCGCCCGGCATGTGCTTGAGGAAGTCGAAGATGCCGCTCTCGGGCCAGTTGTGCTCGCCGAACGTCTCGTAGTCCATGAAGAGGTTGATCGTGTGACCCTCTTGCTTGGCGAGCCAGTCGGCGTACTTGGGCGCCGTGAGCGGCCACTCCGTCCACGTGGGGCCGCTCGAGAAGCGGAACGCGATGTCGTCGCTGAGCTTGTAGTTCTTGAGAAGGACCCGGATCTTCGACTCGCCGTGCGCGGGAGCGTACACGTAGTTGGGCGAGCGCCACCCGAGCACGCGCTCCGTGCCTTCGGTGGCGATGCCGAGGTAGCCGAGCGACTCGATCGTCTTCGCGATGCGGTTGTCGTAGATGAGCTCCGTGTTGCGGTAGAAGGTAGGCCGCACGCCGAGCTCCTTCTCCATCACGTCGCGGTGCGCCTGGATCTGCGCCTTGAGCTCGGCGTGGTCGTCCCAGAGGCCGGCGAGGCTGTGGTAGTACGTCTCCTCGAGGAACTCGGCGCGTCCCGTCTCCGCGAGCGCGCGGAAGCTCTCCAGGACGTCCGGCCGGAACTTCTTCGCCTGCTCGACGAAGGTGCCGGAGAGCGCGAAGCTCACCTTGAACTCGGGGTGCTCCTCCATCAGGTCGAGGAGAAGCTTGTTCGTCGGGATGTAGCACTTGTTCGACACGCGCTCGAAGATGGCCCGGTTCTTCGCGTGGTCCCAGTAGTCCACGTCCTGGGGCATGTTGAACAGGTGGAGCCGGCGCAGGCGCACCGGCTGGTGGACCTCGAAGTAGAAGCAGACGTCGGTCATGCTACGCCGCCACCTTCATCGCCTGCGCGCGCGCGATGGCGAGCTTGTACGCCTCCAGCGTGCGGCGGCCGCAGCGTTCCCACGTGAACTTCCGCACCTCGAGCGCGCCGTTCTTCCCGAGCGCCTCGCGGAGGGGCTTGTTGTGCAGGATGGCGAGGATCTGGTCGGCGATCTCGTCGCTGTCCCAGTGCTCCGCGCGCAGCACGTGCGTGAGCGCCTCGCCCACGCCCGTCGTCTTCGACACGATGGTGGGCGTGCCGCTCGTCATCGCCTCGAGCACGCTGATGCCGAACGGCTCGCTCACGCTGGGGAGCACGTAGACGTCGGCCGCCTCGTAGAGCCGCTGCGCCTCGTTGTCGGGCACGAACCCGGTGAACGTGACGTTCTCCATGATGCCGTTCTGGATGCAGTAGCTGATCATCTCGGGCACCATCTCGCCCTTGCCGGCGACGATGAACCGCACGGAGCGGTCGCGGTCGACGACGCGCTTCGCGGCCCGGATGAAGCTCATCGGCCCCTTCTGGCGCGAGACGCGGCTGAGGTAGAGGACGACCTTGTTCGAGCGGCCGTAGTCGCGGTCCATGTGGTCGGACCACTTCGAGAAGTCGACGCCGTTGTGGATGGCGACGACCTTGCCGGGGTCGGCGTCGAAGCGCTCGATGAGCTGCTTGCGCGTGAGCTCCGAGACGGCGATGACGAGGTCCGCGTCGCGCACCGCGGCCTTCTCGATCTCGATGATCCACTGCTGCGGGAAGAAGCCGGCGCTGCGGTCGTACTCCGTGCTGTGGCAGCTCCACACGAGCGGCTTGCCCGTGCGCCGCTTGATCTCCGCGGCGGCCTTGTAGGTGATCCAGTCGTGCGCGTGCACGACGTCCGCGTCCTCGCTCACGAACGCGTCGACGACGCGCTGGTTGTACTGCCAGACGGCGTCGTTGAAGGCGTCGTCGTAGCCGCGCCGCGAGGAGTCGCCGTAGGGCGAGAGGCCCGGCTCGGCCTCGACCTCGTAGATCTTGAGGTGCTTGTGGTGCTCCGCGACCCGGAGGTCCCCCTCGAGCGCCATGTGGGGCATGTAGAAGTCGATGTCCACGTCCATGCGCGCGAGCTGCGTCGTGAGCTCGAGGCAGTGGATCCCGAGCCCGCCGGCCATGAATGGCGGGAACTCCCAACCGATCATCGCGACTTTCAAGCTTCGTCGCCTCGCGGGGTGGTCCCCTCTACATAGCGCCTGTACTTGTTCGTGACGTCTAGGAACGTCGAGTGCGACCACACGAGCGGCGTGACGCTCGTGTGCTCACCCGTGCGCCCGTCGAGCTGCTCGGGTAGGAGGTAGGTCGGGCTCGCCGTCTTCGCCGTCCACTCGATGAGCTCGCGCGTCTTCTCGGGGCGCCCCAGGATGAGGTGGGCCTCGGCAAGCCACAGCGTGCAGATGATCCACGGGTTCTCGTGCCCGTAGTAGTGGTCGTTCTCGTAGCGGGCGACGCCGCCGGTCGCCTTCACCCAGAGGCGTCGCTCGATGGCGCTCACGAGCCGCTCGGCCCGCGCGTCGCGCGCGTCGAGGACGCCAAGCTTCAGGGCGAGGAGCGTCGACGCGTCGATCGTCTCGTCGAGCGGGTCGATCGACTTGTAGAAGCATCCGCGCTTGTCGTTCCACATGTGCTGGAGCATCGCCTCGCGCATGCGCTGCGAGGCGCGGCGCCAGCGGCCGCGCGACTTGCCCAGCTGCTCGCTGATGCGCTCGGCGCGCTCGAGCCCGTGCACGACAGCCGCGACCGAGTAGGCGTTCACCGCCTTCTTCTCCTCCCAGAGGTCGTAGCTCGGCTTGGGGAGGCCGCGGTCGTCGACCCAGTGCTCGAGGAAGTTCGCCGCGCGCTTCACGAGCGGCCAGAGGTCGAGGAGCTCGTCGAGGTCCCCGTGGCGCTTGAAGTGGTGCCAGACGGCCGAGACGACCGTCGCGGTCTGGTCGATCTGGATGAAGGGGGGCGGGTGCCACGTGCTTCCGACGGTGCCGTCGGGGAAGTGGCGGTGGAGGAAGTACCCCTCCTCCTCCTGGCACTTCTCGGCGAACTTGAGGAAGCGGTGCGCGTTCTCGTAGAGGCCGACCTCGTCCATCGCCTTGGCGATGTAGCCGCCGTCGCGCCACCAGTTGTAGTTGTACGTGTCGCCGCCGGACTTCAGCGTGCGCGGGTCGGGCGACGCGATGATGGAGCCGTTGGTGCTCGACGAGTTGCGCAGCACGAAGATGCTGCGCGTGTAGACCTCGCGCGCCTCCTTGCTGATGTCGGGCGGGAACGTGATCTGCTTGTGCTCGATCCAGTTCCCCCAGAAGTTGATGGCCTCCTTCTCGACGCCCTCCGGGTCGCGGTCGTGGAGGTAGTTCCAGAAGCGGTTGACGTCTTTCCGGCTGTGCGCGAGCATCAGGAACAGGCGCACGGTGCGCGAGTCCCCGCCGGGGATGTCGAGGTCCCACTGCACGACGCTGTCGGCCGCGCCGTGCGAGATCTGCCCGCCCTCGAGCTTGCCGTCCTCGGCGTCCACGTAGGAGCCCTGGAGCCCCTTCAGCGTGTGCTCGCCGCAGGTGAAGTTCGAGAAGTCGGGGCGCCCCCAGTACTGGAAGTAGTAGTTGCGCTTGTAGTGGTTGATCGTCTTGCGGTCGTCGTCCCAGTACGCCGTGTCCTGGTACATCGACTCCTGGACCATCAGGCTCTGGTAGTTGAACACGCGGACCTGGCGCGGCCGCGGCGTCTTGTTGTGGACGACGATGCGCCGGATGATGAGGTCGTGGTTGCTGTGGACGGTGTCGACGACCTCCACGTCGAGCCACGGCCCGTTGTAGATGGTGCGCCCCGCGTTGGAGCCCTCGAAGTAGTCCTGCTCGATCGTGTAGAGGGGGTCGTCGCCCAGCCACGCGAAGGTGTCCTCGTCGACGTCGAAGACGCCGAGCTTCACCGCGCGAAGGTGCTGGTACTGGCCCGCGAACGGGTAGTAGAGGTTGCTCCAGTGCCCCTTCTCGTCGATGGTGAGGAGGATGCGCGAGTTCCCGGTGAGGAACGTGATCATGGCGAAAGTCGGTTCGGCCAACGCTGGCAGGCGCGGATAAGGCTTTCACCAAGAGAGAGCGAGCGCCGACGCACGCCTGCCTCGCCTCCGCCGTTCGTCCCAGTCCCCCTCGTCCTCGTCCTCGTCCTCGTCCTCGTCCTCGTCCTCGTCCTCGCCCGCCCCCGCGCCTCGGCCTCAGCGTCGGCCTCGGCCTCGCGCCTCCGCGCAGGCGGTGTCCTTTTGCCCCTCCCGCGCCTCACCCGCGCGTGGACCTCCGAGGTCTGGCCGACCGCCTGCGGGCGCTCGACCCTTCCGCGCTGCACGTGGTGACGCTCCCCGACTTCTTCCTCGACCACTTCGTGGCGCTGCCCGCCTGGGCGACCGTCGTGCCGCAGTGGGAGGCCATCCACGGGCGGGGCGGCGGCAACCTCCTCACCCCCGGCCAGCACTTCCAGCCCGGCGGCAACGCGGCGAACACCGCGCTCGCGCTCGCGCGCCTGGGCGTGCGCACGCACCTTGTCACGCGGACCTGGCGCGGCCGCGGCGTCTTGTTGTGG
>DASRYU010000247.1:0-4965 GCA_035687045.1 Thermoplasmatota archaeon | reverse complement strand
GAGCGCGAGCGCGGCTGGCGGGAGCGCGTCGCCGACGCGTTCCGCGAGCTTGTCGAGCGGCTCCGCGGCGCGGGCGACGAGGACGAGCGCGAGGCGGACGAGGCGCTCGCGCGCGAGGAGAACGCGAGCGCCGTCCGCGGCCGCGACGCGCGCGCGTGGACGCCTCCCTCGGCCGCGCCGGCCGCCGACGCCGCGCCGCCTGGACCCGCGCCGACGCCCACGCCGACGCTGGGCGGCGCTCCGCCGCAGGCTCCCACGCCCGTGGTCGCGGTCGCGCCGGACGCGCGCGATGCCGCGTCGGCGGAACGGACGCGCGCGCCGCCGTGCGTCGCGTGCGACGAGGCGGGCGCCGAGGCCGCCGGAGGCGCGGAGGGCGTCGCGGCGAGGCTCGGGCTCCTCGAGCGGCTCCTCGCGACGCTGCGCGCGTACCTGCGCGTGGGTTGAGACGCGCGCGCGGGTCGATACCGCGATCCCGAGTGGTTCGACAAGTTGCATCTGAAGCGCGCGCGTTCCTGCACATCGAGGCGCGGATGACGCCGATTCGCGGCGAGGACGCGAGCACGCGCGCGCTCTGGCGCACGCGCGTTCGCGCTCCAGCGGAAACGATGGGGTCGAAGCTGAAATTTCTCGGGGAAACTGCAGTTTCTCCGCGCCCCTCGAAACCTATTTACGAACTGCTCGGGTACTGGTGCATCCACTGAAGCAGTTGCGTGTTCCCGGCTGGGAACGACGGCTTCTGACGAGCCTGCATCGGGATGCAAATGGCGTCACGTGCGCGTGATGCGGGGTGCGGGTGGGGCTCGTCCGCGCGATGGTTCGATCCATCGCGGCCGTCGCGCACGCGGCGGTATCAGCATCGTCTTGTGCGAGCGTAGGCTCTGGCGCGCGGGACGATCGGGATGGGAAGAGACTGGAGGGATGCTACTACGTCGAGGGATGGACTATTCGATTCACTGCTCCGAAGCGAGCCGATGTTCCGCAACAAGGAGGTCCTCAGGCCATCGTACACGCCTGAAGAGCTTCCTCACCGGACCACGCAGATCAACCAGCTCGCCACCATCCTCGTCGCCGCGCTTCGCGGCGAGACGCCCTCCAACGTCTTCATCTACGGCAAGACCGGCACGGGAAAGACCGCCGTCACGCGCTTCGTCGGGAAGGAGCTCCAGCGCACGGGACAGGAGAAGGACAAGAACGTCTTCTTCATCTACATCAACTGCGAGCTCGTCGACACGCAGTACCGCGTCCTCACGCACATCGCGAACCACTTCATCGAGGACTGGAACGACCGCATCCCCTTCACCGGCTGGCCGACCGACGAGGTCTATGACAAGCTGAAGAAAAAGATCGACGAGAAGGACGGCGCCTGCATCATCGTCCTCGACGAGATCGACAAGCTCGTCTTCAAGGCCGGCGACGACGTGCTCTACAACCTCTCGCGCATCAACGACAACCTGACGCGCGCGAAGGTCAGCGTCATCGGCATCTCGAACGACCTGAAGTTCACCGAGTTCCTCGACCCGCGCGTCAAGAGCTCGCTGGGCGAGGAGGAGGTCATCTTCCCGCCCTACGACGCGCTCCAGCTCCAGGACATCCTGAAGCAGCGCGCCCACGTCGCGTTCAAGGAGGACTCGCTCGACCCGAGCGTCATCCCGCTTTGCGCAGGTCTTGCCGCGCAGGAGCACGGCGACGCGCGCCGCGCGCTCGACCTCCTCCGCGTCGCCGCCGAGCTCGCCGAGCGTGAGGGCCAGAAGGTCATCACGGAGAAGTTCGTGCGCAAGGCGCAGAACAAGATCGAGCTCGACCGCGTCACCGAGGTCGTGCGGACGCTCCCCACGCAGAGCAAGCTCGTGCTCCTCTCCACCATCCTCGGCGAGGAGCAGGGCACGAAGGGGCTCACGACGGGCGAGGTCTACGACACGTACCGCGAGCTCTGCCAGGAGGTCCACATGGACGTCCTGACGCAGCGCCGCGTGACGGACCTCATCAGCGAGCTCGACATGCTCGGCATCCTGCAGGCGCGCGTCATCTCCAAGGGGCGCTACGGGCGCACGAAGGAGATCCAGATGTCCGTGCCGCTCGAGGAGACGAAGGCGGTGCTGCGCGAGGACCCCGTCCTCGAGCCCATCGTCGGCTTCTCGCCGAAGAAGCAGGCGCGCCTCTTCTAGGCCCGCCAAGCCCGCCAAGGGGGCCAAGGCGGCCAAGGGGGCCAGGCCCCCGCTCTTTCTCCACTGCTTTGTCTCCAGCGCGCGCGCCGGCAGCTTCTTGGCGCGCTTCGCCTCCTTCGCGGCCTTGTGCGGGCGACCGACTGGATCCTCCTCGGCGTCTGCGGCGTGCTCCTCGTCGCGGGCCCGGCGATGGCGCTGCAGGAGCTTGTCCGCCACCAGGAGACGAGCGCCATCGCGCAGCTCACGGGGGAGGCGCCGGCGCTCGACCCCGCGTTCCGCGGCGCGTGGCGCGGCATCCTTCTTCTCTGCGTCGTCGTCGGCGGCATCGTCGGCACCGTCGTGGCGGTGCGCCTCGCGCGCCAGCCGAAGGTGCGCGCTCTCTCGGGGCGCCTCCTCACGCTTCTCCTCCTCGGGATGACGCTCCTCGACCTCGCGTTCCTCGCCGACGGCCGATGGTTCCTCGACGAGCCGTACCTCGTGCGCGGCGGCAGCATCGTCTGGCTCTACAGCGCCTCCGCCGTCCTCATGGGCGGCGCGCTCATGCGGCTGACCGAGGTCGAGAGCGCGTTCGGCGAGGCGAAAGCCCGCTAGCGCCTGGCGCTGCGAGGATCTGCCGCGAAGACGCGACCACGCGAACTCTCGGGACATCCGCGTCTTCGCGTCTTCGCGGCTCCCTTCGCCGGCGTCAGAAGGGCAAACGCTGCTGGAGCGTGAGCACGTCCGCGAAGAGGTCCCCCCTCTCCTCCACGCGCTCGAGCGCCTCCCACGCCGTGAAGCGCAGGAGCGACGGGTCGCGCTCGTCCGCCAGGCGCTCCACCTCGTCCCACGTCACGGGCGCGCTCACCGTCGGCTCGTCGCGCGCGCGCAGCGAGTACGGCGCCACCATGAGGTGGTTCCGCTCGTTCTGCCCCCAATCGATGAGCACCTTCCCCTTGCGCGCCGCCTTCGCCATGCGCGCCGTCACGAGGTCGGGCTTGAGGTGCTCGAACGCCTCCGCGAGCTCGCGCGCGAACGCCTTGGTGCGCGCGTACGTCGTGTCGGGACTATTGAGCGGCACGAAGAGCTGGAGCCCCTTCCCTCCGCTCGTCTTCGGGAACACGCGGAGCCCCTCGCCTTCCAGCGTGTCGCGCAGCACGAGCGCGATGTCGGCGCAGTCGACGATGTCGCGCCCCGCGCCGGGGTCGAGGTCGAACACGACGCTCCTCGGACGCGCGGGCTCCGCGAAGGGGGCTAGGAAGACGTGGAACTCGAGCATGTTCTGGTTCGCGCACCAGAGGAGCGTCGGCTCGTCCACGATGTGCGGGTACGGGATCTCCCCCTTCCGCGTCTCCGCGTACACGGGCGCGACCTGGACCCAGGGCGGCCGCTTCTCCGGGAGGTCGCGCTGCCAGAAGCCGGGCTCGTCCACGGTGCCCGGATACCGCCGCACCTCCACCGCGTGCCCCTTCAGGTGCGGCAGGATCGCCGGCGCGACCTCGCTGTAGTACGCGAGCACGTCGCGCTTCGTGAAGCCGACCTTCGGGTACACGACGCGGTCGAGCGACGTGAGCTTGAGCGCGCGCCCCTGCACCTCGACGTGGACGGCCGACGGCGAAGCCACGCACAAGGATGCGCGCGCCGCTCATGGTCGCTTCTCGCCGATGCGCCGCATCCATCGAGGAGGCGACTATCGGCGCGGCCAAGTCAGCGCGAAAGCCGCGAGCGAGAGGACGAAGAGCGGCGCGTCCGGGACCCACGTGCCGAGGAAGGCGACGTGCGACGCGAAGAAGAGGGGCCACACGAGCATCGCGTACCACGCCCAGCGCTCGCCGCGGCGCAGCGGCACGAGCGCGACAAGCACCGAGAGGACGGCCATGCCGAGCCCGAACGAGGCGATGAGCGTGTCGTTGTCGCGGTCGACGGGCTCCACGAACACGGTGGAGAACGCGATGATGCCCGCGAGGACGGAGATGGCGACAAAGATGCCCGCGCCGATGGTGACCTGCCTGCCCATGCGCACGCGGAGCGGACGAAGGAGCCTTTGTCCTGCCGCTTTGTCTCGACACGCTACACGAGGGGCGGACTTTCGCCCTCGCTCGCGCGGTCGGGCACGCCCGGCGGCAGGTTCGCGAGGTGCACCTTGTGGTTGACGTAGAGCGCGCGCCACGGGCCGGCGGGCGGCGAGCCGTCGGGCCGCTCAAGGAGCGTGAGGCTCGTGTTCCCCTGCGGGAACTCCTCCATGCGCGAGAGGTCGTTGTGGAGAAGCGCGCTCAGCATCACCTTGTTGATGCGGCCGTGCGCGACGAGCGCGATGGTGCCGCTCCCGTGCTTCTCAAGAAGCGGGAAGAGCGCCTCGCGCGCGCGCTCCCACGCGCTCGAGGGGGACTCGCCGGGGAACTCGGGCCCGTCGGGAAGGCGGTACGTCACGTTCCCGCTCCTCCACTCCGCGTGCGCGCGCTTCATCGCCTCGAGCGTCTCGTCCGTCTCCGTCTTGCCGAGGTAGCGGCCCCACGAGAACTCGCGGAACGCCGGCACGGGCTCGGGCTTCAGGCGGAACACGTGCGCGATGGCCTCCGCCGTCTGCCACGCGCGCTTGAGCGGGCTCGCGTACACGGCGTCCAGATGCAGCGCGCCCGCCGTCTGCTCCGCCGCGATGTGCGCCGCCAGCGCGCGCGCCTGCGCCTCCCCCGTCGCGTTCAGAGGGTCGTCGAGGAGCGGGCCCTGGATGCGGCGCGCCTTGTTGTGGTCCGTTTCGCCATGCCGCACGAACAGGAGGCGCATGTCGACGCCGCAGTCTGGCTCGGCCTATTTGGCTTGTGCC
>DASRYU010000246.1:0-7427 GCA_035687045.1 Thermoplasmatota archaeon | reverse complement strand
GGGTCGGACCGTGCGAGCCCCTTGGCCTGCGCGTGGTCGGGCGGGCCGTTGCCCTGGCCGGGCGCGTCGGGCTTCCCGCCTTTCGCTTCGGCCGCCCCGGCGACGGAGAGCGCGCTGATCACGAGCAGCGTGACGAAGATCGTGCGTCGCGAAGCCATCCCATCACTCCAGCCTGCGAGCCGCCTCGCATGCATCATCCGCGCGCGAGCGGCCAAGGGCCGTAACCGCAAGCCTACATACGTTGACGTAATGATTCCGGTCATTGTTCGGCCGCAGCCGCTCGGTTGCAGTCGGCAGGTGCGTTTCCCGTGGAGGTGGGGGTGCACGGGCGCGACGGGCTTGCGCGTGGCCGCTTCAGGGCGGCGTCGGCACCTGCTGGCACGCGCCGACGACGGCGATGACGCACGCGTGCGCCTGGCCGCCGTTCTCCACGAAGAAGACGACCGCGTTGCCGGCCGCGAGGGGCGTCTGCGCACCGGCGGTGTTCGAGCTAAGGATCGACCGGCAGCCGTCGAGGCTGTCGTCGGGCTGGCAGTAGCCGTAGGCGAGAGCGTAGACGCGAAGCCCCTCCGCGCGCACGTCGACGAAGTTCTGCGACAGCTTCCCGTAGCCGGCGTCCCAGTAGACGAGCTGCGCGTCGGCGTCCGCGACCTCGGTGTCCGCGTCGACGAGGACGACGCCGATCTGGTTCTCGCAGTCGGTGATGTCGTCGTTCAGGTCGTAGCACCACGTGTACGTGCGGGTGCGGAGCGTGCCCGCGTCGCTCACGACGTCGCTGTTCGCGCCGGCGATCAGGATGCCGACGGAGCCGAACTCGACGTATCCGGCGCCGACGGTGGCGCGGACGCCTTCGGCCGGCTCCTGCACGACGCTCACGCCGTCGGTCTCGCCGTCCCAGTTGTCGTCGCACGTGCGCACGCCGGCCGCGACCTCGTTGCAGGCCGCGGCCGCGGGAGGCGCGAAGGCGAGGAGGACGAAGGCGGTCAGAAGCGAAGCGATAGCACGCATCGGGTCGTGGACGGTATTCTCCCGCATAGCGCATCGCGCGAGGCCGTATGCGCGGCGTTCTCTGCTGCGCGCGAGGCAGGTGAACATGGAAAGGTCGGGGGCACGAGGCCCCCGGAGGCGCCGCCTCAGCGCACGTCGTAGCGCAGGAACGCGACGTACGCGCCGATGAAGCCGAACAGGTTGTACGCGAGCAGCACCAGCAGGTCGCGTACGCCCGCGGCCGAGCCCACCTGCTCCGGGAGGCCGGGCGTCGCGTACGTGAACGACGGCGGCTCGAACCCCTCCTCGCCGAAGGAGCGCACGCCGCCGGGCCCCCCGATCATGATGGTGGCGCGGGCGGAGCCCGCCCCGACCTGCTCCGAGAGCCACTCCGCGCGAAGCCGGTCCACCTCCTCCTGGTACGTCTCCGCCGCGTCGATGGCGCTGCGGAAGCTCCAGTAGTCGGAGCGCGCGATGCTTGTCGCCAGCGTGCGGAACGCTTCGGCCGGCGAGATGGCCGCGAAGCTCTCCGCGCGGAAGAGCTGGCTGTCGAGCCGACGCATCGCGTCCTTGCGCACGGCCTCGCGCTCCTTCTCCGCCTGTTCGAACGCCGCCTGGCTCTGCTTCTGCAGCTCCGTCAGCCGCGCCTGCTCGTCGGCCGTGAGGGGCTGGCCCGTGAAGCTTCGCTGCATCAGCGGCTGCATCTCCGCCTGCAGGTCCTCCCACACGGTGAACGCGCGGTCGTCGATGCTGCGGTACTGCTCCGCAAGCTCCGCGCTCGTGGGCGCGGGCGTCGTCGTCTTCGCCACGACGGCCGCGGCGTTGCCCACGCCGAACACGAGCACGAGCCACACGAGCGTCATCACGAGGAGCGCCGTCGCGCTTCGCCGGCTGAGCGAGCTCACGAGAAGCCCGATGAGGTAGAACGCCGAGAGGAGGAGCACGAGGAGCGCGAGGATGACGCCCAGGCGGACCCACGCGCCCGCGGCGAGTGTCACGCCCATGAACGCCAGCACCGCGAGGCCGAGCACCACGCTCAGCGCGAACGGCAAGAGCACCGACGCCATGCCGCCCAGGTACTTGCCCAGGAGCACCGCGTCCTTCGGGATGGGGTTCGCGAGCATGAGCTTCAGCGTGCCGCGCTCCTTCTCGCCGCTGATGGCGTCGTAGCTGAACATGACGACGAGGAACGTCATCACGACGACGGCGACGAAGCCGAGGTCGAGCGGGTCGAAGCGCTTGTTCGTGGGCGAGGCGCTCCCGCCCTGCGGCTGGAACTGCGAGCCGAAGACGGGCCCGCCGCCTCCGCCGCTCGCCATGTCGCTGCGGTACTCGTCGCCGGGGCCGCCGACAAAGATGCTGAGCACGTTCGGCCGCGCCAGGATGCGGTGCACCTCGCCGAGGACGCGCGAGAAGCTGCTGTCCTGCCGCGCGTACGTGTCCTGCTGCGCGCGGTAGGCGTCATAGTCCTCGTTGTAGGCGGCGGAGAGCGCGGCCATGCTCGTCACGAGGATGAGCGACGAGAGGACGAGCGCGAGCAGGAAGCGGCGCGAGAGCACGTTCTCCATGAACTCGCGCTTCGCGATCTCGAACGTCGCGCTAGCCAACGGCGGCACCCCCGTTCGCGACGACGGCCGCGCCCACGGCTTCCATGTAGAGGCGCGTGACGTCGTCGACGGAGCGCGCGACGACCGGCTCCGTGAGCGCGCGGTCGCGCATGACGGTGATGCGGTCGGCCACCTCGTTGAGGCGGAAGAGGTCGTGCGTCACGAGGAGGATGGCCTTCCCCTCGTCGCGCAGCGAGATCATGAGGTCGTTGAGCTCGCGCACGCCCACCGGGTCGAGCCCCGTCGTCGGCTCGTCGAGAAGGAGCGCCTCCGGGTCCTTCACGAGCGCGATGGCGATGCCGAGGCGCTGGCGCATGCCCTTGCTGAAGGTCTCGACGCGGCGCTTCGCCGCGGAGCCGAGGCCGACGCGCTCAAGAAGCATCTCCTCCCGCTCGCGCGGGACGTCGCCACCCGAGATGCGCGCGAAGAAGCGCAGGTTCTGCTCCGCGGTGAGCGGCCCGTAGAGGAGGACGTTCTCGCTCACGTACCCGAGGTGCTTCTTGGCCTCGAGAGGGTCCTCCTGCATGCAGTGGCCGGCGATGAACGACTGGCCAGATGTGGGCGGGATGTTCCCGAGAAGCATGTGGATGGTCGTGCTCTTGCCGGCGCCGTTGCCGCCGAGGAGGCCGAGCGTCTCGCCCGCCTTGATCTCGAAGGTGGCGTCCTTCACGGCGACGTGGCCGTCCTCGAACCTCTTGTGGAGATGGTCTGCGATGATCATGAGGATCTACCTGCGGCGGAACTTGACGATGAGCGCGGTGGCGGCGAGGCCCGCGAGGCCGGCGCCGATGGCCCACGGGAGCTTCGAGGTGCTCTCCGCGTCGACCTCCACCACGAAGCTGCGCGGGCGCGCGGCGATGTCGGCCGTGGCGGCAGCGACATCCAACGTGTAGCGGCCGGCCGCGGCGTCCGCGGGCGCGGTCAGCGTGAGCTGCACCTCGACGCTTTCGCCCGGCTCGATGCGCGCGATGCTGTTCGGGGAGAACGCCGCGCTCCACTGGCTGGGCGTGGTGGCGGTGAGGCGCACGTCGCGCACCGTCGCCGTGCCAGTATTGCGGACGGCGAGGGTCACCGTCTGGCTCTCGCCCGCGGCGACGTTCGCGAACCAGTTCTGGCCGGCGAGCTCGAGCCGTGGCGCGCCGCGCACGGTGAGGGCGAGCTCGATGCGCGCCGCCACGTCGCCGTCCTCGTCGAGCGCGACGATGCTGAAGGGGAGGGTGCGTCCGGCGTCGCGGCTCGCGCCGGCCGGGATGCGGACCGACGCCGACAGCTTGCGCGTCGAGTCCTCGTCGAGGACAAGGGTGCGGACGACGCTGTTGTCGATGGTGAAGCTCACGTCGTAGCCGTCGGGCAGCCCCTCCGCGCGCAGCGAGAGGAGCGCGTCGTCCCCCTTGTTCTCGATCGTGAGCGCGTAGGACGCGGCGTCGCCCGGCGTGGCCTCGCGCGAGGGGAGGTCGGTCTTCAGCGTGACGTCCGCGTCCGAGCCGCCGGAGCGGCCCCGCTCGTCCAGCCGCACCGCGAACGTGCGGCGCTCGCCCGCCGCCTCGACGACGAGCGTGACGTTCGCGAGGTCCTTCTCGAGGGTGAAGGAGAGCGAGGAGACGCCGTCCGGCTCGAGCGAGCCGATGCGCAGCGACGAGGGGGCGCCGACGCGGATGCCTTGCCCCGTCTCGAGGTACGCGAGCGCGTTGTGCACCGCCGTCTCGCCGAGGTTGACGAGGTGGAAGGTGGCGAGGCCGTCGCTGGTGAGCGTGGCGGAGGAGAGGCCGAGGCGCACGCCGCCGCCGGCGCGGTCCACCTCGAGCGTGATGCGGCGCGTCTGGTTGTCGTGCTCGAGCACGAGCGTCACGGTGTCGAGCGGCGCGCGAAGCTGGAACGTCACCTCCGCGGTGCCGTCCGCGGCGATGCCGGGAACGCTCTGCGCGAGCGGATCGCCGATGCGGGTGCCCGAGGAGGACTCCAGCCGCGCGACGATGCGGCCGCTGTCGGCTCCGCCGGTGTTCACGAGCGTCAGCGCGAGGCGGAGCCGGTCGTCGAGAACGGCCCGCGTCGCGTCGATGGAGGCGCGCGCGATGGGCGGCAGCGAGAGCGGCGTCCGCTCCTGGCGCACGGGGCGGTCGGCCTCGTTCGTCGTGAACTCGATGCGGAGCTCGACCTGCGAGGCGTTGATGTCGCGGAAGGTGATGGCCTTCGTGTGCCCCGCCCACCACGCCTCGTACACCTGCTCCGGCGCCAGGAGGCGGCCGTCGGCGTACAGGCCGAGGATGACGCGCGACGGCCCCTCGCGGAGCATCTTCACGTCCAGCGTCACGTCGTCGTCCGTGCGCGAGATGGCGCCGACGAAAAAGGAGCGTTGCTCGAGGCTCGATTGCGCGACGGCGCCAGGAGCGAGGATGGCGAGCGCGAGGAGCGCGACGGGCAGCTTGCGGCGCGCGCGGAGGGCAAGCGCGCCGAGGCCGCCGGCAAGCGCCGCGAGAGCCCCGGGGCCGGGCACCTCCTGGTACGGGTCCGACTCGTCGAGCGCCGGCTCGCGGTCGATCGGCCTCGTCTCGGTGCGCGCGCTCGGGCCGCTCCCGCCGGGGCCCACCGTCTCGACGTGCCCGTCCGCGCCGCCGGGGCCGCCGCCCGCGGGCCCCGAGTAGAAGATGCCGCCGCCCTGGTTCGCGGGCGGCTTGCACTCGGGGCATGGCGGGCCGAGCAGGATGGGCACCTGGTGCATGCGCATCTGCGACGTGTTCTCGCGGTTGAACTGCAGCATGAGCTGCGTCGTCGTGTTCTCGGGCGCGTCGGAGGCGGTGACGTTGACCTCCAGACGCGCGCTCTCGGAGGGTCCGAGCGTGAGCTCGCTGCGCTCCACGACCGCGCGCACGCGCTCGGGCTGGTCCTGCGACATGCGCGACTCCGTGGCCGTGACGCGGAGCGCGAGCGTCTCGTTGCCCTCGTTGCGCAGCTCGACGACGAGCGTGCGCGACGTGTTCGGGAGGAGGTCGAAGTAGCCCGTCTGGTCCGTCTCCACCGCGAGCCCGGGGATCGCTTCCATGCGGAACGTGCGCGTCGTGGCGGGCTGCGCGGAGGCTGCGGCGCCGATCACGAGGAGCGCGAGCGCCGCGAGCGCGAGGATGGCTTTGGGAGGCATCGCTTCCGGAGAACGTCCGGAAGATGATATCGAGATTGGAGAGGCCGCGTTGTGGCGCTCACGCGCGGACGGCCGGCGGCGCCGCGACGGGCGCGCCCTCGGCGTGGCAGCGCCACTCGCCGTCCTCGTAGCGGATGACGAGGAGGCCGCGGCGCTCGAGCGCCTTCACGTGGCGGTTCGCGCCCTGCTGCGTCACGCCCAGCCGTTGCGCGAGCTGCCGCTGCGTCATCGGGCGCTCGCGGAGGATCTCGAGCACGTGCGCCTGCATCGGCGTCACCGGCGGAGGCGCGGGCGCCGGGAAGTCGGCGGTGGCGGCGGCGAAGCGGCGCAGCGGCCCGTCGCGGCGGCTCGTGATGAGGCGGTGGCGCTCGAGGGTGCGCAGGTGGTGCACCAGGACGCCGTTGGGGAGCCCCGTGCGCTCGCGCAGCGCGCTGAAGTGGATGCCGGGCTCGTCCCGCACGAGGCGGTGGAGGAGGTCGCGCTTCTCCTGCTCGAGGAGGCGCGCGGGCGCGAGGCGCGAGTAGAGGGGAAGGAGCCCGAAGGCGAGGTAGCGGAGCCACTCGAGGCGCCGGAACGCCACCCAGGCGCTCCCGGTGACGACGGCGACGGCGGCGAAGCCGTAGGCGCCCGCGGGGAGCGACGCGTCGGCTTCGACGGGCGCCTCCTGCACGCGCGCGACGAGCGTCCACTGCCCGGCGGCGAAGCCGTCGGCGAGGACGGCCTGCAGGTAGAACGGCACCTCTCCCAGGGGCGTCCCGGTGAAGGCGAACGCGTGGAGCGTCACGTGCGCGCTCTCGTCGGGCCCAAGCGTGACGGCGCCGGGGGAGACGCGGAACGCGAGCCTCGCTTCCCCGCCGCCGAAGGCGAGCTGGAGGACGTCGAGGCGGAGCGTCTCCGTCGCGTTCCCGCGGTTGGTGAGGCGCAGCTCGAGGCTCGATTCCTCGCCGGGCACGAGCGCGAGCTCGCCCAGCGGCTCCAGCTCCACGTGCGGCGCGTGCCGGATGACCATGACCGCCGCGGGCGGCGGCTGCGCGGCCGCTGCGCTCGCCAGGCTGAGCGCGGCGAGGGCGAGGAGGACGATGGCGAGCGCGCGGCGGGTCCGCTCCACGCGCGGCCCTGAGGAGGACGGCGGTATCAACCGATTGGAGAGGTCACGTTGTGGCGTACATGAAGGCCGCGGAAGCGGCGGGAAAAAACCTGCCGTCGGAGGGGGTTGCCCCCTCTCCGCGGCGCCCGTCGAGGCATGGGCTCCGCTCGGGGAGCGGAGATGAGAAAAAGATCCGGGGCGCGAGCCCCGGGTGTTCGGCCGCGCATTGATTGGCCGAACATTCGGACGTGCGCTCTCGCGCACGCCCTTTCTTCAGCTTCGCTCTGCTCAGCCGAAGAGCGCGCCGAGGCCGGCCATGGCCTCTTCCTCGGAGGGGCCCTTCTCCTCGGGCTTCTCCTCCTCCTTGGCGGCGGCGGGGGCCGCAGCGGCGCCACCGGCCGCGGGGGCGGCGGCGACGGCCGTCTTGATGGCCTCGGCGATGTCGACACCGTCGAGGGCGGCCACGAGGGCCTTGACGCGGCCCTCGTCGGGCGTGACGCCGGCGGCCTTGAGGACCGCGGTCACACCGTTCTCGTCGACGGGCTTGCCCGCCGCGTGCAGCACGAGCGCGCTGTAGATGTACTCCATTTCTTTCAGCTCCTTTGGATTC
>DASRYU010000245.1:0-4733 GCA_035687045.1 Thermoplasmatota archaeon | reverse complement strand
GGGCGAGGGCGAGGGCACGGGCGACGCCGCCGGAGGCGTGGGGGTCGCGGGCGTTGGCGGCGTCGGCGTGGCCGGTGTGGGCGTGGCGGGCGTCGGCGTGGGCGTCCTGGTGGGCGTGGGCGGCCCCAGCGGCTCGCGCGCGTCCGGCTCCGTCGACTCCTGCGGCTCCTTCTCGCGGTTGCGCTCGCGCGCCTCCTCGATGGCGTCGATCCCGGCGTCCACGCAGCCGGCCAGGAGGGCGAGAAGGACCACGAGCGGGAGGGCGCGCCGCATCGGTGCCTGCTCGCCGCCGGGGGGCAAAGGGGATTTGCGCCGCGTCGTCGATGCCGCGCCCGTGGCCGCGTCGTACGACGAGCTCCGCGCGCGCCTGCGCCGCTTCGTCGACGAGCGCGCGTGGGACGCCTTCCACACGCCCAAGGACCTCGCGATGAGCGTCGCCATCGAATCGGCCGAGCTTCTCGAGGTGTTCCAGTGGCGCGACCTGCAGGCCGCCGACCTCGCGCCCGAGGACCGCGCGCGCATCGGGGAGGAGCTCGCGGACGTCCTTCTCTACGCGATGCTCCTCGCCGACAAGACGGGCGTCGACCTCCTGGACGCGGTCGCGCGCAAGCTCGAGGAGAACGCCCGGAAGTACCCCGCCGACAAGGCGCGCGGGCGCGCGGACAAGTACGACCGCCTTTGAGCTTGCCAAGGTTCTTGACCCCCGAGGCGGGATGGGGAGGCGTGCGCGCCTGGCTTCTTCTCGCGGTCCTCGTCGCGAGCCTCGCGCTCCCCGGCGCGGCCGCCCAGCAGAAGTGCCGCATCGAGTACAACGGCCAGGTGGTCGAGTATCCCTGCGGGTCGGGCGAGAGCACGGCCGGCGACGGAGGCGGCGACGCCTCGTGGTTCCAGAGCCTCGACGTGTGGCTCGGCATCATCGGTCTTGTCGGCTCCGCCGGCGCCGGCGCCTACGCCATCTACCGCGTCCGCACGCGCCGCCGCGCGCTCACCGTCACGCTCGCCGCCATCGAATCCGCCTACGCCGAGGCGAAGGTCGACCCCGAGGCGGGCGTCGCGAAGCTCGCCGCCATGCGCGCGCAGGTGCGCGACGAGCACCAGAAGGGGCGCCTCGACGACATCCACTTCCTCGAGCTCGACCGCCGCGCCTCGCAGTACCTCGTGAAGCTGCGCCTCCTGGAGGTCGACCGCCGCTTCCCCACGCTCCCGCCCCTCTTCGCGGCCGAGATCCGGCGCCTCCTCTCGGACGGCGTCCTCTCGCAGAACGAGGCGGACGTCATCGAGGTGCGCGCCGCCGCCTACCGCGTCCCCGAGGCCACGCGCGCCGAGCTCATCGCGCTCACGCGGCGGTGGGCGGGCGAGGACTCGCCCAGCGAGGCGGCGCCCGCGGCGCCGCACGTCGCGCCGCGCCCCTAAAGGAGCCCCTGGTACGCTTCGGGCCGGCGCGGCGGGAACTGCGCCTGCTTCTCCCGGAACGCGCGCAGCTTCGCGAAGTCGAGCTCGGCGAGGACGAGCTCCGTCGCGAAGTCGTCGCTCGCGCGCGCGAGGACGCCCCACGGCGCCGCGATGAGGGAGCGGCCCGCGACGGCGCCGCGCTTGTGGCCGGCCGCCTTGAGGACGAACGCGCCCGCGTCGTAGGCGCGGGCGACGTACATCGCGACGCGCGCCTCGCGCCCGTCGTCCTCCTCGCGCCACGGGCTCATCACGGGGTTGAGAAGGATCTCCGCGCCCTGGAGCGAGAGGACGCGCGCCGCCTCGGGGTAGAGCACGTCCGCGCACACGAGCATGCCGGTGTCGTGGCCGCCCACGCGCGCGGCGCGGAAGGAGGGGCCGCCCGCGACGCCCGCCGCGGCCTCGCGGGGCATGGGATGCACCTTCGCCTGCTCGAGAACGAGGCGCCCCGCCTCGAAGGCGACGCCGACGTTCGCGTAGCGCTCCCCCTCCCCTTCGATGACGTTGCCGGCGACGACGAGGCCCAGCTCGCGGCTCGCGTCGGCCATCATCGCGCGGATGCGCGGCGCGTGCGGCGCGGAGGCGGGCGGGCCGCCGGGAAAGACGGCGAAGAAGTACTCGGGAAGAAGCGCGAGCGCGGCGCCTCGCGCGGCCGCGTCGGCGAGCATGTCGCGCGCGCGGCGGAGGTTCTCCTCCAGCGAGTCGCCGTGCGGCATCTGCACCGCGCACACGCGCATGGGGCGCGCTACGCGGCGCCACCGGCAAGGAGCTTGCGGGTGACCGCGGCGTACCACTCGGGCGCCTCGCGGTCGAACGCGAGGTGGCTCCCGCGCGGCAGGACGTGCACCTGGAGGTTCGGCGCGCCCGCGCGGGCGAGGCGCCACGCGTGCTCGACCGGCACGACGAAGTCGTCCTCCGCGTGGAACACGGTGGCGGGCACGCGCAGCCTGCGGACGTGCGCGGAGGGGCTGCAGGAGTGGCAGAGCGTCTCGACGTCCATCCCGAGCTGCTGCGCGCAGAGCGCGAGGTACTGCTCGAAGTCGCGCACCTCGTTCCGGGTGCGGTGGCGCAGGAGCCAGCGGTACGTGCGGCCCAGCAGGGAGCGGCCGATGTCGGTGGAGGGGTTGGCCACCGTGCTCGCCTCGCGCAGGTCGGCGAACGGGCTCCACGCGAGCACGCGCGAGAAGCGCTCCTCCGCGCGCGGCAGGCTCGCCGCGAGAAGCGACACGGCGCCGCCGAGGCTCTCGCCCCAGAGCGCGACGCGCTCGGCGCCGCTCTCCTCGCGCAGCCGGTCCGCCGCGAGGTGCAGGTCGCGCGACTCGAGGTAGCCGCCGGAGCCCAGCGCGGCGTGGCTCCCGCCGAAGCCGCGCAGGTCCATGATGAGCACGTTCGCGCCCAGGCGCCGCCAGAGGTCGATGGCGCGCTTCTTGCGCGGCGTGTCGTCCTTCGTCTGGAAGGTGCCCGGCGCGAAGAGGATGGAGGGGCCGTCGGCGCGGCCGGGGCCGTACCACGCCGCGAGCCTCGCGCCGTCGGGCGCCTCGATGGTCATGGGGCGCCACGGGCGCGGATAGGGGTTGAGCCGCACGAGCACGCGGTGCGCGGGCGGCAGGTTGTGGGCCACGAAGTCGAGGCCCGTCTTGACGTCGAAGAGGACGTCCCGCGTTGTGCGGGGGCGGGGCGCGTCAAAAGGGATCGACGCGAACAAGCCGATGCTGCTCGCGGTCGCCACGCACCCCCCTGGGGGTTCCGGGGACGTGAACGTTGCGGATAAGGCCGCGATGGTTCGACGGCTGATCCGGACTAATGGGCCGCGACGACCTCGAGCTCGTCCTCGGCCTCGGCGGCGGGAGCGGGGAGCTCCACGCGCGTCGGGAAGTAGCTGAGGATGAGGATGTCGTCGAAGGCGCGCACCCAGCGGTAGGGCACGGCGACGTCGACGCCGCCCTCGACCAGGGCGGGGTTCGTCTTCCCGACGAGGAGAGAGTCGAGCTTGCGCCCCGTCACGTCGAGGATCACGTTCTTGATGTGTCCGACGAACGTGCCGGTCGCGGTGTAGACGGGGAGGTTCACGAAGCGCGTGATCTCTTCCATGTTAGGGCATCCCGGTCGGGTGATGGACCGCGCGGACTATATGACGGTTGTTTTTTCGAAATGGGCAGCGGCCACGCGCGGACGGCCGCTCGCGGCGACCCGCCTACGCCTCGCCGCGCGGCCGCTCCGCGAGGAGCGCGCGCCAGCGCGTCATGTCGAAGTAGACCTCGTTGCGCGCGATGCGGCCGGTCCCGTCCAGGAGGACGAGGTCCATGCCGCGCTCCTCGAGCCACTGCCCCGCGACGGGGATGCGCGCGTCCCACGTGACGCAGAAGCCCCCCTCGGTCGCGTAGAGCCCGCGGCGCGTCCACACCATCCGCGCGTACTGCGGGAGCCACTTCGCAAGGTAGCGGCGCAGCTCGTCGCGGCCGCGCACGCCGGCCGGCCTGGTGGGGTCGCTGTAGAAGCAGTCGTCCGCGTAGTACGCCGCGAGGCGCTCGGCGTCGCCGCCGGTCCACGCCGCGAGCCACTCGTCGCAGAAGCGCGCGAGGTCCATCGCGGGCGCAGCCGCGCGCTCCCGCATCATCCAAGCGGTCGCGCCGGCTCGTCCGCCGCGCGGAGCAGGCGGCGCGCGAGCCGATCGTGCGCGTGGGGCATCGGGCTGCCGTCGGGCGCCACCAGGCGCGGCGCCTCGGCGTCCCACGCGTGGCGGTAGAACGTGTCGGGCATGTCGAGCACGTGCGCGAAGTCGCGCCGCTCGTCGGGCTTCGCGAAGCGATCGTTCGTCACGCACGCGCCCTCCGGCAGCTTCTCGAGCGCGCGCAGCACGATGGTGTCCGCCTGGCGCCCCTTCGCCACGCTGTGCGGATACTGCGAATACTTGCGCTGCCACTCGTAGGGCTCGTCGATGAGCTGGAACAGGTTCGCGTCCGAGACCACGATGGGCACGTAGCGCAGGCGCCGCGCCTCCTCGACCACGGCGTCAAGGTCCGCCAGGCGCGCCTTGGGCGTGTTCACCTCGTGCGCCGGCACCGGCCGCCGCCGCGCGACGTTGGAGGCGTCCACGAAGCACGCGAAGTGGGGCCACACCTTCGCCTTGAACGCGGGCACCTTGAGGCTCGCGCGCACCATGTCGCGCGGCGCCACGCCCTCGGGAAGCTCCCCGCGCTCGAGGAACGCCAGCGCCTCCGCCTCCGAGGGAACGACCACGCGCCGCGCACGCGCCGGCGGCGGATGAACGCGCCGGCGGGGGG
>DASRYU010000244.1:0-8205 GCA_035687045.1 Thermoplasmatota archaeon | reverse complement strand
CATCGGGCTCGTGCTGGGCTACTACTTCGGGAGCCGCCCGCTGCCCCGGCGGGAGGAAGAGCCTTGAGGGCCGCGCCGCGTCCCGCGCCGCATGAGCCCTGCCCCGCTCGTCGACGCGCCCGAGGCGGCGCGCCGCTTCCGCGAAGGCCACGCCATCCTCCTTGACGTGCGCGAGCCCTTCGAGCTGGAGGCCGCGCGCGTGGAGGGCGCTCTCCACATCCCGATGCGCGAGATCGTGGCGCGGGTGGGGGAGCTGCCGAAGGACAAGCCCATCCTCGTGATGTGCCACAGCGGCATGCGCTCGCAGCGCGTCGCGGACTGGCTCCAGCCGCAGGGGTACGACGCGTCGAACATCGCCGGCGGCATCGACGCGTGGGCGGACCAGGTCGATCCCAGCGTCGGCAAGTACTGACGCGTCGCCCACTGAACCACAAGGGACGAGGCGCCCCGCGAGCGAGCAGCCTCGTGCGCGTCCTCGCCTCTCTGCTCGCCCTCGTTCTCGTCGCGCCTACGGCGCAGGCGTGGATGGCGGGCCCGGACCGGCCGCACCACGCCGACCTCGCGGAGGTGGCGCTCGCCGCGCTCCCGCCGGAGCTCCGCGCGCTCCTCGAGACGCACCGCGAGGCGTTCCGCCGCGGCGCGCTCGACCCCGACGGCATCACGGACCCGTCGAAGGAGGTCAACACCTTCTACCACACGTGGGAGCCCTCGAGCGAAGGGGGCGGCGGCGTGTACCGCGTCGAGCTCTCGCTCCACGAGGCGACGATGGCGCTGCGCGAGAACAGGAGCGGCGAGGACGTCGCCTACCAGATGGGCTTCCTCACGCACTTCGTGATGGACCTCGCGGTGCCGTTCCACACGGGGGACGGCCTCTACGACCACGCGTGGCACGAGCCCTACGAGCAGGCCGCGTACGACCATCGCCACGAGTACGAGGTGACGCTCGAGCGCGAGCCGCGCGAGGTGCACGACCCGAGCGCGCACGTGAAGGAGCTTGCCGAGAGGAGCGCCGCGATGGCGGCGGAGCTTGTCGCCGCGCTCGACGCCTCGGGCGGCGCGTGGACGCCGGAGGCGCGCGAGATCACGCGGCGCGCGGCGTCGCTGGGCGCGCAGGCGACGGCGGACCTCCTCTACACCGCGTGGGTGCGCGCGGACCCGTCGCGGCCGGCGCCCACCTTCGACGCGAACATGCCCATCCCGCGCGAGCCGGAGGACGTCGGCCTGAGCATCGCCGAGCTGCGCAAGCACCACCCCTGGCTTCTCGTGTCGTTCTTCGCGGCCCTGGCGGCGCTCGCGCTGGGCGCCGTCGTCATGCTGCTCGGCCGCAAGCGCCGACCCTCAGGCTGAGAAACGCGTCTCCCGCGTCGTGTGCCACTCGGTCGTGGCGCCCTTGACCTTGGGCGCGAGCCCCTCGATGCGCACCGGCGCGCCCTCGCGCAGCGCCCGCGCGGCCTTCACGTGCGCGTCCCACGCCACGACACGCAGCGGCCCCCGCTCCGTCGCGATGTCGAGCTCGCAGGTGAAGCCGGTGGCGCCCTCCTTGCTGCGGTAGGGGCGCGTCGGCCCGAGCCACGCGAGCGTGCCCTCGAGCGCCGTCGGGAGCTCCTCCGAGGGGAGCTTCGTCTGCGTCTGGACAAGCTCGCGCTCCGCGCCTTCCGCGGCGACCTCCGCGTCCGCGACCGCAGTTGCGGACAAGACGTGGGGGAGGGGGGCCCCCACGTCGGCGAGGAGCTTCCGCTTCGCGGGGTCGAGCGCGCCCTCCACCTCGAGCACGCTCCATGGCCCCACGTGGAGCTCGGCGCCGAAGCGGCCGTCCTTCACGCGCGCGTTCACCACGGTCAGGTGCGCGCCCGGCTTCAGCTCCTCCGCGCGGTCGACGTCCTTGTCCCAGAAGACGAGGCGCGTCTCGCCCGTCGCGTCGCTCACCACGACGTTCACCACGCGCCCCGGGTCGCGCCCCGCGCGCTCGAACGTGCGCGGCGGCTCGACGCGCTCCACGCGCACGCGCACCGTCGCCTCGCTGCGCCCCTTGAGCTCGGCGAGCGTCGTGTACGCGCCCTCGTTGAGCCCCAGCTCGTCGAGCACGAGGAGCGCGAGCGCCTCGTCGTCCAGGAGGCCGCCGAACTCCCCGCGCGCGGCGGCGATGCGCCGCTCGAACTCGTCCTGCGGCACGCGCTCCTTCACGCGCGCGTAGAGCGAGGCGACGGCGGGGTCCACGCGCGGCCGAGGCGGCGCGCGCTCATGACCGTTTCCCCGGGCTCGCCTCACGCGCGCGGCTGGAACGTCGGGCGCCCCATCGCGTCGGGGGCGCGGAGCGCCTCGAGGGGCACGTCCACCGGGTCGAGCTGGCGCACGAAGTCGTGCCGCGTCGTCTTGGGCGGGAAGAGGTCGCCGGCGGCGGCGCGCGCCACCACCTCCTCCTTCTCCGGCGCCTTCTCCCCCTCGCGCCACGTGTGGACGCTGATGCGCGGGTCGCGGTAGTCCACGAGGAACGCGGGCGCCCACGTCGTGCCGATGCGGCGCAGCGCCTCGAGGCGGTGGTGCCCGTCGATGACGGTGCCCGTCCGCTCGTCCGCGACGATGGCGTAGTCGATGGCGTCGCGGTGGAGGAAGTGGTGCTGGAGCTGCTCGACGCGCGACGCGACGTACTGCTCGTGCGCCTTGAGCCACTTCAGCGGGACAAGGACGTGCCGGCCGCTCATGCGGGGATCCTCCCGGTGGCGTGGACGAGCTGGAGGAAGGCGTCCGCGCGGTGCGCCTGCACGACCGCGACGACGGGCGCGCGCCCCTCCTGCAGGGCGCGCAGCGTCCGGCGGTGCGCGGGCTCGACGTCGTCGCGCGGCTCCCACGCGCCCGCGAGCGCCTTCACGAACGCCGCCGGGAACGCCTCGTGCGTCGCGGCCTGCGCGCGCTCGACGGCCTTCCGCATGCGGCGGCGCGCGAGGAAGCCGGGCTTCTTCGTGATGGGGAGGAGGGGGATGAACTCGGAGCGGCGGTCGCGGGCGAAGCGCGCCGCGGCCGCGAGCGGGTGCTCCACCGTCGTCGCGTCGCCGGCGAAGCGCTCGCGCGTGGCGTCGTAGTAGAGCGCGTCGACGAAGCCGGGCTCGAACGGCTTCTTCTCCGCGAGCGCCCCGCGCAGGCGCAGCGCGTCCTCGGTGGTCAGGTCGCCGAGGACGACGGCCGGCGCGAGGCGCTGGAGCTCGCGCGTCACGCGGTCGGCCTCGTGGGGAAGCCCGGGGTGCACGCGCAGGAGGTGCAGGCGGATGCCCCCCAGCTCGACGACGTCCATGCCCGTCGAGCCGGGCGTCGCGACATCATCCTTTCTCCTTGCGCCGGGTCACTCGGGGAAGAGCCCCAGAAGCTTCAGGCCTCCCAGGAGGAGGAGCAGGAGGACGACGAGGGTCACCGCCCACCAGAGCCACGGCGCGCTCGCCGTCCCCTGGAGGACCTCCTGGAACCAGGCCACGAGGGCGCAAGGCGCGGGCGCATCTTCAAGTCGAGGGGGGGCGAAGCTTCCGCATGCTCCTCCCCATCCGCCACGAGGTGCTGGGGCCGGGGCTCCACCGCTTCCTCTTCGCGAGCGAGACGCGCGCCGGCGTCACCCACGAGCTCCTCCTCGACCTCCACGAGCAGGGGCCGGGGCGGCTCTCGTGCCTGTGCGAGGCCGCCCTCCACGGGCGCGTCTGCAAGCACAAGCGCCTCTTCATCCTGGGCCTCGAGCTCTCGGCCGAGGTGGAGGAGAACGGCTATCTCAAGCACCGGAAGGGCGGTCGACCCGCGGTGTCGTCTTGACGAAGTGGGAGACGAAGATCAAGCTCGGACGCAAGCTCGAGGGCGTCGACGCGGCCACGGGCAGCGACAACCAGGTGTCCGTCCTCTTCCGCCACGACGAGGCGGGGCGGGACGGCCACGTGAGCATCAGCATCGAGAGCGACCGCATGGGCGTCGACGACGTCGCGGCCATCTTCGACGTCCTCGCGCAGCGCGGCCTCTTCACGCGCGAGAACACGAAGGCGTGGGTGAGCCAGCCCGCCTCCAGCGAGGCGCGCTTCGGCCCCACGACCACGTGGAAGGACACCGACATCAAGGCGCTCCTGCAGCGCATCAAGAACGGCCCCGCGCCCACGCCGCACGGCCCGCCGCTCTGAGTGTCCGGCGCGCGCCCACGCGCCGTGGGAAACGGCTTTCCCCTCGCGCGCGGCTCGCGGCGCCATGCCCGCCTACCCCGGCACCCCCTTCCGCGACGACCTCCTCGAGGGAAAGACCGCGCTCATCACCGGGGGCGCCACGGGCATGGGGCTCGCGATGACGCACGCCTTCGCCGCGCACGGCGCGCGCGTGCTCATCTGCAGCCGCAAGGAGGAGAACCTGAAGGCGGCCGCCGAGAGCGTGCGCGCGCAGTTCGGCAAGGACGTCCTCTACCAGGTGTGCGACGTGCGCGAGCCCGACCAGGTGGAGCGCGTGATGGAGACGGCGGAGCGCGAGCTTGGCGCGCTCGACATCCTCGTCAACAACGCCGCGGGCAACTTCCTCGTCCCCTTCGACCAGATGTCGAAGAACGCCTGGAGCGCCGTCATCAACATCGTTCTCCACGGGACGTTCAACGTGAGCAAGGCGGCCTTCCCGCTTCTCCAGAAGCGCGGCGGCGCCGTCACGAACATGGTCGCCACCTACGCGTGGATGGCCGCGCCCTTCGTCTCCCACAGCGGCGCCGCGAAGGCGGGCGTGCTCAACCTCACGCGCAGCCTCGCGCTGGAGTGGGCGTCGTACAACATCCGCGTGAACGCGCTCGCGCCCGGCGCCGTCATCACGAAGAACGCGAGCGGCAACCTCGGCTACGCCGACGAGGAGGGGCAGCAGCGCCTTCTGGAGACCATCCCCGCGCGCCGCTTCGGCACGCCCGAGGAGATGGCGCTCGCCGCGCTGTGGCTCTCCTCGCCGGCCGCCTCGTACGTCACGGGCGAGTGCCTCGTCGTCGACGGCGGCCAGTGGCTCTCCGGCGGCATGTTCGGCCTCAAGGGTTGAGCGGCGGCGCAACGAGGCCGTCGCGCCCCCAGGGGGCCGCGCGACAGCCTCATATGCCCCCTCCGACGAACGTTCGAGCAAGCCATGCGCACGGGAGAACTCGCCCAACTCAAGGCGAAGGCCCAATCGCGGCCGCGCCGCATCCTGGTCGTCGAGGACGAGGATGACATCCGCGAGCTGCTTGCGGAGCTCCTGGCCTCGAGCCTGGAGAACTGCACGGTCGAAGCGCGTCCCGACGCGCAGGCGGCCCTTCGCTCCATCGCGCAGACGCCGCCCGACATCATCGTCACCGACTACAAGATGCCGGGGATGAACGGGCTGGACTTCCTCATGCACGTGCGCCTCCAGCAGCCGAACGTGCCGGCCATCCTCATCACCGCGTTCCCCGACCTCGACATCGCCATCCGCGCGATCAACGAGGCGCGCGTCCAGAGCTTCCTCCAGAAGCCCATCGAGCCCCAGCAGGTCGTGCGCGTCGTCGGCGGCATCCTCGCCGCCTTCTCCCAGCGCGCCGACAACACGCAGGGCATCCGCCCCGTCGAGTCGCAGCGCCTGCAGCGGCTCGGATAGCCCGCTCAGCGCACGACCGGGTGGCTGTGGTCCGAACGGCGCGCTCCGTCCGGGAGCCTGACGTCGTACTGGTGGTACGCCATCCCCATGGTGTACGTGCCGCCAGGACCCGCCGCGAGGTCCTCCAGCGTCCACTCTCCGTCCGGGTCCCGCGCCTCGTGGAAGCCGACGGTGAACGCGCGCTCCCCCTTCGACTCCGTCACGTACTCCGTGCCGTCGGGGCCGACGTCGCGGATCCGGTACACGCCGGGGCCGAGGGCAAAGATGCCGTGCATGAGCGTCAGCCGGTTGTAGCCCCCCTCGACCGTCGCGCTCCGCGAGGGGAGCGGCTGCCCCGGCGTCACGGGGCCGAGCTGGCCATGGTCGAACACGGTGTGGAGCCCTCGCGGCACGGTCACCCACCCTTCGAAGCCGTAGCCGTGCTCGACGACCTCCCAAACGCCGATGACCGACTCGAAGCGCACGACCTCGTGCTGCCGCGCGTCGTACACGAGCCGCATGCCGGCGTCCGTGGGGATCGGGCTGACCGCGGCGAAGAGCGCGGCGGTGGGCGAGGGGTCGGAGGCCGGCGGGTCGAAGCGCACGGTCGCCGTGTGGGCGTCCGCGCTCTCGACCGTCGCGACGAACTCGGAGGTGCCGAACGTCGTCGTCCAGGTCGCGCCGGTCACGAGCGGGAAGCGCAGCGGCTCGAAGCGGACGTTGTGCAGCGCGTACGACAGGTCGAAGCCGACGTCGCCGAAGGCGGGCGCGTGGTACGCGATGGCTTCCTTCGACCAGCCTTCGTGCGGCATGCCCACGAGATAGCCCTCCGGCTCGACGGCGGCGACGACGCGGACCAGCTCGGCGGGTCCGTCGAAGAAGCTTGACGTGAAGCGGATGCGCCACCATTCGCCGGGCACGAGGCGCGGCGGCTGCGCGGTGGTCGCGTCGAGGTCGGGGGCCGCCGCCGGGCCGGTCGCGACGGCGCCGTAGGTCGCGTCGGGGCGGTCTGTGACCACCTGCACGCCGGCGGGGGAGACGGTGGCCGAGGGTCCGGCAGGGGACGAGACGCAGCCTGCCAGAAGCAGGAGCGCGAGGGGGAGAGCGCGGGCGCGCATGGTCACGCCCTCACGACGATCGTGCCGGCGATGCGGTCGCTCACGCGCTGCTTGTCCTTCGCGAACGCGAGGAGCATGACGACCACGTCGAGAAGAAGGAGCGGCGGCGAGAGCTTCACCGCGTTGCGGAGGAAGGCCTCGCGGAAGGTGACGGGCGCGCCGTCGGTCCGCATCACCTGCAGCTCGAGCGCGCGCTTCCCGGGCGTGCGCCCGTCGCGCGCCTCGGTCCACGCGAAGTAGCCAAGAAGGACGGCGCCGCTCGCGAGCGCGAAGACCCCCTGGAGCGGGAGCGAGAGGCTCGGGTCGTGGAAGCCCCACGGGAACCAGATGGTGCCGTCGAGCTCTCCTTCGGCGGCCGCGTTCTCGGGGCCGACGGTCACGCCCATGTGCCACTCGAGAAGGAAGTCGAGCGCCTGGTGCACGAGCACGATGCCGATGAAGACGAGGACCATGTCGATGGCGTAGGCGCCCAGCCGCCGGCCGAAGAGGACGCGCTCGACCGGGCGCGCGAGCGGCTGCACGAAGGCCGCCGCGAGCTGCTCCTCGCCGCCCGCCTGCGCCAGCGCGTGCTCGAGGTCCTCGCGCGTCACCTCGCTGTGGCCGAGGCTCGTGGCTCGCGCCTCGCCCGCGGCGTGCAGGTGGCTCATGAGCTCGTAGGTGATGCCCGCGCGCTCGGCGCCGCCAAGCGGGTGACGGGCGAGGATCCGGCGCACCGTGGCGTCGAGCCAGGCGCGCGCTTCGGTGGTCATCTGCATCAGGTCAGTCTCCTTCCAACAGCCGTGAGATCGCTCCGACGTACCCCTTCCATTCCTTCACGAGCGACGCGTGGTGCGCGCGCCCGTGCGGCGTCAGGCGGTAGTACTTCCGCGGCGGCACGCCCGGCTCGACCTCGCGCCAGGCGCTCGTGATGTGCCCCTCCGCCTCCAGCGCGTGGAGCGCGGGGTACACGTTCCCCTCCGCGACCTCGAGGACGCCCCCCGTCCGCTCGCGGATGGAGGTCACGATCTCGTACCCGTAGCGCTCCTTCTCGCTCACGAGCTGGAGGATGGCAAGACGCGTGCTCCCCTTGCGGATCTGCTGCGTCCACCGGGTCACATCCTCTGCCACGGAGGTACCTATGCTCCATAGGTACATCGGCTCGATAAGCCTGCCGGTGTCCTGGTGGGGGAACGCGGGTGGTCGCCGGCCGGCGCCGGAGGCTACGACGCGTGCGCTGCAGCGCCCGGCTCGACGGCGCGCGTTCCCGCGTCACCCGCTCGCGGACCGGCGCCCAGCGCGCGCCCGTCGCGCCCGAGGGAGATCGCACGCGGCGCGCCGCTGCGTCTTGCGCTCGCACGCCGGAGATGACGCGTCAGGGGCGTGCGCCCAGAAGGAGGATGAGGGTGAGGGCGAGGCGCGCCTTGTTCGAAGGCAGTCTGCGGCGCGCCCCGCCGCCGTGCATCGGCAGCCATGGGCGGCCCGGATGCCTACTTGGCGCTTCTCGGACAGCTGCCGAAGGAGAGTTCGCCAAGAC
>DASRYU010000243.1:0-13062 GCA_035687045.1 Thermoplasmatota archaeon | reverse complement strand
CGCCTGCCCGACGACGCCTTCCCGCCCGCCCGCGAGCGCGCGCCGCTCACCGCGTTCTACTTCACGAGCCGCCTCTGCGCCGAGTGCCAGGAGACGCCGCGCGTCGTGCGCGAGGCGGGCGACGTCCCCGTCGTGCCGCTGTGGGTGCACGAGCGGCCCGACCTCGTGCGCGCTCTGGGCGTGTACGAGACGCCGACGCTGCTGCTCGCCGACGCCGAGGGGCGCATCCGGTACGCGCGCGTGGGCAACCCCGACCCGGCGGAGCTCTCGTTCTACATCGCCGAGGCGCTTCTCTCAAGCGCCCCCCGCGCCTCGCCCGCTCGTGCGTGAGTGCGACATCCTCGTCGTGGGCGGCGGACCCGCCGGCCTCCACGCGGCGCTCAAGGGGGCGGTGCTGAACCACACGGTGCTTCTCGTGGACAAGGGGCGCCGCTATTCGCGCGTGTCGCAGGCGCCGGCCATCGCGAACATCCCCGGGCGCCCCGGCATCGGCGGCGACGCGCTTCTCGAGCAGGGGCGCCGCGACCTCGCGCGCTTCGCCGACCGCTCCGGGAAGCGCCTCGTCGAGGTGGCCGAGGACGCGGAGGTGACGGCCCTGCGCCGCGACGGCGACGGGTGGCTCGCCGACGTGCGCGACGCGCGCGGCGCGTGGCAGGCGCGGGCGCGCGCGGTCATCCTCGCGACGGGCGTGGTCGATCGCAAGCCGGGCATCTCGGAGTACGCGTGGAAGGGGCACGCGACGCTCGCGCCCTTTCTCCACAAGGGGCTCATCGGCTACTGCCTCCTCTGCGAGGGGTGGTCGCTCGACGGGAAGCGCGTCGCGGTGCTTGGCGCCTCGGAGGACGCGGCGCAGGTGGCGGAGGACGTGTGCGAGCAGTTCGGCGGCGAGGTGACGCTCCTCACGGACGGCGCGCCCGCCCCCGAGGCCGCAAGGCGCGTCGGCATCGAGACGCGCCCCATCGAGGCGCTCCGCGACGAGGGCCCGCTCGTCGTCGCGTTCCAGCACGGGCCCGCGCGCGAGTTCGACAAGGCGCTCTTCGCGCTCGGCTGGCACCGCGTGAACAACGAGCTCGCCCGCGCGCTGGGCGCGAAGCTCGACCGCGACGGGCACGTCGTGACGGACGCGCAGCGCGAGGTCCTCGACGAGCGAGGCGAGCCCATCCGCGGCCTCTTCGCCATCGGCGACCTCCGCGCGGGACCCTGGAAGCAGATCCCGCTCGCGTGGGCCGACGCGGAGCTCGCGGTCATCACGGCGTACGCGTACCGGCTGCCGAACGCGACCGGCCGCTGAGCCTCCGCTCCGCTTACCGCGGGGGCGCGCGGGGCGGAACGAAGCCGCTCACCGCGGAGGACGCGGAGCGCGCGGAGGAAGCGCGGAGTTTTTTCTGGGTCCTCGGGTCCTTGGGTCCTCGGGTCTTTCCGCGAAGCGGCCGTGGCGCGCGAGAGAGGCGTGGTGGCGGAGGCGCCGGAGGTCGACCGTTCCTCGGCCTCGGCCTCGGCCCGCGCCTCCGCCCGCGCCTCCGCCCGCGCCTCGGCACGCGCCTCGGCCCGCGCGTCGGCGTCGGCCTCAGCCGTTGGGGTGGAGCTCGAAGACCGTCACTTCGCCCCAGCCGGCGCGGTAGGTCTTGACGGCCTGGCCGTTGTACTTGTTGATGAGCTCGCGCATGTACTCGCGGTCGAACGCGAGCTGGAGGTAGTCCTCGTACACGATGTACTTCAGCTGGCCGCTGCGGATCTGGCTCTCGAGGAACGTGTGGTCGATGTACCAGTGGTACGTGTTCTGCTCGTTGTACCAGTGGAGCGAGAAGCGGCCGAGCAGCGTGCCGTACTGGCCCGCGTTCGGGTCGCGCTCGGCGATGAACTGCGCCGCCTCGCGCGTGCCGTAGCCGAAGTACTTCTCCTGGTCGTTGCCGTAGACGAAGTCGTCCACCGTCTCGCTGGCCGCGACGTTGGCGGGCACGGCGATGAGGAGGACGGCCAGCGCGAGCGCGGCGATGCCCACCGGGCGGGCGGCCTTCGGCGTGAACTTGAGGCCGGCCCACGCCAGCATGCGGCGCAGGCTGTCGGCGGCGTAGGCGACGAAGATGGCGGCGAAGGGCGCCATCGGGAGCATGTAGAAGCCCTCCTTGCGGTCGCTCCACGTGAAGAAGCCCAGCACGATGGCGACGAAGATGGGCACGACGAGGTGCTCGGCGCCGCGCGTGCTGCGGAAGGCGAAGCGGACGAAGACCGCGATGGTGCCCACGAGCGCGAGCGCGAACACGAGGGGCATGAGCTCGTTGGGGAGGCCCATGTTCGGGTCGGTGAAGTACCACGAGGCCGGGCGGTGCTGCGCGGCGATCTCCTGCGCGACGGCGCGGCTCGTGTCGACGCGGCCGATCTGCCACTCGAGCTTCATCATCAGGTTGCCGATGGCCTGGATGTAGCTCAGGAGCGCGAGGTAGAGCATGGCGCCCAGCGCGACGGGGGCCGCGCCGATGGCGCCGTGCACCGCCGTCTGCTTCACGAGCTTCATGTCGCGGCGCCAGAGCGCGATGCCAAGGCCGATGAGGAAGACGACGAGCGCGACGGGGCCCGCGAGGACGCCCGGGAGCTTCGAGAGCGCGGCGCACGCGACGGCGATGCCGACGCCGAGCGCCTGCTGCCAGCGGCGCTCCTGGAGCCACGCGATGCAGAAGTACGCCGTGAGGACGAGGAAGAACACGTAGCCGGCGTCGAGCATCGCGCGGCGGCTCATCTCCACGTGGAAGGGGAGGACGGCGAGGATGGCGGCGGAGCCGAGGCCCATGAGGCGGCCGCCAAGGCGCATGCCGATGGCGTAGACGGCGGCGACGGTGGCGACGCCGAAGAGGATGCTCGGGAAGATGGCGGCGAAGTCCGTCGTGCCGAGGAGCTTCATCGACAGCGCCATCGTGTAGAGGATGAGCGGAGGCTGCGACACGAACGGCGTCGCGCCCATGCCCGCGATGTCGGGGTACGCGAGGTAGGTGAAGTCGCGCGCGAGGTAGCGCGCGACGATGGCGTACTCCGCCTCGTCGCCGTAGAGGTGCTCCTGGCCGATGCCCGCCAGCCGCAGCCAGAAGGCGACGAGCAGGATGGGCACGATCCAGAGGTGGGCGAGCGCGAAACGCTTGAGGCGGTCGGCGGAGAACGGCATGGGCCTCTGCCGCCGGTCCCTCCTGCGCTCATTACCCGTTCTGGTTCAACGAGCGAACGCGCGCGTCGCGCGGCCTGGTGCCGCAGCGCCGGCGCCCGCCTGGAGCGGCGCGGTGGCAGGCGAGGCGCGGCGGGCTCAGCTGGGCTCGTTGCGCACGTGGACGACGCGCTGCGGGAACGGGATCTGGATGTCCTCCCGCTGGAACGCCTTGACGATCTCGAAGCGGATCTGCGACGCGATCTCGTTGCGCTGCTGGTAGCTCGGGATGACGCAGCGGAGCACGAAGTCGAGGCTCGAGTCGCCGAAGCGCATGAAGCGCACGCTCGGGTGGAGGGGCTCGCGCTTCTCCACGAGCGGGTGCGCGTGGGCGACCTCCAGCAGGACGCGGCGCACAAGCTCGGGGTCCGTGCCGTACGCGACGCCCACGTCGATGTTGACGCGGTAGCGCGGGTCGGGCGACGTGTGGTTCACGATGCGGCGCGTCGCGAGCTGGTTGTTCGGGACGATGATGTCCTCGTACGTCTGGTAGTTGTGGAGCCGCGTCGTGCGCAGCCCGATGTTCACGACGCGCGCCGTCTCGCCCGTCTCGAGCATGATGTCGTCGCCCTCCACGAACGGGCGGTCGAGCATGAGGAAGACGCCGCTGAAGAGGTTCGAGAAGGTGTCCTGCGCGGCGAAGGCGATGACGAGGCCCGCGATGCCCGCCCCGGCGAAGACGAGCGTCGGGTCCCACCCGAGGTTGCGCAGCGTGAGGATGATGCCGACGATGTAGATGATGACGAGGCCGACCTTGCGGAACGCCGGGACGAGGACGTCGTCGACCTTCGTCGCGGTCTTCGGCGCGATCTCGCGCTGGTAGTAGACGAGCACGGCCTCGAGCATGCGGTAGAGGACGTACAGGCCGAAGACCGTGACGGCGATCGCGAGAAGGAACTTGGAGATGAACGTCGTGACGGGGTTGCGAGGCAGGATCGCGAAGCTTCGCGCGAGCCCCAGGAGCAGGATGAAGATGAAGAGGGGGCGGCGCAGCTTCCCGCTCACCGCGTGCGTCGTCGAGGTGTGCGCGCGGTTCATCGCGAGGCGCACGAGCGTATGGCTCGCGACGACCGAGACGACGCCGACGACGACCCACACCGCCATGTCGAGAAGGAACGTGCCGTACGCGTTGTCGAGCGGCGGGCCCAGCGGGTTGGGGAAGAGGCCCACGACGCGCGGCGGCGCGGCCGAGAGCACCTCGACCGTCTCCGCCTGCCGCGTCACCTCGCCCGCCGCGCCGACGAACGCGAAGCGGACCTCGAAGACGGCGGACCCGCGCGGCGTGTCCTCGGGCGTGAACGTCACGCGGACGACCGTCTCGTTGCGCGCGCCCAGGAAGAACTCGTTCTGGTCGACCTCGCTGGTCCAGCCGCGCGCGCTGGAGACGGAGACGGTGACGAACGACTCGTCCGCGCGGTTCAGGTTGAACAGGCGGAACTCCGCCGTCGCGGGCTGCCCCACGTCCGCCGCGAGCTCCTCCTCGCCCACGCGCTCCACGAGCACGGGCGTGATCTCCTGCGCGAGCGCCGCGGGCGAGAGCAGGAGCACGACAAGGAGCAGGCGGGCGAGCCCGAGGCGCACGCCGCCGCCACCCCCACGCCCCCGGATGACCCTTTCGCGGGGAAGGAAAGGCTCATCCCGCAGGGGGCGTCATCGCGTCCGCCTCGCGCGGGCAACGGCTCCCGATCCATGACGGAGACGCGCCCAGCAAGGCGTACACGGGCTCCCGGCCAATGGGCCGCCGGCGGAGCGGGGCACAGACCCCATGTGTTGACGCCGGCACAACCGGGGGCCGCAGACTGGGCTCCGCCCCCGACACGCATCGCGCGGGTCAGGAAAGGGAGACCGTCGCCCGGAGTGATGCCTGGGGACGGACCTGTGAACTGCACTGTTAGCGCGGTGGCACAGGGGGACGGCGCCCGCTTCCTTCTCACGCCGACGCCGACGCGCGAGGCCGAGGCGCGGGCCGAGGCGCGGGCGGAGGCCGAGGCCGAGGCCGAGGCCGAGGCGGAGGAACGGCTCCCTCGACATCTCCGCGTGTCCTCCGCGCGCTCCGCGCTCTCCGCGGTGAGCGGGGACGAGGAGGGCCGCGCCCGCACTCGGAACGTTGAAGCGTCCTGCCCGGCGTCGCCGGGCCGTTGGCGACCGTCTCGGCCACGTCCGACGCCATGAGCCCCTCCGACGAGCTCAGCCGGACGCTCCACGAGATCCTCCAGAGCCTCCAGGCGTCGCTCTCGGGCATCCTCGGCTCGGTCCTTGTCGACGACGCGGGCCTCCCCCTCGCGTGGGACCTCAAGGGGGGCGCCGACCCGACGCTCATCGCGACGGCCGGCGCGATGCTCACCCGCACGAGCGACCGCTCGACGGAGATCCTCGACTTCGGGTCGCTGCGCAGCGTCATCCTCACGAGCGACAAGGGCACCATCGGCGTGTTCCGCGTCTCGGCGCGCACGTCGCTTGTCGTTCTCCTGCAGCCGTCGACGAACAACATCCTCGCCACGGTGGAGATCCACAAGGCGCTCGAGAAGCTCCGGACGGTGATCGCGCCTGGGTTCTGACGGCGCGGAGGTGCCCGCATGGTGACCGAGGGGGTCCGGCTCGTGCTCGACGTCGCGCAGTTCAGCGCCGCCGCGGTCACGGTCCTTCTCATCCTCCGCATCGCGTACGTGCTCAGCGCCAACCCCATCGGCGAGTTCACGGCGGAGCTCATCTACCTCCGCTACCGCGAGCTCCGGCACGTGGGCTGGATGCTTCTGCTGGGCGCGCTCGTGGAGGTGGGGCAGGCGCTCCTCCCGTTCCTCGAGCGGCGCCGCTACATCGGCAACTTCCCCGACCTCGACGCGCTCCTCGACACGTCGCAGGCCGTCCTTCTCCTCATGGCGGCCTCCATCACCGTCGTCGTCGTCAACCGGTACACGCACCGCGCGCTCGACCGGCGCATCCGCGAGAGCATGGAGACGCTCGCGTACCTCGAGGGGCAGCGCCGCCGCCGACGCAGCGCGGAGCGCGGCGACTGGGACTCGACGGCGGACGACGACTGAGCGGGCTCAGCTCGTGGAGACGCGCGTGGGCGCGCGGTCCTGCCGCCGGTTGCGCGTGCGGCGGTCGCCGTCGGCGCGCGGCGCGCCCGAGTCCTTCGGCGCCTTCTTCTCCCACGCCGGCGGCTCGAAGTGGCGCAGCCACTCGATGAAGAGGCGCGTGCCGACACCCGTGGCGTATTCGGGGCAGTATTCGTCGTTGAGCCGCGGCGTCGGCCCCTCGTGCCACGCGGTGGAGGCGATGTCGAGGTGGACCCACGGGTGGTCGCCGACGAAGTTCTCGAGGAACTTGCCCGCCGTGATGCTCGAGGCGATGCGGCCGGCGCTGTTCTTCACGTCCGCGACCTTCGACTTCACCATCTCGCCGTACTCCTCGAAGAAGGGCATCGGCCAGAGGCGCTCGTTCGTGGCGACGCCCGCGCGGCGCAGCTGCTCCATCAGCGCCTCGCTGTTGCCCATCGCGGCGATGCAGTGGTGCCCGACGGCGATGATGCAGCCGCCGGTGAGCGTCGACACCTCCACGACGGCGGCGGGCTCGAAGCTCGCCGCGTGGTGGAGCGCGTCGGCGAGGATGACGCGCCCCTCCGCGTCGGTGTTCACGATCTCGATCGTCTTGCCGCTCGCCGTGCGCACGACGTCGCCGGGCTTGTAGGCCGTGCCCGAGGGGAGGTTCTCCGCGAAGGGCGCGATGGCGACGACGCGCACGGGGAGCTTGAGCCGGGCCGCGGCGACGACGGCGCCGAAGACGGCAGAGGCGCCCGACTTGTCCATCTTCATGTCCTCCATCTTCTCGGAGGGCTTGATCGAGATGCCGCCGGAGTCGAAGCAGATGCCCTTGCCCACGAGGCAGACCGTGTGCTTCGCGCCGCGCGGCGCGTGCTCCAGGACGACGAGGCGCGGCTCGTTCTTGCTGCCGCTCCCGACGGCCAGGATGCCGCCCATGCCGGCCTCCTCCAGGCGGCGCTTGTCGAACACGTCCACGCGCAGCCCGTGCTCCGCCGCGAGCGCGCGCGCCCGCTCGGCGTAGCGCTCCGGCGCCGCGTCCGCCCCCGAGAGGGCCGCGTAGTCGCGCGTGAGGTTCGTCGCGTCCGCGATGATGGCGCCGCGGACCACGCCCTCCTTCGCCGCGCGCGCGTGCTCGGGGTCGCGCGTGACGAGCGTGAGGCGCGCGAGGTCGGGCTTCTTGTCCTTCTCCTTCTTCGGGTCCTTCGCCTTCCCCTTGTAGAAGTCGAAGGTGTAGAGCCCGAGGAGCGCGCCCTCCGCGAACGCCTCGGCCGCGACGGCGGGGTCGAGCGACGGCCCGCCGTCGACGGGCTTGCCGCGCGCGCGCTCGCCGGCGGGGCGGCCGACACCGGGCAGCGCGAGGTGCGCCTCCTTGACGCCGAGCTCGCGCGCGCGCCGCGCCACGACGGCGGCGATGCGGCGGATGCGGTCCGGTGTCAGCTTCGCCACCTCGCCCAGGCCCACAAGCAGCACGCGCTTCGCGCGCCCCTTCGCGGGGTGGACGAGGAGCGACTCCTTGAACGAGCCCTTGAAGTCGCCCGCCTCGAGGACGCGCGAGAGCGCGCCGCCGGCGGCCTTGTCCACCGCGGCCGTCACGCCGCCGAACGACTTCGCGCCCTCGAAGGCCTCGACCACGACAAGCTCCGACTCCAGCTTCGTGAGGTCCGCCTCGAGGACGTCCACGCGGACCGGCTTCCTCTCGGGGGCGGCGGGCGCGTCGGGCGCGGCGGCAGGGCGCTTCGGCATCGCGCGCGAGAGCGGGGTGAGCGGCCTAAGCGTTTCTATCCGCGGGAGGCGGCCGAGGCGGCGAGCGTGGCGAGCGGGAGCGCGACGCCGCACGCGAGGAGCGGCCAGCCGTCCGCCGTCGCGACGACGAGGACGCTCGCCGCCGCCGCGAAGCCGGCAAGCCCCAGCGCGAGCGCCTCGTCGCCCATGCGCCCGCGAGCGCCGCGGCGGCGCATCAGGCGCGCGCGGAAGCTTCCCCGCCTCCTTTCCCTCGAAGCGGCGAGAAGTGACATAGCCCGCGGCATCGAGCGGCGGGGCATGCGCCTGGTCCGAGACGACGACGACATGCCCGACCGCATGAAGCGCGGGAACGCGGAGCGCCCCGAGCGCGTGCCCACGGAGGGGCACGAGGGGGGCGTGAAGGTGGACGAGCGCGCGTGGCAGGCGAACGAGCGGCTGCGCGGCACAAGCGACGGGCATCTCGACGAGCAGGCGCCGCAGGAGTGAGACGATGCCGGACGAGCAGGGTGAGATCGAGGGGAAGACGCCGCAGGACCGCACGGAGAGCCAGGGCGACCGGCCCGACCACGTGCCCTACGCGCAGATGGGGAAGGAGCAGAAGAAGCGCGAGGCGCCCGACATCGGCTCGCACAGCGCCGGCGGCCAGGGGTTGAGCGGATGACGGGCGAGCACGGCGCGCACGGCTCGCAGGGGAGCGCGGACCCGCCCGAGCACGCGAGCGAGCGCGGCATCCCCCGCGAGATGCGCCGCGGGAGCTACAACGCCGACGCGTTCGTGGCGGAGGACAACGAGGCGACGCTGCGTCATCGGCAGCTCATGGGCGACACGCCCGGCCCCTCGAACGTGCGGCAGGAGGCGCGCGTGGGGCCCGACACGCAGCGGCGGGCGGCCGATGGCGCGCGCGAGCCGGCGCCGGGCGAGGCGAACCCGCTCGCGGAGCACGACGGGCGCCACCGCGACCGGCGCACGAGCAGCTTGGAGCGGTGACTACGGCGTGTAGCGCCCGGCGGTCGCGACGAGGTTGTCGACCTTCTTGCCGACGGCCTCGAGGACGTCGTCCACCGTGCAGGTGGCCTTGCAGAGGCACTCCTCGAGGTTCTTGAGCGGGTTGCACGCGTTCGCGTACGGGTCGTAGCCGGCGTCGCCGGGGCGGAGGGAGGCCACCGCGTCCGTGATGACGCCGGCGCAGCCGGAGAGCGACTCTGCCGACGCCGAGGGCATCACCGCGGTCAACGCGACGGCGAACAGGAGGACGCAGAGGGCGCGACGGAGCATGGCTCCTCCGATGGGCGTGGAAGCCATAACGTTTCGCCCGCAGCGCAAACGTTCGCTCGCGTAAGGTCTTGAAGTGCTCCCGCGCCTGTGGCGGTCGGGAGGCTCCCGTGCGCTTCGCCCTCATCGTGGTCATCCTCGCCGCCCTGGCGCCCGTCGCGGCCGCCGACGGCGCGAGCGAGATCCGCTCGACGCACGCCGCCGCGCTCGGGGGCGAGCTCCTCGTCGCGATCCCGGCCGGGAACGCCTTCACCGCGCAGCGCCCCGACGCGCCCACGACCTTCACGCTGGAGGGCGTGTCGGGCGACGCGATGCTCTACGAGTGGCGCGTCACCTCCACGGCGGACGTCCACACGCAGATGGAGCCCACGCGCGAGGTGCCGGTGCGCTTCGAGAACGCGAGCATCCGCGGGTCCCTCGCGAAGGACGCCGCCTTCTCCGCCACCGTGCTCGGCGGCGAAGGGAGCGTCGTGGAGGTCCGCGGCGACGCGCCCGCGTCCTCCGTCCGCCCCAGCTGGGTGGAGGCGCCGCGCTGGGTGACCAACGAGCCGCCGGTCGACTCGCCCCTTCTCGCGCCCTGGCTCCCGCTGCGCCTCGTCGCCGGCGACGCCGCCGTCGGGCGGCTCGCGACGGAGGTCCACGACCCGCTCCCGCAGGCGCCCCGGCTCCTTCTCGCGGGTCCCCTGCAGCTCGAGCTCAACGGGGGCGTCCTCGTCATCGAGCAGGAGAACGGCAGCGTCTCGACGCTGACGCTCGACCCCGTCACCCACGGCGGCACCGGCCCCGTCCGAGTGACGCAGCTCTCGCGCCTCATCCTCACCGGCACCATCGGCGCGGGGAGCATCCCGCTCGAGGACTACTGGATCGCGACCGGCCCCCGCGCCGAGTGGCACGTGGACGGCTCGGCCGACTGGCCGAAGGCGAGCGGCACGCACGCCGGCACGACGTTCGCGGACGTGCCGGTGCGCGTCGAGGGCACGTTCGTGCTCGCCCCCGACGCCGCGCACGCCGGCCTCCTCTCCGCGGACCGCTTCACCGTCGCCGGCGCCTACACGCTCGCCGTCGGCGGCCAGATGCTCGCGCCCGCCGAAGCGCCTGCTCCGACGCGCGCCTCCGCCGCATGGACGCTCGCCGGCGCGCTCGCGGCGGTCCTCGCGTGGTTCGGCTCGCCCCACCTTGCGGGGCGCCTCGTCGCGCCGCTCTACACGCGCATCGCCCGCGACGACATCGCGGCGCACCCCGCGCGCTCGCGCATCTGCGCGCTTCTTCGCGAGAACCCGGGCCTCCACCTGCGCGACCTCCACCGGCGCGTGGGCGGCGCGTGGGGCACCTTCTCCTTCCACCTCGGGATGCTCCGGCAGGCCGGCGCGGTGCGCTTCGAGCGCGACGGGCGCTACGTCGCCGCCTACCTCGCGCACCAGGCGCACGCGCCCCCCGCGCCGCGCACGCCGACCGCGCAGCGCGTGCTCGACGCGCTTCCCCTCGACGGGTCCGCCATGTCGGTGACGCTCCTGCGCGAGCGCACGGGCCTCTCGCGGCAGCTTCTCGACCACCACCTCGCGGCGCTCCTGCAGCAGGGGCTCGTCCTCATCGAGGACGCGCGGCCGCGCCGCGTCGCGCGCCGGCTTCCCGACGCGAGGCCGCCGCACGCCGCGCCCCAGGCGGCGTGAGCGCGCCGCGCGCCGCGGCGTCGAGGGTTCGCAAAACCTTGCACCGATAGCGACATCGCGCGCGGGCGCGTTCTCCGGCTCGCATGAAAGCGATCCTCCTCGGCGCGCTCCTCCTGACGGCCGGCATCACGATGTTGCCCCAGGCGAGCGCCGCGTGCGAGCCCAACCCCATCACGAACCCCGACTACTGCGACGGCGAGGTCAGCGACGTCATCGACTTCCTCGTGCGCCAGGAGTGCTGGGACGCCCCCGGCCCCTTCGGCCGCTTCTGCTGGGCGCCGTAAGCCCCCGCGCGCAGCGCACGTCGTTCAAGGGGCAGGCTCCGCCGCCCCCGTCCTTTTTCTTTTCACCACCACCAGAGGACGATCGCCGCCGCGATGGCGAGGTCGTAGACGAGGCAGAACGGCGGGACCCACCGCGCGATCTCGGTCGTCACACCGCGCCGCGGGTGGTGCGCGAGGTCCCACGCGACGTGCGCGACCCACGCGCCCGCGAGAACGAGCGGCCGACCCTGCGCGCCCACGAGCGCCGCCGCGAGGAACGCGAGCCCCGCGGCGACCTCGAGCGCCTTCTGCAGCGGGCGCCCGTCGAGGAAGCCGAAGCCCATGTAGATGCCAGCCGTGAGCGCGAGGACGAGCGCGAGGAGGTCGAGCCGTTGCGACGCGGGCAGGAGCGCGGCGATGCCCAACGTCGCGAAAGCTGCGGCAAGCCCCTGGAGGGGCGGCAGGAAGCGGCGCATGCGCAGTGGAGCACGCGCCGGGTGATGCCCCTTCCGCTTGACGAGCGTAAGGTGCGTGCGCCTTCAGGCCGTCTTGCCGAGGTCGCCCTTCAGCAGCGCGCCCGCGACCACGACCCGCTGGATCTCGTTCGTGCCCTCGTAGATCTGCGTGATCTTCGCGTCCCGGAAGTGGCGCTCCGCGGCGTAGTCGGTCGTGTAGCCGTTGCCGCCGTGGATCTGGACCGCCTCCGTCGCGGCCCACATGGCGGTGTCGCCGGCGTAGCACTTCGCCATCGCCGCGGCCGGCCCGTACTTGCCGCCCGCGTCCTTGATCGCCGCGGCCTGGTAGGTGAGGAGGCGCGCGGCCTGGATGCGCATCTGCATGTCGGCGAGCTTGAACTGGATCGCCTGGAAGTCGGAGATGGGCTTCCCGAACTGCTCGCGCTGCTTGGCGTAGTCGATGGACTCCTCGAGGCACGCCTGCGCGATGCCGAGCGCCTGCGCGGCGATGCCGATGCGGCCGCCATCGAGCGTCTGCATCGCGATCTTGAACCCGTCCCCTTCCTTGCCGAGGAGGTTCTCCTTCGGGACCTCGACGTTGTCGAAGTAGAGCTGCGTCGAGTGCGCGGAGCGGATGCCCATCTTGTGCTCGGGCGGGCTCCACGTGAAGCCGGGCATGCCCTTCTCGACGAGGAGCGCGCTCATGCCCTTGTGCTTCTGCGACGGGTCCGTCTTGCAGAACACGATGTAGGCGTCGGCGTGGCCGCCGTTCGTGATGAAGTTCTTCTGGCCGTTGAGGACGTACGTGTCCCCCTTCTTCACGGCGACGCTCTGGCCGCCGGCGGGGTCGCTCCCGGCGACGGGCTCGCTGAGCGCGTAGGCGCCAAGCTTCCTCCCCTGCGCGAAGGGCTTCACGAACGTCTCCTTCTGCGCGTCGTTGCCGAAGTGCGTGACGGGCCAGAGGTAGAGCGAGTTGTTGACGCTCGCGATGACGCCGTGGCTCGCGCAGACGCGCGAGAGCTCCTCGATGGCGATGGCGTAGCTCACCATGTCCGCGCCCGCGCCGCCGAGCTCCGGAGGCGTGTTGAGGCCCAGGAGGCCCAGCTCGGCCATGCGCGGGATGTTCTCCGCGGGCCAGCGCTTCTCCTGGTCGACCTTGCCGGCGATGGGGCGCACGTGCTTCTCGGCGAACTCGCGCACCGTCTGCCGGATGAGCTCCTGCTCCGAGGTCGTGTGGAACTGCATGCTCCGCGCAGATGGGCTACGGTATTTGGAGCTTGGGGGCGCCCGCCGCCCGCGCCTCCCGCCCGCGCGGCTGGCCGCATGGCTTCCCCGCTCACCGCGGAGGACGCGGAGCGCGCGGAGGACGCGCGGAGACGAGACTGCGCTCACCGCGGGGGCCGCGGGGGCCGCGGTGAGCGC
>DASRYU010000242.1:0-4113 GCA_035687045.1 Thermoplasmatota archaeon | reverse complement strand
CTTTAAGCGCGAAGTCTGGCTGCCAGAGTTCGCATGGCTTTCCGCCTGGCGCGCGGCACGTCGCCGTGGTTCTACGTCACCTGGGCCGCCACGGCCGTCACGCTCGCGCTCGCGTTCGTCGACACGTGGTGGTGGCTCGCGGCGTTCGTCCCCCTGCTCGCGCTCGCGCTCGTCATGCTCAACTTCTTCCGCGACCCCGAGCGCGCGGGCAACGCCCCGGGCATCCTCGCCCCCGCCGACGGCGTCGTGCAGAGCATCGACGAGTGGGAGGACGGCCGCATCCGCGTGGCCACGTTCATGAACCCGTTCAACGTCCACGTGAACCGCGCGCCGCTCGCCGGCCGCGTCGCGAGCGTGGAGCACGTCTCCGGCGGCTTCGTCCCGGCGTTCAACAAGGAGTCGGAGCGCAACGAGCGCGTCGTCTGGCACTTCGAGACGGAGGTCGGCGACCTCGAGGTCATCCAGATCGCCGGCACCCTCGCGCGACGCATCGTGCCCTACCTCGAGGCGGGCGCGAAGGTCCAGAAGGGCGAGCGCATCGGCATCATCCGCCTCGGGAGCCGCGTCGACGTGTACCTGCCCCCGGGCATCCAGCCCGCCGTGAAGGTCGGGGACAAGATGGTCGCGGGGGAGACGGTGCTTGCCCGGCTCTGACGGGCCCGCCAAGCGCGGCGACGCGAAGACGCCCACCGAGAACGCCCCCTCCTCCGGCGGCATCGGCGGCGAGCGCTGGACGCGCCTGCCGCAGCTCAAGGTGCCGCGCCTGCCGCCGCTGCGCGTCCCGCGCCTCCCCGACATGCGCACGACGAGCGCGGGCATCCGCGTGCGCCGCATCGGGCACGCCGTGCGCGGCCGCATCCCGCGCCTGCCGCGCATCGGGAGCGTCCTCAGCGCCGCCGACCTCTTCACCCTCACGAACGGCCTCGCCGGCTTCCTCGCCATCGCCGTGCTCACGAAGGCCGTCGTCCTCTACGAGCCCCCGTTCTTCCCCGGCCTCGCGAGCGTCTTCCCGGGGCTGGCGCCCAGCGAGGACGACCGCTTCCTTCTCGCGGCTATCCTCATCACGCTGGGCGGCATCTGCGACGCCTTGGACGGCATCGTCGCGCGCAAGTTCGGCGGCTCGAACCTCGGCGGCGACCTCGACACGCTCAGCGACACCATCACGTTCGTCGCGACGCCCGCGTTCATGGTCTTCACGTACTACGGCGAGGAGCACACCTACCAGGCGCTCCTCGCCGCGGGCCTCGTCCTCATCATGGGGATGCTCCGGCTCGCGCGCTTCAACGCGAACCCGGTCGAGGGGCAGACGGTGACGTTCCAGGGGCTCCCCACGCCGTGGAGCGCCGTCACCATCGCGCTCCTCATCCTGGCGCGCATCCCGTGGAACTTCGCGCTCCCCATCGTCGTCATCCTCGCGTTCCTCAACATGTCGAACGTGTCGTACCCCAAGTCGCGCGGCCGCAACGTCATCTTCGCGCTCCTGATGGCCGCGGCCGCCGTGACGACGGTCGTCGTCATCCTGTTCTTCCCGGAGAACCAGCCGCGCGTCCTGCGCGGGAGCTTCACGTTCGTCATCCTCGCCGTGGCGCTCCTTCCCCTGTTCTACTCGCGCGGGCGGCGCGAGCGGCGGGCGGCGCGGGCGGGGTCGGCCGCGCGACGAGAACCCTAAGGCTTATCACGCGTCGCCCGTGGTTCCAACGGCTGATGGCGCACGCCGGAGAAGGGATGCGGGCGCTGCGCATCCTCCTTGTCGACGACAACCTCGACCACGTCGCGCTCGCCACGCGCGCGCTGCGCCAGGAGCCCACGTGGAAGGTCGAGAGCGTCCGCCTGGGCGGCGAGGCGATGGAGCGCGCGGCGGAGGAGGCGTTCGACCTCGTGCTCCTCGACTACCGCCTCCCGGACATGAGCGGCCTCGACGTCCTGCGCGGGCTGCGCGCGCGCCCCAAGCCGCCCGCCGTGCTCCTCATGACGAGCCAGGGGAGCGAGGAGGTCGCGATGGAGGCGCTGAAGCTTGGCGCCTCCGCCTACGTCGTGAAGAACACCGAGTTCGGCCGCCGCCTCGTCTACGAGGTGCGCGAGTGGGTCGCCGCGCGGGAGGCGTGAGCGCGTGAAGGTCGACGATGTCGTCGCGCGGCTCCAGCAGGCGGGGCTCGCCGAGAAGGAGGCGCGCGCCTTCGCCCACCTCACGCACCTCGGAGCCTCGAAGGTCACCGACCTCGCGAAGGCGGCGGGCCTCAAGCGCGCCGAGACGTACCAGATCCTCGAGCGCCTGCAGGGGCGCGGCCTCGTCGAGGGCACGCTCACGCGTCCGCGCCAGTTCAGCGCCGTGCCGGCCGAGCGCGCGCTCGCCATCCTTGTCGAGGAGCGCGCGGCGAACCTCAAGACCGTCGAGACGATGCGCGAGGACCTCCAGCAGCGCCTCGCGCGCCTCGCCGGCGAGCCCGCGAAGGGGGAGAAGGCGCAGGAGAGCTTCCGCGTCCTCCACGACCGCAACCAGATCAACGGCCAGCTCGCGCGCACCATCCGCGCCGCGCACAAGGAGGTGTGCGTCGTCGCCTCCAGCCGCGCGCTCTTCCGCCTCCTTCTCGACGAGGGGCTCGAGGAGGAGCTTCGCGCGGCGCACCAGCGCGGCGTCGCCGTCCGCATCCTCACGGAGATCCTGCCCGGCGCGGAGGCGTCGCTCGACGGCATGGCCGCCTTCGCGCAGGTGCGCCACCTCATGGTGCCGCGGCCGCTGCGCTTCCTCATCGCCGACGAGCGCGAGATCGTGCAGTACGTCACGGCCGACCCGATGGGCCAGAACGCGAAGGAGACGGCGCTCTGGATCGGCGCGCGCGACCACGTGCAGGCGCAGCGCTCCTTCTTCGACGACCAGTGGACGCTCGCGATGCCCGCCGCCGCGAGGCGCGAGGAGCTCGCGAGCGGGCGCGCCTCCGAGCAGGTCGTCGTCGTCAAGGGGCGCCTCACGCGCTACGAGAAGGAGAAGGAGATGCTCCTGCGCGCCACCTCCGACGTCGCCGCGGTGCTCACCGGCCCCGAGGTCGCGCGGCTGGGCGCGAGCGGCATCGCCCGCGCGCTCGCGTCGCGCATCCGCGACGGCGTGCGCGTGCGCCTCCTCGTGCCCGAGGGGCAGAAGGTCGAGGTGGCGGGCGCCGAGGTGCGCGCGGGCGACGTCGGCGCGAGCGTGCCGACGATCCTCGTGGACAAGGCGGAGGCCCTCCTCGTCTTCACCGGCAAGGGGGCGACGGAGGAGGTCGCCGCGCTGGGCGAGTACGGGGTGTGGGTGTCGCTCGCGCCCAGCGTCGAGGCGCTGGGGGCGACCTTCGAGCGCGCGTGGGAGCGCGCGGAGCGCCCCTAGTTAGTCGCGCGCCCGCAGGGACGCGAAGTAGCTGTCGAGCGCCTCCTGGACGACGGCGTGGATGCACCGCCCCTCCAGGACCTTGAGGCTGTGGAGCCGCAGGTGGTGCTTCACCGGGATGTTCACCTTGAGCTCCTTCATGCCGCCCTGGCGCGGGCGCTTCCGGATCATCATGCGGGAACGGCTCCTGGGGCATCAGCGGCCGGGCGCGCGCGGCGTCCGGGCAAGCTTCGCGAAGTAGAGGTCGAGCGCCCTGCTCACGAGGGCCGGCATCTCGAGGCCGGTCTCCACCTGCATCGCCTGGAGCCGGCGGTGCTGGTGGGGCGGCAGGTGGACCTTCAGCTCCTTGCGCGTCGGAAGGGGGCGCGCCTCGCGGATGAACATCGACGCCCTCTCTGCGGGAGGGGCGTCATGGAGCGTTGTATGTCCGCGGCCGACAAGCGGTCGGCCGCTACTTCTGCTGGGCGTTGAGCTTCTCGAACCAGAGGTCGAGCGCCTCCTCGATGACGCCGTGGATGCGGCGCCCCTCGAGGACCTTCAGCTGGTGGAGCTGGAGGTGGTACTTCACGGGGATGTGGACCTTCAGTTCCTTCATCCCGGCGGCCTTCGCGCGTTCGTGGATCAGCATGGCAGGAGCCCGACCCCATGCTCGCCAGGAGGGAGATGGCAGGTTGTTCGTCGCTTCGCGCCGAACAGGCCGACGCCGACGCCGACGCCTACGCCGACGACGAGGACGAGGACGAGGACGAGGA
>DASRYU010000241.1:0-12323 GCA_035687045.1 Thermoplasmatota archaeon | reverse complement strand
GCCACGAACAGCACGACCGCGCCCCGCATGAGCCGCTGGACATCGACGCGCGCGAAGCCGGCGGCGCGCATCTTTTCGGCGAGGACCTCGGGCTCGGCGACGCGGGCGACGCTGTCGGCGAGGTAGTCGTAGGCGCCCTTGTCGCCGCTGAGGGCGCGGCCGATGCGGGGCATCACGCGGAAGAAGTAGAGGCGGTAGAGCGGGCCGAAGATGCGGCCCGGCGGGCGCGAGATCTCGAGGCTCACGAGGCGGCCGCCGACGCGGAGCGCGCGGTGCGCTTCGCGGAAGAACGCGTCGAGGTCGGCGAGGTTGCGCAGGACGAAGGCGTTCGTGATGGCCTCGAACGTGCCGTCGCGCGCGGGGAGCGCGAGCCCCGAGCCTTGGACGGCCTCGAGCCCCTTGCGGCGGCCCATGACGAGCATCTGCCGCGCGAGGTCGAGCCCGACCGCGCGCGCTCGCGGCGCGACGCGCTGGAGCGCGCGGGTGAGGTCGCCCGTGCCGGCGCCGACGTCGAGGTAGGGGCCGCTGCCGGAGCCGCGGGCGGCCTTGGCGGCGCGCCGGCGCCAGCGCTGGTCCATGTTGGCGGCGATGACGCGGTTGAGGAGGTCGTAGCGGGGCGCGATGCGGTCGAACATCGAGCGGACGTGCGCCTCCTTCTGCTCCTTGGATTCGAACTGGGAGAGGCCGCGCGCCACGGCGCGCCATGCGGGGCCCCCCTCAAGAAACCGCGCCGCCCTTCGGCCGTTCCTGCATCTGTGCATCGAGCTTCTGGACGACGGCCGACCCGGCCCTCGTGCACCGAACGAAAGAGTGATACTTGGAACGGAAACTGGCCCGGAGACGCCTTCTCGCCAGCGCGAGGGCTCGTGGTGGAACCCAAGATGCAGAGGATCGTTGCAGTGACCATCGTCGCGCTCCTGGCGGGGACCGCCCTCGCCGGCTGCGCCTCCAACGACGGCGGCGATGGCGGACGGGGCGGAGGCACGCCCATGGCGACGGTGACGGCCACGCCGCTCGCGCCTCGCGTCGGTGAAACGGTCACGTTCGAGGCCAGCGCGGCCGAGGGCGACACCGTCTCCTGGGCCTTCGGCGACGGCAACACCGGCAGCGGGCGCCGCGTCACGCACGCGTACGAGACGCCCGGCCAGTACATCGTCGCGCTCAACGTGACGACGGCGGCGGGCCGCACGGCGACGAACGACGCGTCGCTCACCTACCTCACCGTCACGCTCGCGCAGGTGGAGCTTGCGAACATCAGCGAGGAGACGCCGCCCGTCGCGGTCGCGGCCTCCTCCGCGCAGGTCATCCAGGTCGGCGGCAACGTCCGCTTCGACGCGTCCGGCTCGGGCGCGTGGATCCCGAACCCCGACTTCGACCCGGAGGACCCGGTGCAGAACCCCGGGCACAACGCACCCTTCGTCACCTCCGCCGAGGACGCCACCTTCGCGTGGGACTTCGGCGACGGCGAGACCGGCGAGGGAGTGACGGTGGCGCACAACTTCACCACCGCCGGCCTTTTCCCGGTCAAGCTCACCGTCACGAGCGCGTCGGGCAGCGCGAGCTCGTACGTCATCAGCGTGCGCGTCCTCCCGCAGCAGCCGCCCGCCTCGGGCGTCCGCAACCCGGGGGTCTTCACCATCGCGACGATCGCCGAGCCCGAGTCGCTCGACCCGGCCTACAACTACGAGAGCTCCGGCGGCCACATCATCGCGCACGTCTACGAGACGCTCTACACGTACCAGCGCGACCGCGCCGACGTGCTCGTGCCCCTGCTTGCGGCGGCGATGCCGACGTACAATGCCGACCGCACGGAGCTCACGGTCCCGCTCAAGCAGAACGTGAAGTTCCACAACGGCGACACGATGGACGCGCACGACGTCAAGTTCTCCATCGACCGCGCGATGATCATGGATGATCCCGACGGCCCGGCGTGGATCCTCGCGACGTCCCTCGCGGGCGGCGCGGACTACCACGGCTCCGACGGCAGCCTCGAGAAGCGCCAGGCGTACCTCGCCGCGGGCGGCGTCACGGTCGTCGACGACCACACGGTCCGCTTCAAGCTCGACTACCCGGACCCCGCGTTCCTCTTCAAGATCGCGTTCAGCGTCGCCGCCATCGTCTCGAAGGAGGGCGTCTGCGCCAACGCGGAGCCCGACTTCGTCGACTGCCTGCCGCCGCCGGGCGAGACGCGCCACCCGTGGATGGACACGCACGAGGTGGGCAGCGGCCCGTACCGCCTGGAGGCGTGGATCCCCGGCCAGCAGCTCATCCTCACGCGCTTCGAGGAGTACCACGGCGAGAAGCCGGCGATCCAGAAGGTCGTGCGCCAGAAGGTCGAGGACATCAACACGCGTCTCCTGATGCTCTTCTCGGGCCAGGCGGACGACGTCTACATCCCCGTCGACCACGACCGCGACGTCATCGGCAAGCCGAACGTCCGCATCGTCGAGCACCCGTCGTGGACGGTGAGCTTCATCGGCTTCAACCAGAAGTTCTGCGGCGGCCCCGGCGCGTCGGGCTTCGAGCAGTGCATGACGGCGAACGGCGCGGACGCGCCCAAGGGCGCGGACGGCAGGCCGGACCCGCTCTTCTTCAGCGACATCAACATGCGCAAGGCGTGGACGTACGCGTTCGACTACGAGACGTACTACGAGGACATCCTCAACCGCCACGGCCGCATGCTCAACGGGCCCCTTCCGGAGGGCATCTTCGGCTACGACGCGAGCATCCCGCAGCCCAAGCGCGACATGACGAAGGCGCGCGAGTTCTACCAGATGACGAACCACTCCAACGGGTTCACCATCACCATCTTCTACAACTCGGGCAACACCGTGCGCGAGAAGACGGCGAACCTCCTCGCGACGAACCTGCGCGAGCTCGGCCCGAACGTGAACGTGAACGTGCAGGCCCTCGACGCGGCGACGGCGTTCCTGCCCAAGCAGCGCGCCGGCGCGCTCCCCGTGTTCTACCTCGGGTGGCTCCCGGACTACGCGTTCCCCGACAACTACGTGGTGACGTTCGCGCACAGCCAGAGCGGCGTCTTCAGCAAGCGCATCGGCTACTCGAACCCGGCGCTCGACGCGAAGCTCGACGAGCTTGTGCGCGAGACGGACGAGCAGGAGCTGCGCCAGGGCTGGAGCGAGGCCGTGCGCACGCTCAACGACGACTTCGCGTTCCTCTGGCTGGGCCAGTCGTCGAACTTCCACGTGGAGCGCGACTGGGTGCAGGGATACTACTACAACCCGATGCACCCCGGTCAGCCCAACGCGGGCGACATCACCGCCCTGCGCAAGGGTTGAGCCCCTCCGCCCGGGGCGCGCCGCTGCGCCCCGGGCACCCGCCATCCTTTTCCCGAACGCCTCGTACGCACCCTCAGCCCGTCTTGCAGACCGCCGGAGAGCGACCATGAAGCTCGTGACGTACATCGCACGACGCCTGCTCCTCCTGCTGCCGGTCCTCGTCGGCATCAGCCTCGTCACGTTCGGCCTCGCGTGGGTCGCGACGGACGGGCACCTCGAGAACCAGTACCTCAACGAGCACGACCGCACGCGCCCGGAGGCGCTTCAGCGCATCGTGGAGAAGCACGGCTTCGACAGGCCCGCGCACGAGCAGTACTTCCGGTACGTGCGCAACCTCCTCACCGGCGACATGGGCCTCTCGACCTCCGTCGGGTTCCCGGTGAGCGAGGTCATCAAGGACCGCTTTCCCGCCACCGCGGAGCTCGCCCTCGTCTCCATGGCCTTCGCCGTGGCGGTGGGCATCCCGCTCGGGATCCTCAGCGCCACGAGGCGCGACACGCCGCTCGACCACGTCACGCGCCTTGTCGCCCTCTCGGGGGTGAGCGTGCCCGTGTTCTGGCTCGCGCTCATCCTGCAGATGTTCCTGGGCTACAAATGGGACCTCTTCCCGCTCATCAACCGCTTCGACGCGTCGCTCCTCTCGACGCACCCCGTCCTCATCCCCGACCATGAGCAGGCGTGCGCGCTCGCCGCCTCCCTCGGCCAGACGTGCCGCATCCAGACGGGCATCCTGCTCTTCGACACGCTCGTCTGGCTCGACTTCGTGGCGTTCTGGAACGTGCTCAAGCACCTCATGCTCCCCGCGTTCACCCTCGGCTTCGTCACGCTCGGCGTCATCACGCGCATGATGCGCGCGTCGATGCTCGAGGTGCTCGGCCTCGACTACGTGCGCACCGCCCGGGCGAAGGGGCTCGAGGAGCGCGTGGTCGTCAACCGGCACGCCCGCCGCAACGCGCTCATCCCGACGACGACGGTCATCGGCCTCTCCATCGGCGGCCTCATGGGCGGCGCCGTCCTCACGGAGACCATCTACGCCTGGCCCGGCCTCGGGAACTGGGCCGTCTCCGCCATCCTCAGCGTCGACATCGCGGCCGTCATGGGCTTCGTCGTCCTCACCGCGCTCGTCTACGTCCTGGTGAACCTTCTCGTCGACATCCTCTACGCGTACCTGGACCCGCGGGTGAGGCTGGAATGAGCAACCTCACGCCCCCCTCGCGCCTCGAGGCGTTCCGCGTCGCGTTCGCGCCGCGGCTCCGCGAGTGGAAGTACGGCGTCTTCCGCCTGCGCCAGAGCCTTCTCGCGATGATCGGGCTCGGCCTCGTCACGGTCTACGTCCTCGTCGCGCTCCTCGCGCCCTTCATCGCGCCGCCCGAGCCCGGGCAGAAGGACAACTACCACATGCCCTTCGACTTCCGCAACGAGCTCGCGCCCCCGAGCGCGGAGCACCCGTTCGGCACGGGCGTCCTCGGCGTCGACATCTTCTACGGCGTCGTGTGGGGGTCGCGCATCAGCATCGCGATGGGGTTGAGCGTCGTCGCCGTCGGCGCCGTCGTGGGCACGCTCCTTGGCGGCATCGCCGGCTACTTCGGCGGGAAGCTCGACGAGCTCATCATGCGCCTCACGGACGTGTTCCTCGCGATGCCGCTCCTCATCCTCGCGATGGGCGTGAGCGTCGCGCTCGGGGGCGGCCTCGTCAACATCGGCATCGCGCTCGCGCTCACGTGGTGGCCGGGCTACACGCGCCTCGTCCGCGGGCAGGTCCTCTCCCTGCGCGAGAACCAGTACGTGGAGGCGGCGCGCTCGGTGGGTGCGAGCGACTGGCGCATCCTCCGCCGGCACATCCTGCCCAACGCGATGAGCCCCATCCTTGTCCAGGCGACGCTCGACATCGGGACGGTCATCCTCGTCTCGGCGTCGCTTTCCTACATCGGCTTCGGCCCGAGCGGGAGCGACTTCGCCGAGTGGGGCACCCTCGTCTCGCGCGGCCAGCAGTTCATGCAGCGCGCGTGGTGGCCCGTCACCATTCCCGGCCTCGCCATCCTCGGCTTCGCGCTCTCGTTCAACCTCCTCGGCGACGGACTCCGCGACCTGCTGGACCCGAGGCTGCGCCGATGAGCGAGCGGCTCGTCGAGATCGAGGGGCTGCACCTCCACTTCGAGACGTACGGAGGCACCGTGAAGGCGCTGCGCGGCGTGGACCTCCACCTCGACAAGGGGGAGACGCTCGGCCTCGTCGGCGAGAGCGGGTGCGGCAAGACGCAGACGGCGCTGGCGCTCCTGCGGCTCACGGCCATCCCTCCGGGGAAGTTCGTCAAGGGGCGCGTCCGCTATCACCGGCCAAAGGACGAGCCGCGCGAAGGCGCCCGCCGCGAGCGCGAGTGGGTGGACCTGCTCGAGCTGCCGGAGCGCGAGATGCGCCGCATCCGCGGCAACGACATCTCGATGATCTTCCAGGAGCCGATGACGAGCCTCAACCCCGTGATGACGGTCGGGGAGCAGATCACGGAGGCCATCATCACGCACCAGGACGTGGGGGTGCGGCTGGGGGCGCTCGACCGCTGGTTCCTCCGGCGCGGCCTCGAGACGCCGCGCTACCGGAAGGCGCACCGGCACGCGCTGCCGCGCGCGGTCGAGATGCTGCGCTCGATCGGCATCGCTGACGCGGAGAGCGTAATGAAGCGCTACCCGCACGAGCTCTCGGGGGGCATGCGCCAGCGCGTGGTCATCGCCATCGCGCTCTCGTGCGACCCGGACCTCCTCATCGCGGACGAGCCGACGACGGCGCTCGACGTCACCATCCAGGCGCAGATCATGGACCTCATGCGCTCGCTCAAGAAGCGCACGGGCGCTGCGATCCTCCTCATCACGCACCACCTCGGCATCGTCGCCGAGATGGCGGACCGCATCGCCGTCATGTACGCGGGGCGCATCGTCGAGGTCGGCCCGGCGAAGGACGTCTTCCGCTCGCCCAAGCACCCGTACACGCTGGGCCTCCTCAACAGCATCCCCGACATCCGCCGCGAGACGCGCCAGGCGGAGCTCCCCGTCATCCCGGGCAACGTCCCGGACCTCGCGGACCCGCCCGCCGGTTGCCCCTACCACCCGCGCTGCCCGTTCGCCTTCGCGCGCTGCCGCGAGAAGGTGCCCGAGCTGCAGAAGGCGGAGGCGCAGAGGGTGGCGTGCCACCTCTACGACGCCGACGTCGAGACGCCGCGCGCGCTCCTCGAGAAGGACGCGAGCGTCTACCTGCGCCCGCCGGAGGAGACGGCGTACGCGCCCAACCCGCGCGTGACGGAGTCGCAGGCGGACGAGGAGGCGGTGCCAGGGTGAGCGACGACCAGCTCCTCGAAGTGCGCGACCTCGTGAAGTGGTTCCCCATCCGCGGCGGCCTCGTGCAGCGGACGCTGGACCACGTGCGGGCGGTCGACGGCGTCTCCTTCGGCATCAGGGAGGGCACGACGCTGGGGCTCGTGGGCGAGTCCGGGTGCGGCAAGACGACCGTCGGGCGCACCATCCTCCGCCTCACGGACCCGACCGCCGGGAGCATCAAGTTCCGCGGCCGCGAGATCGCGCACGCGACGCGCGCGCAGATGCGCGAGCTGCGCCCGAAGATGCAGATCGTCTTCCAGGACCCGATGTCCTCGCTCAACCCGCGCATGACGGTGCGGCAGACCCTCATGGAGCCGCTCCTCATCAACGGCTGGCAGCGGGAGAAGGCCGCGGCGCGCGCCGTCGAGCTCCTGCAGAAGGTGGGGCTCGAGGCGGGGCACGCGCACCGCTTCCCGCACGAGTTCTCCGGCGGGCAACGCCAGCGCATCGGCGTCGCGCGCGCCCTCGCGCTCAACCCCGACTTCGTCGTGCTCGACGAGCCCACGAGCGCGCTCGACGTGTCCGTCCAGGCGCAGGTGCTCAACCTCCTCCGCCACCTCCAGCGCGAGATGCGCCTCACCTACCTCTTCATCAGCCACGACCTCAGCGTCGTGCGCCACCTCTGCGACGAGGTGGCCGTGATGTATCTCGGGCGCATCGTCGAGAAGGGCCCCGTGGAGAAGGTGTTCCGCGACCCGCAGCACCCCTACACGCAGGCGCTCCTCTCCGCCGTCCCCATCCCCGACCCCGAGGTGAAGGCGAGGCGCATCATCCTCACGGGGGACGTGCCCTCGCCGGTGAACCCGCCCCCCGCGTGCCGCTTCCACCCGCGCTGCCCGCGCGCGCAGCTCGATGTCTGCGCCGTCGTGGACCCGCCCCTCGAGGAGAAGCAGCCTCGGCAGCTCGCCGCGTGCCACTTCCCCGGACCGCAAGAGCGATGGCCCATCACGCAGAAGCGCGCCGTGAAGGTGGAAGAGGCGTGAAGCTCGCCGCGGTCGCGCTCGTGCTCCTGCTCGCAGGCTGCGCCACGCCCGCGCCCTTCGAGCCGGACGTCGCGACGACTCCGAACCGCCCCACGCCCATCGGGCCGCCGCTGCGCTTCGGAGGCATCGTGAAGGACGCGGTGACGCTGGAGCCCGTCGCGCATGCGGCGGTGCGGCTCGACCTCGCGCAGACGCTTCCCTGCGGGCGCCAGGGCGTGGGGTGGACGAGCTGGCAGCCGCCCCAGGCGAACGGCACCTTCGGCCCTCTCGAGGTCGCGCGTCCGCGAAGCGACGACGTCGCGTTCTTTCTCCATGCGCGCGCCGACGGGTACGCGCCCAACGCGACGTTCATCGGCCCCGCGCAGGCGCGCGGCGACCTCGGCAACATGACCGTCCTCCTCCATCCCGACGCCGCCATCGAGGGGCGCGCGCCGCCGGGCACGCTCCTCGCGCTCGACGCGCCGCCGTTCCCCCGCGTCGCGCTCGCGGACGCGAACGGCACGTTCCGCTTCCCGCAGGCGCGCGCCGCCGACGCGACGCTCGTCGCCGCGACGGACGTCCCTTTCGTCACGACCGTCCGCCCGCCCGCGCAGGTCGAGGTCGAGCGCGACGCCGCCCGCGGCTGGACGCTCGAAGGCGTCGTCAAAGGTCCCACGGGCGCGCCCGTCGCGGCCGACGTCGTCGCGTGGAACGGCACGCGCCTCGAGAGCGTCGCGCGCTCGGGCGCGAGCGGCGCGTTCGCCATGCCGCTCCCGCCGCGCCCGGCCGAGCTGCGCATCGAGGCGCGGACGGCGGACAACAGCTACGGCGGCGTGCTCACGCTCGACCTGAAGGGGCCGCCGGCGCTGCGCGAGACGGTGCTCGTGAAGCCGCTCTGCTGAGGCGCGCCTACTCGCCGCGGCGCGGGACGTGCGCGCCCGTCTGCATGTTGCGCGCCATCTCCTCGATGCGGTGGATCTGCTCGACCATGCGCCGCTCGAACTCCTGCGCGCGCTTGACGTCGAGCTTGCCCTGGATGACCATCCCCTGGAACTCCATGATCTTCGCGCGAAGGCGCGTGTGCTCCCCCTGGAGCTCCGCGAACCCCATGCGCTCCGGGAGCGGGCGCAGGTACTGCGCCTCGAGCTCCGCCTCGAGCTTCTTGGCGTTGGCCTCCTTCTCCGCGGCCTTGCGGGCGCGCCGCTGCTCGGGCGTCTCTTCCGTCATCGGGGCGGCGAGCCGTGGCCTCGTAGAAAAAGGCGCGCTCGGGAAGGCCCGCGGGCTCACGCCGGCGGGACGGAGAAGTGCGCGGCGGCGATGCGGAAGCCGTCCTTCGTGCGCACGAGCGTCATCGACGCCAGGCGCGTGACCGTCGCCGAGATGCCCCACATGTCGCGCGCGGTGAGGTCGTAGACGAACGTGGCCGCGACGACGTCCTCGGTGAGCTCGCGCACCTCGACGTCGTGCACCTGGAGGCGCTCGACGATGGCGCGCTGGAGGTCGCGGCCCAGCCGGACGCGCACGTCGAGCCAGTCCGCGGCGCGCTGGCCGTCGGTGAACGTGACGAGCGGGGCGGGGTCGCGCTGGAACAGGTCGGCCGCCCGCTCGGGGTCGCGCAGCTCCGTCATGCGCACCCACCGGGCGAGGAACTCGTCCACGTCGCGACGGACGTCCACCATCACGCACCCGCTTCCTCCGCCCTGTATTAAAGACTCCTGATATGAGACCCAAACTGTCGCGCGGGCGTCGGGCCGTCACGCGCGCGTGAGTAACGCGCGGCGACCCTTCGACGCATGCCTGAGACGCTTCATCCCGCACCCGTCCATGACGGCATGGATGCACGCGAACACGCTGTTGAGCCCCCTCGCGGACTGCCCGCGCTGCGGCGGCTGGGCGCGCCGGGTCGAGCAGGCTCCGAGCCGCTGGCACTGCCGCGGGTGCCGCTGGACCGGTCTTCGCGCCTGATCAGGCGTTCATGTCGGCGAAGACCTTCTCGTTGCGGTAGCCGAGGACGTCGTACTTGCGCTGGGGCCAGTGCTCGTAGATCATCATCTGCCGGCGCAGGTAGTCCGAGCAGTCCAGAAGGTACCGCTCGTAGGCTGCGGGGTGTTCGGCTTCCGCGCGCGGCAGGGGGAGAAGAAGCGTCGGAGCCGCGGACGTCAACAGGTTCGATGCCGCTTGTGGGAGTATAAACGTTATGTCCTCCCGCGCGGCTGCCCGCGCATGTCGCGCCGCCGCCTCACCCTCGCCACGTACGTCCGGCGGCGGTGGCGGTACGTCGGCGCCATCGTCGTTCTCCTCCTGGGCGCGCTCCTTGTCCTCGTCGTCACGGACCGCGGGCACGACCCCGTCTGGGAGGTCACGGCGGCGGAGCTGGACCGCGCGGCCATCGCGCCCAGCGGGTCCGCGACGTATGCGCTGCTGAAGGAGGACGGCCTCGTCACCCGCATCGCCGCCTATCGGGGGGCCGACGGCGCGCTCCTCTGGGAGGGGCGCCTCAACGCGACGCGCGCGCTTCTGGCCGCGGGCCCCTCGGGCGCGGTGGTGGCGACGGACTTCCCCGGCGCCTTCCTCACCGTCTACGGCGACGACGGCTCGCTGCGCTGGCAGCACCCGCTCGAGGGGAACCCGGTCGCGGTGGCGTTCGGCGACGACGACGTCGTGGCGCTCGCGCTCCAGGCGCCGCGCAACCCCGTCCTCGTGTTCCAGGGCGAGCACCTCATCCGCACGTTCCACCACGGCGCGCGCGTCAACGCGCTCAGCATGTCGCAAGGGCTCGTCGCCGTCGCGGCGGACAACGGCGACATCGTCGTGCGCGCGCTCGACGGCCGCGAGGTGACGAACGTCTCGCTCGCCTTCAGCCCGAGCAGCCTCCGCCTCGCCGACGACGGCACCGCCGCGATCGTGGGCGGCACCGGCACGCTGCGCGGCGACCGCGGCGGCCACGTCGCGTTCCTCGACGTCGGCCAGGACGGCGGCGTGCGCTGGACGCAGGAGACGCCCGTGCGCGTCGGCATCGTCGACCTCGACGCCGCGGGGCTGCGGGTGGTCGCGGTCGAGGAGTCGCCGCCGAGCGCGACGCTCCACGTCTACGACGGCGCCACCGGCGCGACGCTCTGGACGCGCCTCCTCGCGGGCAGCGTCCCGCGCGACGACGCCGGCGAGCAGGGCGCGGTCGCGATGTCGCCCGACGCGCGGCACGTGGCGGTGGGCACCGTGCGCGGCGACGTGCGGGTGTACGACGCGGCCACGGGCGAGGAGGTGTGGCGCTTCCGCGCCGCCGGCGCGAACGTGCTCTCGTACGCGCGCGACGACCCGGACCGCCTGCTCGTCGGCGGCCGCCTCCTCGCGAGCCGCCCCTTCGACTCGCTGATGCTTTTCCAGGCGGCGGAGGAGCCCATCGCGCAGCGCGCGGGCATCCTCGGGATCGCCATCACCGGCCTCGGCGCGCTCTCGCTCGTCGTCATCATCGGTGTGGGCTACCTCCGCGCGCGCGGCACGTACTAGCGGCGACGTGGAGCGGTACGGCCGCGCTCCCCCAGGGGCCCTCCGGGTGGATGCCCGTGCGCGTCGGGGTATATGGCGCCCAGGGGACGAAGCACCTCTTGACACCGGGACCGCGAGGCCCCGGCGACCAGGAGGAATGACCACATGGAACGATCCCGCCCCAGCGGCAGCCTTCTCGCGCTCGCGATGGCGCTGCTGCTCGTCGCCCCCTCGGCGGCCGCCGCGCCGTCGCTTCGCAGCGTCGGCGAGATCTTTGTCGACGCGCAGGGGCGCGCGAGCGGGCAGAACCTCGTCACGCGCATCGACGAGGCCGCCGGCTCGATCCAGGGCTTCAGCAGCCCGGCGCTCGGGACGGAGGTCTTCTCCGGCATCCTCGTCGAAGGCTTCTCCGCGGCCGAGAAGATCCAGGGCGCGGGAAGCTCCGCCGTCACGCTCCGCGGCTCCAACGCCGTCGTGAGTCTCCACGACAACCTCCACAGCGTCGTCCGCGTCGCCGCCACCGCCCCCACGCTCGTGCGCTACCAGCTCGGTGAGGGCGTCGTCGCCTCCAAGGATGGGCAGCGCGGCGGCATCGTCACGCTTCTCCACCCCGTGCGCGGCGAGCTGGGCAGCATCGTCGCCTACGGCGCGGAGGGCAACGCCTCCCGCGGCGAGGTCCTCGACGTGCGCCCCGGCGAGGTGCTCGCCCGCGTCCACGCCGGCTCCGAGCTTCTCTTCATCGGCAAGCCCGCCGCCACCCGCAACGCCAGCTACCAGCGCGCCCTCGTCGACGCGTACGCATCGGGTGAGCTCCTCTCCCACTACGTCACCGAGTTCGGCGGCAGCGACGTGCGCACGAGCCAGATCGACGCCGCGCGCGCGAGCGCCCGCAGCGCCGCCGCCAACGGCCAGGGCGTCACCACGACCGTCCGCGCCGCCGCCTCCGGCGTGCTCGCCTACGACCTCGCGTACGAGACGCTCCCCGCCCGCGCCGCCGAGGACGTCGCCGTCTTCCTCGACGGCGAGCGCATCCCCGCGCGCGTCTGGCTCGAGAGCGGCCGCACGATGCTTCTCGCGAAGGTCCCCGCCGGAGAGCACCGCGTGAGCGTCAGCGCCCGCGCCGAGGCCTCGACCGAGTCGCAGGCGCGCGCCGAGGAGCGCCGCGCGAGCGACTCCCGCGTCTACGGCAGCTTCGAATACCACTCCAA
>DASRYU010000240.1:0-6702 GCA_035687045.1 Thermoplasmatota archaeon | reverse complement strand
CCGTCGGCCTCGGCCTCGGCCTCGCGCCTCGGCCTGCCTCGGCGTCGGCGTCGGCGTCGGCCCCTGCCTCGGCGTCGGCGTCGGCGTCGGCGTCGGCGTCGGCGCGCCGTCGTCCTCGCCCGCGGCCGGCGCATCCGCCGCGGACGCGACGATACGTTCAAGAAGGTGGCGCGGGTCGCGCGTTTCGTGGACGCGTCGACGTTCGTCGCGGTGCTCGTGAGCATCTTCGCGATCGTCAACCCGGTCGGGACCATCCCCACCTTCGTCGCGCTCACCGCGGGCTACTCGCCGCGCGAGCGACGCCAGGTCATCACGAAGGCCGTCCTCGTGGGCGCGGGCGTGCTTCTCACGTTCGGCCTCGTGGGGGAGCGCATCTTCGACGTGTTCAGCATCACCATCCCCGCATTCCGCATCGCCGGCGGCATCCTGATCTTCAAGGTCGCCTTCGACATGCTCCACGGCGAGCGGCCGCGCTCCGACTCCAACGAGCAGGAGATCACCGACGCGCTCGAGCGCGCGAACGTCGGCATCACGCCGCTGGGCGTGCCCCTCCTCACGGGCCCGGGCGCCATCACGACGGTGATGATCCTCATGGCGACGCACACGGAGCCGGTCGACCGGATGGTCATCTACGGCGCCGTCGTCCTCGTGTTCGTCGCCGCGTTCTTCCTCCTCTTCGCGGGGGACCGCCTCTTCGGCTTCATGGGGCGCAGCGGCCTCATGGTCTTCACCCGCATCATGGGCCTCATCCTCGCGGCGCTCGCCGTGCAGTTCGTCGTCACCGGGTTGACACAGGCGCTCCCCGGGCTCGCCGCGGTATAGTATCACCAAAAACGCTTTGGAGGGGACCGGGGGTCGGCGAACGATGGCACGGCTCGCCCTCGCGCTCGCGCTGCTTCTCGCGCTCCCGGGCGCGGGCGCCGCGTGGCGCGCGGCGGGCGGGCTCGAGCCGGACACGCCGTGGGACGAGCCCAGCCTGATGTACCCCGACGCGCGCCCGGGGCAGAACGTCTACTTCCAGGCGTTCGTCGCCGCGCCGCAGACGTCGCACAACCCCAACGTGGGGCTCCTCGGGAGCCGCGTCCTGCCCGCGCCGGCGCTCCACCACCGCGCCATCCTGGGCGTGTGGAACGACTGCAACCGCGACGGCTACATCGGCCTCGCCGAGAGCGCCGTCACCGACTACGCCGCCTCCCTCCTCCTCGACGAGTCGCTCTGCCCCGCCATGCCCGACGCGAGCGGCCCCGTGCACAACGACGGGCGCTGGGTGAACGAGCTTCTCTCCATCGGCATGGTGGACCCGTGCGAGTACGAGAGCTCCGCGAGCGCGCGCCAGTCGTGCGGCGTCGATGCGTGGGCCCCGAACGAGCGCGTGCACTACGTGAACGGCACCTACGTGTGGGGCGACGTCGGCCACCCGGGGCAGGTCCCGCGCGCGGAGTGCATCCTGGCACCGCTCCCCGACGGCACGACAGGCTCCACGGGCGGCCTCATCGCCTGGTCCGACTGCCAGAGCCGCCGCGGGGTCGTCCGCGCGGTCAACGAAGCCGACAAGGACGGCTCGCTCGGCCTCCGCTTCGAGAACGGCACGAGCCCCGAGGAGTCGTCGAGCCCTCTCAACCAGCGCTTCCCGGTGACGCTCTTTGGCGCGAACGGCCGCCCCGGCCTCCTGCAGGGCGACACGGAGCACGCGAGCGCCCGCGCCTGGGACTGCTCCGCGGCGCCCCTCGCCGAGGCGAACGACCCGCACGGGTATCGGGAGCTCGCGCTCGTGGACCCGACGGGCCAGCTCCACGCGGAGCGCTTCCCCCTGGTCATCGCCTACGCCGTCACCGGCGTCGGGTTCGTCGACGAGGACCGCGACCCCGCGACACCGGGCGTCCTGCGCCGGCCGCTCACCGACGAGGACGGGACGTACGCGCGCGTCCCCGCGCTCTCCCCTGGCCTCCTCGACCCCACCGCGTCCTGGTGGCGCACCCTCGAGCACGCGGCCGACGGCCCGGCGGGCGACTGCGACGACGGCACCGAGTCGGCGCTCGCGCGCGCCTACCTGGGCGGCCACGTCGAAAGCGACGCGCGCCCCATCCTGGAGGCGCGCAAGGACCGCACGAGCCTCACCTTCACCTTCTTCGACGGCCACCGCGGCCTCCACCCGAACCTCGACCCCGCGACGGGTCCGACGTTCTCGAGCGACGGCGGCACGATGCTTCTCGACCACGGCGGACCTCCGCCCTTCGGCCGCGGCGGCGACGGGCCCATCTGGAGCGCGACGATGCAGAGCGAGCAGGACGCGCAGCTCCTCAACCGCGACGACCTCGAGCCCACGCCCGCCCTGCACTTCACGTACTACGTCGCGCTCGGCCCGGACGCCAGCCGCTTCACGCCCCCGTCGTGGAACGAGCGCGTCTACGGCGCGGAGCACTGCGAAGGCAAGACGAGCGGCATCCACCGCGGCTGGGTCTGCGACGCCTCCCTCTGGTGGCGCGACGCGGAGGGGCGCAGCAACGTCCCCACCAACGCGCAGGGGCAGCGCATCGGACGCGTCCCCGGCGACGTCTACCACATGCGCGACGTGGACTGCTACGACGGGGAGCTCGCGCGCGGAAGCGGCGTCCACGTCAGCCTCATCTACCTCCGCGCCGAGGGCGGGTGCGCATGAGGAAGGTCGCCCTCGCGCTCGTCCTCGTCGCGCTCCTCGCCGGCTGCGTCAGGCCGAGCGCGGAGCGCGTGGCGCCCGCCGGGGAGGCCTCGCCGGCCGACGCGCCCGACGCGCCGACGCCGGAGGCGCCGCGCAACGGCTCGCTGCGCGTGCTGGCCGTCTTCGCCGACCGCACGCCGCTCGCGGGCGTGACGCTCCGCGTCGGGAACGAGAGCCGCGTCACCGACGCGAGCGGCCTCGCGCGCTTCGAGGCGCTCCCCGCCGGCACGCACACGCTCGTCGCGACAAAGACCGCGCACCGCACGGCGCAGCAGCAGGTGAGCATCGTCCCCGGCGGCGAGACGACCGCCGAGGTGGTCCTCGCGGCGGAGGACGGCGGCCAGCACGCGCACAAGGTGGGCTTCGACGCGCACACGGACGTCTACGTGTTCGACGGCCACTTCGACTGCACCGCCATCTACCTCATCATCCCCGGCGACTGCCTCATCGTCGTCGAGAACGTCACGCGGACGCTCGGCGTCTCCGACCCCGTCTCGAACACCACGACGGAGCGCAACGTCATCGACTTCCCGCTCGACGTCAACTGGAGCGCGCTCGTCGTGGAGATGACGTGGACGGAGCCCACGCCGCCCACCGCGGACGGGATGACGCTTGCCCTCGAGCCCGCCGAGGCGCCCGTCGACGGGCACGCCGCCAAGTACGCCCGCGTCGCCGGCGGCTCGCCGCTGCGCGTGGAGCTCGTCCCCGGCGCGCAGCACCCGAGCGCGACGCTCGACGACATGCCCAAGCCCGAAGGGGGCGAGGTCATCCGCGCCCGCGCGTTCGTGAAGGGGCACGCGCACAACCCGGGAGGCACCGACTTCCTGGGCGTGGGCGCCGCGACCGACTTCCGCTTCACGCTCTACGTGAGCGTCTTCTACGGCGATCCCGCGCCCGCGGGCTACACCGCCGTCCGCTGACCGTTCCCGGTCACCCGCGTCGGGACGCGCCGTTTCTCGGTCGGACGCACCGGAAGCGCCCCTTCGGCCGGGAGGAACACTCAAGTATCGGACCCCATGATGGGCGCAGGGTCCCCTGCGATGCAGAAGGCGCGTCTGGTCCTCGAGGACGGCACGGTCGTGGAAGGCGCGGGCTTTGGCGCCCGCACGACGCGCTTCGGCGAGCTCGTGTTCAACACGGGCATGACGGGCTATCAGGAGGCGCTGACCGACCCGAGCTATCACGGCCAGATCCTGATGCTCACGTACCCTCTGGTGGGCAACTACGGCATCATGCCGGAGGCCAACGAGTCGGACCGCATCTGGACGTGGGGCCTCGTCGTGCGCGAATGGGCCCGCCGCCCCTCGCACCGCGCGTCGGTGAAGAACCTCCACGAGTTCCTCGTCGAGCACGACATCCCCGGCATCGAGGGGATCGACACGCGCGCGCTCACCATCAAGACGCGCAGCCGCGGCGTCCTGCGCGCCTGCATCACGACCGAGGACTCGCTCTCGACCGACGAGATCCTCCGCAAGGTCGAGTCGATGCCTTTCCCCGACAAGGAGAACCTCGTCGCGGACGTCTCCGTGAAGCAGATGACGCCGCTCAAGGGGCGCGGCGAAGGCACCGTCGCGCTCATCGACACGGGCGTGAAGGAGAACATCGTGCGCAACCTCCAGGCGCGCTTCGGCACCGTCGTCAAGGTGCCGTGGAACGCCACCTCGAGCGAGGTCGAGGCGCTCCGGCCGGATGGCATCTTCATGTCGAACGGCCCCGGCGACCCGGCGCATCCGGACATCGTGCGCCACACGGTGCCGATGCTCCGCGACGTGATGGAGAAGTACCCCACGCAGGGCATCTGCCTGGGCCACCAGCTCCTCGCGCTCGCCTACGGCCTCAAGACGTACAAGCTCAAGTTCGGCCACCGCGGCGCCAACCAGCCCGTGAAGAACCTCGAGACGGGCCGCGTCTACATCACGAGCCAGAACCACGGCTTCGCCGTCGATCCCGCGAGCTGCCCCGAGGACGTCGTCATCACCGAGGTCAACGCGAACGACGGCACCGTCGAGGGGCTGCGCCACCGCAAGCTCCCGGTGCTAAGCTCCCAGTACCACCCCGAGGCGTGCCCCGGCCCGAAGGACACGGAGTTCCTCTTCGACCGCTACAAGATGTGGCTCGACCGCGGCGGCAAGGGCACGCCCACCGAGTCGGCGGACGCTGGCTTCCGCAACGTCAAGACGGCGTGAACGGCGCAGAGCGAAAAGCAGCGACGCACATGCCTTAGCGCTGCGCCGTCGCGAGGACCGCCTCGGCATCCACGCGCACGGTGCCGCCGCGCTCGCGCTCGCGGAACACGTCCTCCAGCGCGCGCCGCAGCCGGGGCACGTTCTCCTCGCCCACGTGCGCGAGCATCGCCGGGACGACGGGATTCGTCGTCGTGAAGTCCGCCCACGCACGCTGCGCGCTCCCGAGGTCCATCTCGCGAACGACGCGGCGAGCCTTCACCGAGGCGAAGCCGGCCTCGCGCAGCACGCGCTCCACGAGCTCCGGGTCGCCCATGCTGAAGGGCGTCGGCGGCTCCGCGGCGGGCGGGAGGTCCGGCAGCGCGCGCTCGAACGCCTGCGCGAACAGGCCGAAGAAGCCGCTGCGCTCGGGCGTCGACCAGGTGACGATGCCCACGCGGCCGCCCGGCCGCAGCACGCGCCGCATCTCGCGGAGCGCGCCGACGCGGTCGTGGAAGAACATGAGGCCGAAGACGCAGTAGGCGGCGTCGAAGGAGGCGTCGTCGAAGCGCAGCGCGTGCCCGTCCATCTCGCGCGCGTCCACCTCGAGCTTTTCTCGGTCCGCGCGCTCGCGCAGCCGCTCCACCATCGCGGGCGCGAAATCGGTGGCGACGACGCGCGCGCCCGCTCGCGCCGCGGCGAGGGCGAGCGCGCCGGGGCCGGAGGCGACGTCGAGCGCGCGCTCCCCCGGCGCGAGCTTCGTGGCTTCCAGGGCGGCTTCGGAGAACGGCGCGAAGCGCGGCGTGACGACCTCGTCGTACGCGCGGGCCACGCTCGACCAGCCATCCGAGGTCCGATCCGGCGGGGCGGCATCCATGGTACCTCTACGGCGCGCGCGAAGCAAAAGCGCGACGGTGGGCGCAGGCGAGTCGGCGCGGAGGAGCCGGACCCTTTTTTCCCTCAAGCCTGCGTTCGCCGCCCCATGGCGCTTCCCGGCATGCCGCCCGTCGTGCACCCGCTCTTCGTGCACTTCGCGATCACGCTCATCCCGGCCTCCGCCGCTTTCGCGCTCTGGTACGCGTGGCGCCGCACGGCGTGGACGCGCCCCGCCGCGTACGCGCTCATGACGGCGGCGGCGCTCCTCTCGCTCCTCGCGATGGGCACGGGCTTCCGAGACTACTTCGCCGTGAAGCCCCACCTGGAGGGGAACGCCGCGTTCGACGTGCTCGAGACGCACGAGCTTCTCGGCGTCGTCACCGCGCTCACCGTCGCCATCACGGCCGCCATCGCGTGGTGGCGCCGCGCGGACGTCGCGGTGAAGCCCGCGTGGCGCTGGGCGCTCGCCGTGGCGCTCGCGGCCGCGACGCTGCTCGTGCTCGTGACGGCGTGGTACGGCGGCTCCCTCGTGTACGACCACGGCGTCGCCGTCACGGACACGACGCCGGGCGCGTGAGGCCTACGTCGCCGCGGCGGCGCGGGGCCGCGCGCGCAGGGCCACCACGACGAACGGGAGGACGAGGAGCGCGGCGCCCGCGAGGCCGAGCCCCGGCAGCCCCTCGCGCGCGTACCACACGCCGGCGGCGGCCGCGGCGGCCGCGCTGCCGAGCGAGGCGATGAGGTCGGCGCGGCCGACGACGCGCGCGCGGCGCTCGAGCGGCGTCGCGTCCGCGAGAAGGACGCTCGCGCCGACGTAGGCGAAGCTCCAGCCGAGGCCCACGAGGAAGAGGCCCGAGGCGGACGCGACGCCGCTCGAGCGCCGCGCGCGCGTCGTCGGCCGCGCCGACCTCATCGCCTCGCTCGGCAGCGCGGCCGCCGCGGCCGCCGCCGGCGTGTGGTACGCGC
>DASRYU010000239.1:0-2319 GCA_035687045.1 Thermoplasmatota archaeon | reverse complement strand
TGTACCTACATGGGCCGCACCTACAGGTGTACCTACGTGAGTCGCACCTACAGGTGTACCTACGCGGTCCGTGGGGTGCCCCCCGGACGCGCTCAACGCCCCCACCACAATGCTCAAGCCCACCGCTGCTCGGTCAACGTCCCGTGCTCCGCGCAGGCTTCGCCTTCGCCCTGACCGCCGCCCTCGCCCTCGCTGGTTGCACGGGCAGCGGGTTCGGGAGCCGCATCGGCCTGAACCAGGCCACGCTCGATGACCCGCAGTTCGATATCACGCCCGAGAAGGGCGACGCGAACACGGTGTTCAAGGTGGACGCGCGCGGCCTCGGCGAGAAGTACAACGTGACGTGGGATTGGGGCGACGGCGTCCTGACCTACGGCGAGGAGTCGGAGCACAAGTACGGCTTCACGAACGGCGTGATGCGCGTGACGCTCATCGCGACGGCGGAGGACGGCACGCAGGGGATCGCGTCGCGCGAGGTGACGCTTGGCAACGGCCAGAACAAGGCGCCGACGGTGACGGCGCGCGCGCAGCGGACGTGGATCGAGGTGGGTCGCGTCATCAACCTCACGGCGACGGGCTCCGACGCCGACCGGGACCCGCTCACCTACTTCTGGAGCTACAAGGCGGCGGACGCGGCGGCGGAGACGGCCATCGAAGGCAAGACGAACCGCGTGCCCGTGAGCTTCGACGCGCCGGGAAAGTACGACGTAAAGGTCCGCGTGCGCGATCCGAAGGGTGGCGAGGCGGTGTCGAACGTGACGATCGACGTCTCGCGGAGCATTCCCAGCTCGCGCTTCGAGCAGGTGTTCAACGGCACCATCGTCGCGGGGACGGCCGGGAACGGCGTGAGCGAGAAGGCGTGGCTCGTGGGCCCGACGGTGCCGGACACGAACGTGGACTCGACGCGGCACCGCTACCGCCTGGACTACCCCGGCAACACGCTCATCTTCCTCCTGTGGAACGACACCTCGACGCAGGGGGTCTTCGATCTGGACCTCGAGCTTCGCAAGGCGGACGGCACGGTCGTCTTCACGTCGGAGACGCGCGCGCCCGCGGCGCCGTTCGAGTTCAACGTCACGCAGCAGGAGCCGGGCGAGTATGATATCATCGTGCGCGGCGTCGTCGGCGCGGACATCAAGTACATGCTTCTCGTCCAGGCGACGCTCAAGATCACGCCCGAGGCCGTCGCGGCCGTCGAAGGCGCCTGAGCGCGTCGGAAACTTCCGACGGCCGCCGACGCTGACCACATCTGCGGAGCGGCCACTGCATCCGGTGGAGCGCTGCAGCCGCGCCGCCACGGGCGCTGCGTCGCGACCTGTCGAACCGCGCGCCGCGGAACGTCCGTGACAAGCCTTGGCACGACCCTTCAGGTTGGCGCGAGGGAAGCGTTATCCTAACCACCACGGGTGCTCGTCCGCCGACCGTGTCGACATCGGGCGACGCGACGGCAGGCTCTGTGGGGGTCCCGACGATCTATCGAGAGGTGCTGTTCGAGCTGGCGGAAGGCCGCGCCGCGACGCCCCTGTACGTGGCGCTCATGAGCGAGCGTGCCGCGCGCTGCAGGATGCAGGCGCTCATGCTATCACAAGAAGCGATCACCGTTCTCTTCGACCTCTCCGGCCCCGCGCCGAGCGTGGCGCGCGTGAGGGACGTCGTGCTCTCGGGGGCGCAGCCGTGCATCCTCCACGCGGACGTGCTCGTGGACGAGGAGAAGCACCTGCGCTTCCTCATGACCTCGCGCCGCCCCGGCGACGCCCGCACGGAGGGCGTGAGCCTCGAGTACGCGCTTCTCGACACCGTGGGCTCCGGCGGGCTCCTTTTCGGTCGCGTGGAGAACGGCGTCATCGCGTACAAGGCCGCCTCGCCGGCCGGGCGCGGCCTCAGCGAGTTCCTCGCCGCCGTGCAGGCCGCCTTCGGCTCCCGCTTCCGCGTGCGCCCCCTGCGGGCCGGCCCGTTCAAGCCCGGCTGGGAGATCGACGATGCTCCGCGAAGCGTGGACCCCGAGGAGGAGGCGCTGCTGTCGGCCGCGCTCGCCCAAGGCTACTACGACGAGCCGAAGCGCTGCGGCGTGCGCGAGCTCGGCGAGGCGCTCGGCGTCTCGAAGAGCGTCGTCGCGCGCCGCCTCCGCGAGCTCGAGCGGCGCGCGCTCGAGCGCATGGTGAGCTAGACCCGCGCTGCTGCTATCACCGCCGCCTCCGGCGCGTCGGGCTCGGGTGGCGCGCGACGACGCTCTTCGAGACGCCGAGCGCCTCGCCGAGCTCGCGCACGCCGCAGCGCTTCGGCTCGTCGTAGTAGCCTTGGGCGAGCGCGGCCGACAGC
>DASRYU010000238.1:0-24844 GCA_035687045.1 Thermoplasmatota archaeon | reverse complement strand
TCTTCGGCCCCGTGACGGCCTCGAAGCTCGGGAGGTGCACGAGCGCCCACAGCCCCGTGAGGGCGAAGAAGGCGCCTTGGAAGGCCGCGAGGCGGACGAGCCAGCGCATCGGGAACGCTTCGGACGGCGGGGGAGGGATGCTTTTCGCCCGCTTCGTCGATAGCGCGACGACCCGGCGGCGCTCCCGCGTCGTCGATCCGGACGCGTCCCGCCTCGCGCCGCTACCCCTCGCGCGTCCTCTCGACGACGCGCAGCGCCTCCGGCGCCCCCGCGTCGTCGATCGCCACGAACACGCCGGTGACGCGCAGCACCTCGCGCTCGTCGTCCTCGGAGGGGTGCGTGGCGGTGACGCGGAGGTCGATGGAGAGGGAGGTGCGCCCGGTGCGGGCGATGCGGCCGTAGAAGCTCACCATGTCGCCGGGCACGACGCGCGACTGGAAGTCGATCTCGGTGAACGCCTTCGTGACCATGTAGCGGTTCTTCACCTGGCGCCCGGCGTAGATGGCGCCCGCCTCGTCGACCCACGCCATCATGTTGCCGCCCCAGAGGACGCCGGCGTGCCCCGTGTCCTTGATGAGGCAAAGGCGCCGCGTGATGAGCTCGAAACCGTCCGACACGCGCCGCGCGAGGCCGCCGAGGTGGAAAATCCCACCGTTGGCCGCCGGGCTTCGGCGCGCGCCGAAGCGGCCTCCCCACGAGAGGTTCCACCGGAAGCGACCCCCGCGTGCTGCGCCCGTCGCACGAGCGTCGAAGTCCCCAGGGGGAAATGGACATGTCCGGGCGCTGTTGACCGGTCTTTTTTCCCCAGGCGCGCCCGCGGCCGAAATAAAAAGGTAAGCTTATGCTATCATGCCACGCGTGACTCTCCAGGGAGTCCATCCCATGCCGTTCACCAAAGACGGATACACGCTCTATAGCCGCACTGTCACCCTGAAGGGCGGCCGCCAGCAGACGATCTACTTCTTCGCGAAGGGCAAGCCCAAGAGCGGCGCCCCCGCGGAGCTCCCGACCGGCTACGAGGTCGCCACGACGACCCGCACGGGCCTGCCCATCCTGCGCCGCAAGGGCGGCAGCAAGTGGCGCGAGATGCGCGCCGAGGCCAAGAAGCGCGCCGCGGAGCGCAAGGCCAAGCGCGAGCAGAAGCGCAAGCAGATGATGGAGGAGCGCAAGGCGCGCGCCAAGGCCCGCCGCGAGGCCGCCACGAAGAAGACGACGAAGAAGGCCCGCAAGGCGGCGCCCGCGAAGAAGAAGGCGCCGAAGAAGGCGAAGGCGGCGAAGAAGACCGCGAAGAAGACCGCCAAGACGGCCAAGAAGACCGCCAAGAAGGGCGGCAAGGCCGCGAAGAAGTCGGGCAAGGCCAAGAAGGCCAAGGGCAAGCGCAAGTAGGCGCGCGCTCGGCGTTCGGGGCGCGCCCGCGCCCCACCTTTTCCATTCCGTCCTGAACGGCCCAGCGTGTTCTCCCGACCGGCGCCGCCTTGTCAGCGCCGGACCCTTCCCCGCCCCAGCGCCAGCGCCACCGCCGCCAGCGCGACGAGACCCGTCCACGCCCCGGCGGGCGTCGCGGTCCCTGGCGCGTCGGCGCCCGGCCCGAACGCGAGCCGCGAGTCGCGCAGGACGTTCACGTCCGCCCGGCGGTAGAGCGACGAAGCGAGCTCCTCCGCGCCGTCGCGGCCGAGCGCCGCGCGCACCACCGCGCCGGGCGGCAGCTCTCCGACGGCGAGCTCCGCCACGTAGCGGCCGTGCTCGTCCGTCTTCGCGCTCGCCTGGGCGCGCACCTCGCCGCCCGCCCGCAGCGTCACGTTCACCTCGCCGCCCATCGGCCGGGCATCGACGGGGATGCCCTCCTCCGTCGTCGTGCGCGGGAGAAGCTCGAAGGCGCGCCCGGTGACGACGAAGCTCCGAGCGAACGCGCGCTCCCCGTTCACGTCCACGTGCGGCGACGGCTCCGGCAGCTGCAGGCTCGCGACGGCGTGGCGCAGCTCGTGGTCCACGGGGACGGTGCGCTCGGCGCCCCCGACGCGTACGGTGACGGTCGCGTTCGGCGCGATCTCGTGCACGTGGCGGCACACCTCGTAGTCGCCCATCGGCCCCGTCCGCTCCTCGCGGCTGTCGAAGCAGCGCCCCGTCGCGCGCGCGCCCTCGAACGTGACGTTCACCGCGAGCCCCGGCGCCGGCTTGCCCTCGACGTCGAGCACCCTCCCCACGACGTACGCGCGATGCGAGAACGTGTGGTCGGCGGCGGCGAGCGGCGCAAGGAGGAGCGCCGCGAGGAGGAGGGGGCGCGCGCGCATGCTCACGCCCGCGTCCACTTGACGCTGCAGCCGATGGCCCACGTCATGTCGCGCGAGGGCTTCCTGCCGGCGAGGAGCGCGTCCACGACGTCGGGCAGGTAGCGCTCCTTGACGTCCTCGGGGCGGTCCTTGTTGTCGTCGAAGCGCCCCTGGTAGACGAGGTGGAAGGTCCCGTCGAAGACGAGGAAGTGCGGCGTGCACTGCGCGCCGTACGCGTTGGCCACCGTCTGGTCCGCGTCGCGCAGGTAGGGGAAGTTGTACCCCTGCTCGCGCGCGCGCACCACCATGTTCTCGAACGAGTCCTCCGGGTAGTTCGTCTCGTCGTTCGAGTTGATGGCGACGACGCCGACGCCGCGCGTGCGAGCCTCGTCGGCCCACGCGACGAAGCGCTTCTCGTACGCGCGCACGTAGGGGCAGTGGTTGCACCAGAACGCGACGACGAGCGCCTTGCTTCCCGCGAAGGAGTCGAGCGAGACGCGGCGGCCGTCGACGTTCGGGAGGTCGAAGGGGGGCGCGCGCTCGCCCGTCTTCAGCTTGTAGCCGCCGGAGACTTCCATGGGAGCGCGCGAGGCCCTGCGGGGACTTGACGCTTCTCACGCCTCGGCGCAGTAGCACGCGTGGCGGACGCGCTCCCGCGTCCACCCGCCCGCCGCCTCCCACTCCTCCACGAGCACGAGGAAGCGCGGCTCGAGCGTCGGCCAGAGCGCGTCGGAGGCGGCGACGGCCTCCTGCGACGTGGCGTAGCGGCCCGCGTCGCGGCCGACCGGGTAGATGCGCGTGAAGGTCCACGTGGGGCGGGAGACGTGGCTCACGACGCGCACCTCCTCCCCCTCGTCGGTGAGGAAGACGAGGCTGAACCCGTCGGCGATGATGTTCGCGGTGAGGTTGCGCCAGCCCAGCTCGCGCGCGGTGGCGTTCACCTTCTCGATGTCGATGGGCGGGGTGAAGTCGGCGGTGGCGATGACGGCCTCGACGTAGTGCGAGGGGGCGGGCGCCTCGGGAGAGGAGCACCCGGGGAGGACGAGCGCGATGAGGAGGAGCGTGACGACGCGCTTCACGGCTTCACCAGGCGCTGCACGAGCTCGCGCCACATCTGCGTGTCGGGCGGCCCGTCGTCCACGTCGCGCTCCTCGAGCTCGCGAAGCGCCCCCTCGGGCAGCGCCCACGCCGCCTCCTCGACGCGCGCGTGGAGCGCCATCTTCTCCTCCGGCGAAGGCGCGTGCGCCGCCGCCATCGCGCGGAGGCAGGCGCGGTAGAGGATGCCGCTCGCAAGGAGGCGCAGCTGCACGTCAGGCACCGCGCCGGGTTCCGACCGCGTCCGCTCCTCCTCCCGCTTCGCGCTCAGAGGATCGCCCCCAGCGTCGGCAGGGAGTGGAAGGCGGTCTCGTAGGCCATGACGCCGCGGTGCGCGTGCGTCGCGTCGACGCTCTCGCGCCCCTCGTCGGCCGCCAGCAGCGCCGCGCGCAGCGCGACCTGGAGCGACGCCTCGCCGAGCACGCGCGCGTACGCCGCGGCGGGCGTCGCCTGGTAGCCGGAGGCGTCGACGAGCCACGCCGCCGCGCCCTCCGCGTGGTCGCGGTGGAGCAGGCGCGCGAGGTACGCGGCCACGACCTCGCTCGCCGCCGGCTCCCAGTCCGCCGGCAGCGCGTCCAAGGCGTGCGTGCGCGACGAGCGCGCGCCGTTGGCGATGCGCGTGAGCTTCACGCGCTCCCCCTCCGCTCGCGCCGTCGTCCACGAGAGGTCCGGCTCGACCCAGATGACCGTGTCGGGCTCGTCGAGCGCGTCCTTCGCGCCCTCGACGAAGAGGTCGTGGAGGTCGGCCTCCGCCTCCGTCTCGAAGAGGGACCCGACGGCGCGCGCCGCGTCCCCCTGGAGCACGAGGTCACCCTCCGCGATGCCGGCGAAGAAGGCGGGGAGCGCGGCGGGCATCGCGAGCGTCGCGACGTGCGGCAGGAACGCCGCGCGCAGCTTGTCGGGCGGCGCCGCCACCTGCCACTCCTTCATGCGACGGTCGAACTCGGCGAACGTCGCCTTCGCGCGCGCCGCCTCCTCCTGCGCGCCCGGCTGCGCGAGCGCGAGCTCCGCCGCCTGCTGCGCCTGCACCTCCATCGCGTTGGCGACTCCGAACGGGTGCGCGAGCGTGCCGTCCGAGTCGGCGCCGTGCGGCGGCGCGACGCCGATGCCGGGGCACGCGAGCGACACCGTCACCTGCACGCGGCGTCCGGCGTGGACGGCGTACGGGTAGAGGTGGCACACGGCGGGGCGCGCGTCGTAGATGCCGCAGCGCCGGTCGCCGGCGAGCGCGGAGCAGTGGACGTCGGCGAGCGGGATGCGGAGGTTCCCGTCGGGCGCGCGGACCGCCATCGGGAGGCGCGCCTTCTCGTGCGGCGCCACGAGCGGGCTCGCCGTGCAGCAGAAGCCGCATCCGGGCTTGCACTCGAACGTGAGCCCCTTCGCGTCGCCTGCGTGCACGGCCACGCGGCGTCGAGCGGCGCCCGCGTCCTAAGCGTTTCGCGGGCGGCGGTGGCGCCGCGGCGCGGGCCTACGGCTTGAGCACGACCTTGACGCAGCCGTCCTCCTTCCGGTTGAAGATGTCGTACGCGTAGGGGGCCTCGTCGAGCTTCATCGTGTGCGTGATGATATCGTCCGCGCGGAACTTGCCCTGCTCCACCAGACCCAGGAGCTCGTCGACGACCTCGTGGACGTTCGCCTGGCCGCCGCGCATGCTGAGGCCCTTGTCGAAGAACTGGCCGATGGGGAAGTTGTCGTAGGGCAGCGCGTACACGCCGACGACGCTCACGCGCCCGCCGCGCCGGGCGCTGCCGAAGCAGTGGCGCAGGACCTCCATCGAGCCGCGCTGGAGGTGCATGACGGCCGCGGCCTTCTGCAGGATGTTGCGGTCGGCCTCCATGCCCACGGCGTCGATGACGACGTCCGCGCCGCGCCCCTCCGTCTCCTGGCGGATGAACTCGTCCGGCTCCATCTCGTCCGCGTTCACGGTGATGGAGCCCATCAGGCGGCGCGCCATGTCGAGGCGGTAATCTTGGATGTCGACGCCGATGACCTTCCCGGCGCCCATGAACTTCGCCGCGCGCTGCGCGATGAGCCCGATGGGGCCGCAGCCGAAGACGGCGACGGTGTCGCCCTCCTGGATCTCGCCCCACTGCGCCGCCTGCCACGCCGTCGGCATGACGTCGGTGAGGAAGAGGACCTGCTCGTCGGTGAGCCCGGCGGGGACCTTGCGCGGCCCGTAGTCGGCGAAGGGGACGCGCACCTTCTCCGCCTGTCCGCCGTCCTTTCCACCGTAGAGGTCGGTGTAGCCGAAGATGCCGCCCCCCTTGCCCTTCACGACGTTCCCCTCGGGGCCGTGGAGGTGGTTCGAGTTCTCGCAGGCGGTCGGCAGCCCGTGGCGGCAGTACCAGCACGTGCCGTCGGCCATCGGGAAGGGCACGATGACGCGGTCGCCCTCCTTGAGGTTCGTGATGGCGGGCCCCACCTCCTCGACCACGCCCATGAACTCGTGGCCGAGCGTCATCTCGCGAAGCTGCGGCACGAGACCGTTGTAGATGTGGAGGTCCGAGCCGCAGATGGCGGTGGAGGTCACGCGCAGCACGATGTCGCGCTCATGCTCGATCTTGGGGTCGTCGACCTCGTCGACGCGCACGTCCTTGGGCTTGTGGAACCGAACGGCCTTCATCGTTGCACCTCGCTCTGTCGTTCGCCGCGCCCGGCGGGCATCGGCTCGAAGACGTTGCCATCGCCGATGGGGCGCGGCGTGTCGGTGAAAAGCATCTCGCTGGGCGTCCCGATGACCTTCTCGTAGAGCCTCGGCGCCGCGTGGGCCGCGACGCGCTGGAGCTTCGACGCGAGCCCGACGCTCACGAGCGCCTTCGGGTCGTCCGCGACGTCCACGATGGCCTCCGCGACCGTCTCCGGCGCGTAGCGCGGCACGGGCGCGTGCGCCTCCAGGCCGCGGTAGTTCGCCGCGTGCGTGTAGAACGGCGTGTCCGTGGGCGGCGGGCGCACGTCGACGACGTGGATGTCGCTCCACCCGGCCTTCTCGAGGTCCGCGCGCAGCGACGCGACAAGCTGCGCCACCCCCGCCTTCGTCGCGTCGTACACGTTGAGGTCCGGGATGGGAGCCGCGGCGTCCGTCGACGACACGAGCACGAGCGTCCCCGCGCCCTGCCGCTGGAACGTGCGCACGGCGCTCTTGGCCACGTACACGGAGCCGGCGAGGTTCACCTCGATCATCCGCGCGAAGACGCGCGACGGGATGTCCCAGAAGTGGCCAAGCGCCCCGACCGCCGCCGCGTGCACCCACACGTCGATGCGTCCGAACGCGGCGAGCGCGTGCTGCGTGAGCTCCTCCACCGCGTCAGCGTCGGCGACGTCGCAGGGCACGACGAGCGTGCGCGCCTCCGGCCCGCATGCCTGCGCCGCCTCCTCGAGCGCGTCGCGTCGGCGCGCGGCCAGCACGACCGCGTCCCCGCGCTCCGCGAAGAGACGCGCGCACGCGCGGCCGATGCCGCTCGACGCGCCCGTGATGACGACCACCCTGGACATGCCCCTTGCGCGGGCGGCCTCGTGAAAGGGAGTTCTCGCACGAAAACCAATAAGCCCCTGCCAGCCGGTCGCTCGCCGATGGCAGCGTACCACGGCGGCCGCCTCGTCGCGCGCGCGCTCAAGCGCGAGGGCGTGGACACGATCTTCACGCTCTGCGGCGGGCACATCATGAACATCTACGACGGCTGCCTCGACGAAGGCATCCGCGTCGTGGACGTGCGCCACGAGCAGGCCGCCGTGATGGCCGCCGACGGCATGGCCCGCGTGACGCGCGACCCCGGCTTCGCCGCCGTCACGGCCGGGCCCGGCGTCATGAACGGCGTCACCGGCATCGCGAACGCGCGCGCCGCGGACTCGCCCGTCGTCGTCCTCGGCGGCCAGAGCGACTTCGCGCGCTTCGGCCAGGGCGCGCTGCAGGAGGGGCCGCAGGTGCCCGTCGTCGCGCCCCTCACGAAGTGGTCGGCGAGCTGCTACGACGCGCGCCTCCTGCCCGACCACATCCACGCCGCGTTCCGCGAGGCGGCGAGCCCCCGCACCGGCCCCACGTTCCTCGAGGTGCCCTGGGACATCCTCTTCGCGGAGGCGGACGAGATGGAGCGCCCGCCGCACAAGCTCACCCGCGTGGGCGCCGCCGCGCGCGCCTCCGAGCGCGACCTCGACGCCGCCGCGCGCCTGCTCGCCGAGGCCGAGCGGCCGGTGGTCGTCGCCGGCGCCGGCGTCTGGTGGGCGCAGGGGGAGGCGCAGCTGCGCGCCTTCGCCGACGCCTTCGAGGCGCCCTTCTACCTCAACTCGCTCGCGCGCGGGACGCTGCCGCGCTCGCACCCGCGCTTCCTCGTGCACTCGCGCGGCAAGGCGCTCGCGGACGCGGACCTCATCCTCGACCTCGGCACCCCATTCGACTTCCGCATGAACTTCGGCGAGGGGCTCCGCGCGGACGCGAAGGTCATCCACGCCGAGCCCATCGCCTCGATGGTCGGCCGCTTCCCGGTGGACGTCGCGCTCGTCGGCGACATCCACCTGACGCTCGCGGAGCTCCACGCGCGCCTGCACGGCCGCCCCCAGCGCGACCGCGGCGCCTGGCTCGCGAAGCTGCGCGCGCACGACGACAAGAAGGGCGCCGAGAACGCCGAAGCCATGCGCGCGAGCGACACGCCGATGCACGCGCTGCGCTTCCTCAAGGAGCTCAACGACGCCATCGACGAGGACACCATCGTCGTGGGCGACGGCGGGAACATCGTCGCGCTCGCGGGAAAGATCCTCGAGGTGTCGCAGCCGGGCCACTGGCTCGACCCCGGCCCCTACGGCACGCTCGGCGTCGGCCTCCCGTTCGGCATGGCCGCGAAGCTCGCGCGTCCGGCGAAGAAGGTCCTTGTCCTCTCGGGCGACGGCGCCTTCGGCCTCAACGGCATGGAGATCGAGAGCTGCGCGCGCCAGGACATCCCCGTCGTCTGCGTCGTCGCCAACGACGGCGCGTGGAACCAGATCCGCGACCCGCAGGTCATGCTCTACGGCGACGAGCGCGGCGTCGGCACGGCGCTCAACCCCAACGCGCGCTACGACCTCGTCGCGACGGCGCTGGGCGCGCACGGCGAGCACGTGACGGAGCCCAAGGAGCTCGTCCCCGCCATCGAGCGCGCGTTCGCCACCCGCAAGGCGAGCGTCCTCAACGTCCCCATCGACCGCGCGACGAACAAGGGCTCCGGAAAGCCCATGTGAGGGCCGAGTTCCGAGTTCCGAGTTCCGAGTTCCGAGTTGCTGGTTCCTGGTTCCTGGTCCCTCATCCTCCGCGCGCCCTCCGCGCGCTCCGCGTCCTCCGCGGTGAGCGGTCGGTGACGCACCTCACTCGGCACTCGGAACCAGGAACTCGGCACTCGGAACCAGGAACCCGGCACTCGAAACCCGGCACTCGGCACCCGGAACCCGCGTCAGCTCAGCGCGCCTTGGATGGCGTTGACGAGCTCCTGGGGCTTGAACGGCTTCTCGAGGTGGCGCGCGGCGCCGATGCGCGCGGCGATCTCGTCGATCTCCATGCTCGCGGAGAAGAGGAGCACGGGGATGTGCGCGATGGCGGGGTCTCCGCGGATGTTGCGCGCGAGGGCGTCCAGGTCGAGGCCCGGCATGCGGACGTCCTGGAGAAGGAGGTCCGGGCGTTCGCGGCGCAGCGTGGGGAGGATGTCGGACGCCTCGTTCGCCGTCACGACGTCGTAGCCCATCTGGACGAGCAGCATGCGCGTGCTGTCCAGGATGGCGGGCTCGTCGTCGACGAGCAGGACCTTCGGCATCGACCCATCGGGGACGCCCGTGGGAAATCAACCTTGCGCGTACGGGCCGCGTCGGGAAGCGTCTAGAACCGCGCTAGCCCAGCGGCCCGAGATTCAATGCTGTGTACAACGGACTTAAGACGAGCTGCTCGCTCCCGCGCGACAGAGGCGTCGCATGAAGCCTATCCTGTACGCGCTGCTCCTGACCGCCCCGCTCCTTCTTTCGCCCGCGCAGGCCGCCGAGGCGCCGCGCCTGACGGTGACGATGGACGCGGACTCCTACTCCGCCCGCGAGACGCTCCTCGGCCAGCCCCCCCTGGCGACCGTCACCCTCGTGGACGAGGAGGGCGCGCCCCTCGTCGGCGTCCCCGTCCGCGTCGTCTTCCTCCGGCAGGTCCAGCTTGTCGGGTACGTCTCGAACGAGACGGTCAGCGGCGTCACGAACGCGGAGGGCACGTTCACGGTGCCCGCGCCCAGCGCCTCCAGCGCGCCGGGCACGTACCTCGTCATCGCGCGCGCGGACGGCCTCGTGGCGCAGGCGCGCTACACCGTCGGCGCGTGAAGCGCTCCGGCGCTCCCGCTCGCTCTTTTTTTGTCTGAAAAATCCCGGCGAGCCGGAGGCTTGTCGCGCGTTCAGCGCAGCGGCCAGATGATCGAGATCGCGAGGACCACGATGGAGACGCCGAACGCCGCGACGAGGACGATGCGCGGGTCGATGTGGATCGCGGTCTCTTCTTCCGCGTCGAAATAGCGGATGAGACCAGCGGCCTGCTGGAAACCCGTGTCCTTCTTCTTCGCCATGGGGCTCGGCTCCGCACTGCGAAGGAGGGGATATAAGCGTTTAGGACCCGCCCTCGGCCGCGGGCGCCTCCTGCGCGAAGCTCCAAGCGGCCGGCGCGAGGTGGCGCGGCGTGCCTCCGCACCCGCTTCGCCGGAAGGCGCTCGCCCGCTGGGCGCGCACCGACCCGACGCTCCACGCGCTCGCGAAGAGGACGCCGGCGCCGGAGCGCGCGCTCGCCGGCGGCACCCCGTTCGAGGCCCTCGTCGAGAGCATCGCCCACCAGCAGGTGAGCATCCACGCGGGCCGGAGCATCTTCGCGCGCGTGCGGGCGCTCGGCTGCACGCCGGCGGGGCTCGTGGCGGCGGGCCCGGACGCGCTGCGCGCCGCAGGCCTCTCGCGACCGAAGGCGTCGTACGTGCTCGACCTCGCGCAGAAGGCGGCCTCGGGCGAGCTCGACCTCGACGCGCTCGCGGAGCTCCCGGACGAGGAGGTCGTGGCGCAGCTCACGCGTGTGAAGGGCATCGGCGTGTGGACGGCGAAGATGTTCCTCCTCTTCCACCTCGACAGGCCGGACGTCCTGCCGCACGAGGACCTCGGCCTGCAGCTCGCGGTGAGCGACGCGTACGGCGTCCCGCGCGAGAAGGCGGCGAAGACGATGCTGCGGCTCGCGCCGGCGTGGTCGCCCTACGCGAGCTACGCCGCGCTCGTCCTGTGGAACGCGCGCCGCGTCGCGATGGAGGAACGCCCCCGGTAGGCGGGCTCGCGCGAAGTCACTCACCCGGAGCACAAGCGGCGGGGTCAAGTCATGGGCCGCAGGTGCCGGGGCGAGGAGGCCCCTCCATGAAGATGACCCTGATCCTGGCCAGCGCCCTCGCGTTCGCGGCGCTCGCCGCGCCCGCCGCCGTCGCGCAAGAGTGCGACCCCACCTACACCGTCTGCAGCTACGAGTACGAAGGCTCGTTCGGAGACTGCATCACGCGCCCCACCTACGAGTACTGCTATGCCTACTCCTACGCCGAGCGCGGCATGAGCGCGTGGCTCTTTGTCGCCCAGCTCCGCGCGGGCGAGCGCGAGGACGCGCAGAGCGCGACCTTCACGGGCAGCGACGACTGCAGGAGCGCCCAAGCCGACGGGCAATACGCCGAAAGCGAGCGCTTCGTCGCGTTCTACTCGCTCCTCGCGGGCGGGGACATCGCCGTCGGCACCTTCGACTACGCCGGAAGCTTCGAGATCGAGGACTCCTGCGAAGGCTGGCAGTACGCGGAGGAAGGCGTCGCGCAAGGCGACTACGCGCGCGGCTCGTTCTTCACCCCCGTCGCGGACATCTACGCGGGCGCGACCGCCGGCTCCTACGAGGGCGAGTGGACGATGAACTCCGACGGCGACGTCGAGTGCTTCCGCTTCGCCAACGCGTACGTGCAGGTCTACGGCGACAAGACGGTCGGCAACACGGGAGTGGAAGCGTTCCGCTCCACCGACTGCTGAGCGCCTTCAGCGCGGGCCTGGCGCGCGCGCCGGCCGACCCGGTCGGCGCGCCGCCGCCCGCGCGATGACGGGCTGCGCGAGAAGCACGCCCGCGAACCCTTCGAGGACGCGCCGCTCCGCCTTGCGGAGGTGCTCCTCGAGCGTCGAGCGCGTCACCCCGAACTCCGCCGCGAGCGCCTCCGTGCTCGTGCGCCGCGGCGAGTCGTAGTACCCTTCTGCGATGGCGCGCTGAAGGATGACGAGCTGCCGCTCCGTGAGGGCCGTGGTGATGTCCGCCAGCGGAACGCTCACGTTGAGCGCGCTCGGCGGCACCTCCTCCACGCGCTCGAGCGTGACCGTGCCGTGCGCGCCCAGCCGCTTGACGAGCGCGTCGAGCTCCTCGTGCGAGGGCGCGAGGACGGTGTAGCTCTCCTCGCCGTTGGCGAAGAGCGCGGGCCAGAGGATGGTGCATCCGGCGGCGGCGACGTCGGAGACGACGCTGTGGGCGGGCGAGCGCACGCGGAGCACGACGGAGCCGGGCGCGCGGTCGATGACCTCGGGGCGGCGCAGGCGCCCCGCGGAAAGGGCGGTGAGGATGCCCTCGAGCTGGCCGTTCTCCGCGCCGTGGAGGACGAGCACGTCGCTGTCGCGCTCGCTGGAGAGCTGGACGCCGTTCAACGGCCCGTGAAGGCGCTCCGTGAAGCACCCCTTGTGACGCACCCGGATGCGCGCTTCGACCACCAAAAGGACCCGACGCTCCCTCGACGCCACCCCGAGGCGGACCGGCCAGGTAAGAGCGTTCATGTAGACGCCTTGTCGGAGCGGAGCTATCACCCTGCGAAGGCGGGTGGACCGTTCGTTGAAACGACCGCTCACACGTCGATGATGGGGCCGCTCGCGGGCGGCGTCGCGCGCTCGGGCGCGCTCGGCTCGCGCAGCTCGGCGAGGATCTGGCGGACGAGCGTGATCGTCGCCCACGGGAGGACGTCGACGACGGGGATGAGGTCGAGCCCCGCGAAGGCGAGCGCGTACCCGACGCGCCCGGTCAGCGCGAGAAGGAACGCGGATTCGAGGATGAACGAGAGCGCCATCCCGAGCGGCCCCAGCGCGAGCTCGTCCGCCGCGTCGAAGAGGTCGATGAGGAGCGCCACGGGCAGGAGCGACACGAGCCCGATGGGGATGCGCCCCCAGCGCGCGCTCGCGATGCGCCCGAACGCGGCGGCGAGCGCGGAGACGCCCGGGATGCGGGAGGCGAACGTGCCGTCGAAGCGATCGCGGCGGCTGGCCACGAGAAGGAGCGGTGTTTCATACGTCTTGAGCCTGCTGGCCACGCGTGCGCTGCGTCGCGGGCAGCATCTACCGCCCGGACACCGGGCTCGAGGAGGGTTGGCTCCTTCTTGACGGCGACCGCATCGTCGACGCCGGGCAGGGTCGCCCTCCCCAGCCGCCCAGCGCCAGCGGCCTCGTCCTCCCCTCGCCGGTCAACGCCCACACGCACGTGGGGGACCACGTCGGGCGCGGGCGCAACCTCGCCGGCCTCTCGCTCGCCGACGTCGTGCGCCCGCCGCACGGGCTCAAGCATCGCCTCCTCCGCGAGACGCCGCGCGAGCGCCTCGTCGGCGGCATGCGCGACGCGCTGCGCGAGATGCGCGAGCACGGGACGCGCGCGTGCCTCGACTTCCGCGAGCAGGGGCTCGAAGGCGTCCGCATGCTCCGCGAGGCCGCGGCGGGCACGGGCGTGCGCGCGGTGGCGCTCGCGCGCTGCGCCGGCGACTGGGACGACGCGGAGGCCGACGAGGTCGCGCGCGCCGCCGACGGCATCGGCCTCTCCGCGCTGGGCGACGTCGCAAGCGACGTCCCGCAGCGCGCGGCGCGGGCGGCGCGCAAGCACGGCAAGCGCTTCGCGCTCCACTTCAGCGAGGACGAGCGCGAGGACGTGGGGCGCGCGCTCGATCTGCGGCCCGACTTCCTGGTCCACCTCTGCCGCGCCACGCGCGAGGACCTCGCGGCCGTCGCGGACGCGCGCGTGCCGCTCGTCCTGTGCCCGCGCAGCAACGCGCTCTTCGGCCGCGCCCCGCCCGTGCGCGACGTCCTGGCGCTTGGCATCCCGTTCGCGCTGGGCTCCGACAACGCGATGTTCCACGCCGCGGACGTCCTTCTCGACGTCCGCCACCTCGCGAACGCGCACCCGAACGTGCCGCGCGAGACGTTCCTCGACGCGGCCATCGCCGGAGGCGCCCTCCTTCTCGACGGGGAGGCCCCGCGCGCGTGGCTGCAGAAGGGGGGCCCCGCGGAGCTCGTCGTCCTCCCGGGAGAGGGGCTGGACGCGCTCTTCGGCCCCCGCGCCTGCTGAGAAACGTTGAAGAGCGAAGGGGGTCTCGCGCCCCTCGTGACCGAGACGGTCGCGCGCCTGCAGATGGCGCTCGAGCGCATCCGCCCCGCCATGCAGATGGACGGCGGCGACATCCAGCTCCTCGAGTGGAACGCGGAGGACGGCATCGTCCGCGTCGCGCTCACCGGCGCCTGCAGCGGCTGCAGCCAGAGCACGACGACGATGTCGATGGGCGTCGAGCGCGTGCTCAAGCAGCTCGTCCCCGAGGTCCGCGCGGTCGTCAGCGAGAACGCGTAGGTGGGCGCATGCACGCGCAGTACGTGCGCGTCTGGTTCCTCGCGGGGCTCCTCACGCTCGCGCTCTCCATCCCGCTCGCCTTCCTCTCGCCGCTCGCGCCCACGCTCCTTGTCGTCGGCGTCTCCTATCTCGCGCTCGCCGTCGCGCTCGGCCTCCTTCCCGCCTTCGCGCGCCGCGACTGGCCCTCCCCCGTCTTCGCCTACGCCGGCGCGCTGCTGGGCGCGGCCGGCATCGCGAGCGCGCCCTACCCTCGCGCCGCGTACGCGCTCCTCGGCGCGTCGCTCGTCGTCGGCGCCGCGCAGCCGCTCGCGCTCCTCCTCTCGCCCGCGTGGACGAGCGCGCGCGAGCCCAACGCGCACACGAGCGCGGACGGCGCGGCCCTCGCGGCCATCGGCCTCGCGCTCGCCGGCGCCCTCGCGGGCGGCCTTCTCCTCGTCGCGCTGCCGCGCGGCCTCCCCAACGCCGCGCTCGTCGCGCTCCTCCTCGCGTGCGCGCTGCCCGCGGCGCTGGCCGCGCTCCTCTTCGCGCTCCCGCGCGCTGAAGGCGCGCCGCTCAAGGGCGCGACGCTCGCCTACGCCGCGCTCGGCTTCCTCGCTCTGGGCGCCGGCGCGCTCGCGTGGGCCTTCGCGCGCCCCATCGGCGCGAGCTTCCGCACGCCCGTCGCCATCCTCGCCCTCGCGTACGCGCTCGCCGTGACCGCGCTCCTGCGCATCGAGCGCCCCGCGCCCGCGCGCCCGCTCCTCGCGTCCGCGCTCGCGCTCGCCATCCTCGCAGCGCTCGCGCTCCTCCTCGCGACGCTCTACGACGCGCCCAACGCGCTCCTCCCCGTCGCGCTCTACGCCCACGCCGCGCTCGCGCTCGCGCTCCTCGGCGCGGCCCTCGTCGTCGCGTCGCCCCTGCTGCTGCCGGGCCGCGCGCGCGAGGGGCGCTGGCGCGCGTGGTCGATGGCGCTCCTCATCGGCGCGCTCTTCCTCTACACGCCCGCCATCCAGTACGGCCGCGGCCACGCGCCGGCGCTCCTTCTGGGCGCGGCCGGGCTCGTGCTCCTTCTCTGGGGGCTCCTCCCGCTCTCTTCAAGCGCGCGCCCTGCGATGCGCCGACGATGATCGTCAAGCTCGCGCGCTACCAGGTGCGCAAGGACGCGCTCCCGCAGACGCTCCAGCTCGTGCACGCGTTCGTCGACGAGGTGACGCGCAAGGAGGGCGGGACGGCGCGCTACGAGGCGTTCCAGGCGAAGGACGACCCGACGCGCTTCACGCACTACATGACGTTCCGCACGCCCGCGGCCGACCAGTACCACCAGAAGACAGCGTGGGCGAAGCGCTTCTTCGAGGCGCTCGCGCCCCTGTGCGTCGCCGCGCCCTCCGTCGAGGAGCTCACGCCGGTGCCTTGAGGCAAACCCTTTTCTGGACCCTCCGAATGGGCCGCGCATGGCGCGGCCGCGGCTCGTCGTCCTCGTCTCGGGGCGCGGGAGCAACCTCGAGAGCCTCCTCGCCGCGTCGCGCGACGGCCGCCTCGACGCCGACGTCGCGCTCGTGCTCTCGAACAGGAGCGAGGCCGGCGCGCTCCAGGTGGCCGCGAAGGCGGGCGTTCCCACGCGCGTCGTCCCCAGCGCCGGCATGCCGCGCGACGAGCACGACCTCCTCGTGGCGGACGCCATCGATGCGGCCCGCGGCGACCTCGTCCTTCTCGCCGGCTACATGCGCATCCTCGGCGCCGCGTTCATCGCGCGCTACCGCGGGCGCCTCCTCAACATCCACCCGTCGCTCCTTCCGGCCTTCCCCGGCCTCGACGCGCAGGGGCAGGCGCACCGGAGCGGCGCGCGCCTCGCCGGATGCAGCGTCCACTTCGTCACGGAGGCCGTCGACGCGGGGCCCATCGTCGCGCAGGCCGCGCTCGCGGTCGACCCCTCCTGGAGCGTCGACGAGCTGCGCGCGCGCATCCTCGCGCTCGAGCACCGCCTCTACCCGGCGTGCGCGCAGCTTGTCGCGACCGGCCGTGCGCGCCTCGACGGGGACCGCGTCGTCCTCGCGGAGCCGCGCGTCCCGCGCGAGCCGCTCTTCAGCATCGAGGTGGGCCCGTGAAGCCCGAGGAGGCGCTGGCGCTCCTCGACGCGCGGGCGCGCTTCGGCCAGCGCATGGGGCTCGACACGATGCGCGGCATGCTGCGCGCGCTGGGCGACTTCCACCTCGCGCTCCCGGTCGTGCACGTCGCCGGCACGAACGGGAAGGGGAGCGTGTGCGCCATGCTCGCGAGCGCGCTCGCCGCGTCGGGCAAGCGCGTGGGCCTCTACACGAGCCCGCACCTCGTGCGCTTCCACGAGCGCATCCAGGTGGACGGCGTCGAGCTGCGCGACGAGGAGCTCGCGCGCGCGGTGGAGCGTTGCATGCCCGCGCTCCAGGCGTACCCGGAGGCGACCTACTTCGAGGTGGCGACGCTTGTCGCGCTGCGCCACTTCGCGGACGCGCGCGTGGACGTCGCCGTCCTCGAGACGGGGCTTGGGGGGCGGCTGGACGCGACGAACGTGTTCGAGAAGCCGCTCGCGACCGTCATCACGAACATCAGCCTCGAGCACACGGACGTGCTGGGCAAGACGGAGGAGGCCATCGCGCGCGAGAAGGCGGGCATCCTGCGCCGGGGCGTTCCCTGCGTCACGGGCGCGAGCGGCGCGGCGCTGGCCACCATCCGCGCCGTCGCGTCGGAGCTGGACGCGCCGCTTCTTGTCCTCGGCGACGAGTTCGTGCCCATGCCGGATGCGTCGGACGACGACGGCCAGACGTTCGACCTCTTGGGCGACCGGGAGCACGCGGGCCTCCGCATCCCGTTCCTTGGCGCGCACCAGGTCGAGAACGCCGCGCTCGCCGTCGCGACGCTCGACCTCCTCGGCGTCCCCGAGCTCGCCATCCGCGAGGGGCTCGCCCGCACGCGCTGGCCGGGGCGCCTGCAGCGCATCGCCGGGAAACCCTCGCTCCTTCTCGACGGCGCGCACAACCCCGCCGGCGTCGCGGCGCTCGCCGAGCACCTCAAGGCGCGCGGGCTGCGCCCCGTCCTCGTGTTCGGCGCGCTCGGCGACAAGGACTGGGCGACGATGGTGGCGACGCTCGCGCCGCACGCCAGCGACGCGGTCGTGACGCGCGTGCCCTCGCCGCGCGCCGCCGACCCGCAGGAGGTCGCGCGCGCGTTCAGCATGAACGGCATCTTCGGCATGGTCGTCGAGGAGCCGGGGCACGCGCTGCGCACGGCGGAGCGGATCGCCGGTCCCGACGGGCTCGTGCTCGTGACCGGCTCGCTCTACCTCGTCGGCGACGTCCTCGGGCGCCTGGCGCCGTCGCCTGACAAACGCTAAACGCGCCCGCCCCGCTCGCCGGCGCGTGCCTCGCGCGTGGCGCCTCCGCGACGACGAGCTTCCGCTCGGCCAGCGGACGCTCCTCATGGGCGTCGTGAACGTCACGCCCGACTCGTTCAGCGACGGCGGCCGCCACCCGACGGAGGGGACCGCGGTCGCGCACGGCCTCGCGCTCCTGCGCGAAGGCGCGGACATCCTCGACGTCGGCGGGGAGTCGACGCGGCCGGGCGCGGACCCCGTGGACGCGGACGAGGAGATGCGGCGCGTGCTCCCGGTCGTGCGCCGGCTCGCGGAGGCGGGCGCGCGCGTGAGCATCGACACGGCCAAGGCGGGCGTCGCGGAGGCGGCGCTCGCGCAGGGCGCGCGCATCGTGAACGACGTGACGGCGGGGCGCGACCCGCGCATGCTCGACGTCGTCGCGCGCGCGGACGCCGCGCTCGTCCTCATGCACATGCAGGGCGAGCCGCGCACGATGCAGCAGGCGCCGCGCTACGAGGACGTCGTGAAGGAGGTGGCGGCGTTCCTTCTCGAGCGCGCGCGGGCCGCGGAGGCCGCCGGCGTCGCGCGCGAGCGCATCGCGCTCGACCCGGGCATCGGCTTCGGCAAGACGCCCGAGCACAACCTCGCGCTCCTGCGCGGTCTCGGCGAGCTCGCGCGCCTCGGGTACCCGGTGCTCGTGGGCGCGTCGCGCAAGATGTTCATCGGCGTGCTGACGAAGGAGGGGCACGAGCTGCCCACGCCGACCGACCGGCTCGAGGGCACGCTCGCCGCGCACCTCATCGCGCGCGAGCGGGGCGCCCACATCGTCCGATGCCACGACGTCCGCGCCCACCGCCGCGCGTTCGCCGTCGCGGACGCCATCCGAGGAGAGGATTAGACTGGACCGCGTCACGCTTCGGAACCTGCGCATCTACACCCACATCGGCTGCACCGCGGAGGAGCGCCGCGTCGGGCAGCACCTCGAGGTCGACATCGAGTTCCACATGGACCTTCGGGAGGCGGGCACGAGCGATAGCATCGAGAAGAGCATCGACTACGCCCGCGCGGCGGCCGCCGTCCGCGACGCCGTCGCCGGGCTCGAGGCGAACCTCCTCGAGACCGTGGCCGAGCGAGCCGCGGCGGCGCTCCTGCCGATGGGCGCGGACGCCGTGACGGTGCGCGTGCGCAAGCCGAGCCCCCCCATCCCCGGCGCCCACGCGGACCACGCCGAGGTCGAGATCACCCGCCGCGCCGCGGGCGGCTGAGCGCGCGCGATGCACTCGATAACGATTATGAACCGTCATCCGGCTGCGGACGGACGATGAAGGCGAGCCTCGTCGTGGTCCTCCTAGCGACCGCGGCGGCGGCCGGCTGCGCGGAAGGCGGCGGCGCCAACCCGAACCTCGCGGCGCCGAAGCTTGTCCTGCAGGCGCGCGCCGACGACTCGCTCGCCATCTTCATCCATTCCGCCTTCGGCGAGCGCCTCTACGAGTGGATCTCCCTGAGCATCGACAACGAGACGATCTCGAACCGCACGAACGCGTTCTCGCTCGAGGAGACGGTGAACTCCACCTCGTTCTACCTGGAGGCGCGCGCCGGCACGCCGCGCGAGATGTACACGCTGCGCGCGCGGCTCGACGTCGACCTCGCCGACGACGACGTGCGCGCGAGCTTCCACCGCGACGACGGCTCGTGGGCCGTCCCCGAGACGTTCGGGCTGCCCTTCGAGCGCGTCCTCATCCGGAGGGCCGCCGAATGAGCCTGCCCAAGCGCTACGTCGTCGCCATCGCGATCGTCGGGCTCCTGACGCTCGTGCCCGCGCTCGCGTACATGGGCGTGCCGCCGTTCAACAACACGGCCATCTTTCTCGGCGTGAACGCGGCGTCGTTCTTCATCCTCCTCCTCTTCGGCGTCTTCGGAGGCGCGTTCGTCGGGATGGTCCTCGCGCACCGCATCCTCGCGAACCGCGAGTTCACGCCCTACGAGCGCACCGTCATCGAGAGCCTCGCGGAGATCCGCGACAGGCTCGACGCTCTGGAGAAGAGGAGCGAGCTTCTCGATCGCAAGCCGTAGGGGCCTACGCGGCCGACGGGTGCGCGCGCGGCGAGCCGCCAAGCTCGGAGAGCGCGAACATGCCGGAGGCGACGCCGAGGAGCATGAGGTCGCGCGCGGCGAGCGCCACGGCGAAGAGCGAGCCGAGCACGATGCGGCGCCGGTTCGTCGAGGAGAGGCTCTTCCAGCGCGCGGTCAGCGAGGAACGGCGGGCCTGGGCGGCAGAAGCGCTCTCCATGGACGCATCCAGTCGGTGCGTTCGGACTTAAGGGTTCCGACGCGGCGGCCGAAACGCGGAACGCGGGCAGGGGAGGGGGCGCGAGGCGCGGGCCCGGGGCGAAGGGCGCCGCCGGCCGATGCTCACGCGCACGCGGGGTCGAAAAGAGCCGCCTCTGGGTCGGAAAGAGCCACCTCAGGGATTTGAACCCTGGACCTGCTGATCACGGATCAGCTGCGATCACGAATCAGCTGCTGAGCCCTGCGGCCCCCCAGAAAGCTGGCCTTGGCAGGGGGGAGGGACGCGGCGAAAAGAGCCACCTCAGGGATTTGAACCCTGGACCTGCTGATTACGAATCAGCTGCTCTACCGGCTGAGCTAAGGTGGCCGCGGGCGGAGGCTGGCGCGCAGGCGCCGGTCCTGCCGTGGAACGGCCGCAAGAACACGGCCCCTCTCTAAAAGCTTCCGGCGGAGGCCGCCGCGCGCGGGCGCCTCAGAGGTAGACGTAGCAGGCGAGGAGCGTGAGGTCGCCCGGAGGCGGTCGCGCGACCTGCAGCGAAAACTCCGGCGGCGTCGCCTCGCAGAGAAGGCTGCGCGAGCCGTGCGACGCGCGCAGGCTCCACCAGTGGTCGGGCTTCCCGTCCGGGTTCATGCCCGTGGCCCAGCCGAGCGGCTCGACCTCGTACCCTTCCGCCCGCAGAAGGGCGACCATCTCCGTCGCGAGGTCGTACGCGATGCGCTCGGCGGGGTAGGTCGCGCGAAGCGTGCCGTGGGCGCGCGAGGGCCAGTTCGCCGCCCGCCCTTCGCGCTCGTCCGTCAGCGCCCCCTCGGGGATGGGCACCGCGTTCGCCGCCGCGCGGGCGCGCCACGCGCCCAGCGCCGTGTAGTCGCCGCAGACCGCCACGAACAGGAGCGCGGAGCCGCCCAGGAGCACGAGGGCGATCTTCGTGGCGCGTCGCACGGCGCGTGTACGCGCGGCGGCGCGCATCAGCGTTCGCGCAGGCGCGGCAAGGAGTGGGACCATTCAAATAGCCGCAGGCGGTAGGCGGCGGCATCCATGGTCAAGCGAAACCCGTTCCCGGAAGAGGGCGAGCTCGTCGTCGCGACGGTGAAGGACGTCAAGGGCTTCGGCGCGTTCTGCAACCTCGACGAGTACCCCGGCAAGGAGGGCTTCATCCACATCGCCGAGGTCGCGGCGGGTTGGGTCAAGTACGTCCGTGACCACGTCCGCGAGAACCAGAAGATCGTCGCGAAGGTCCTCTCGGTCGACCCGAACCGCGGCCACGTCGACCTCTCGCTCAAGCGCGTCAACGACCACCAGCGCCGCGAGACCATCGCCGCCTGGAAGAACGAGTCGAAGGCGGAGAAGCTTCTCGAGATCCTCGGCGAGCGCCTGGGCAAGAAGCCCGAGGAGCTCCTCAACGAGTTCGGCTTCAAGCTCATGGACGCGTACGGCTCCCTCTACGCCGCCTTCGAGGCGGGCTCCGTCGACGAGAACTCGCTCGAGGAGGAGGGGTTCAAGGGCGCCTGGGTGAAGCCGTTCGTCGAGCTCGCCAAGGAGAACATCGCCGCGCCCTTCGTCCACGTCAAGGGGTACGTCGAGCTCCAGAGCTTCGCGTCCAACGGCGTCGCCGACCTGCGCGAGGCGCTCGAGGCGGCCGAGGAGAGCGAGTACGAGGACATCGAGATCGAGGTCCAGTACACGGGGGCTCCCCGCTACCGCATCAAGGTCAAGGCGCCCGAGTACAAGGCGGCCGAGGAGGAGCTCCAGGCGGCCGCGCAGCGGGCGATCAAGATCATCACGAAGGCGGGCGGCGTGGGCAACTACGTCGGGCGGGGCGAAGAGGCGTGAGCCTCCTCCAGTGCTCCGACCACGGGTACACGCTCCAGACAGCCTGCCCCACGTGCGGCAAGGCCACCGCGCAGGCGGGACCTGCGAAGTACTCGCCGGAGGACCGCTACGGCGCGTACCGTCGCAAGCTGAAGCTCATGGAGCGCGAGAGGCGCGCCGGGTCCGCGAGCGCACAGACTCCCCGGAGCTGACGCGCATGAAGGACGTCCAGATCGATATCACCGAGATGCCCGATGTCCGGGACGCGGTCTTCGTCGAAGGGCTCCCCGGCGTCGGCAACGTCGGCAAGCTCGCCGCCGACCACCTCATCGAGCGCCTCGGCGCGACGAAGTTCGCGACGGTGACGTCGAAGTACTTCCCGCCCCAGGTGCTCGTGCTCGGCGACGGCACGGTTCGGCTCGTGAACAACGAGCTCTACTACTGGAAGGCCAAGGAGGCCGGCCAGCGCGACATCGTCATCCTCATCGGCGACTACCAGGGGCTCACCGCCGACGGGCAGTACGTCCTCGTCGAGGCCATCCTCGACCTTCTCGAGAAGCTCCACGTCAAGACGCTCTACACGCTCGGCGGCTACGGCACGGGCAAGATGCTCGAGAAGCCGCGCGTGCTGGGCGCCGCCACGAGCCGCGACCTCGTCACGGCGCTCAAGGCCAAAGGCGTCGTGTTCCGCAAGAACGAGCCCGGCGGCGGCATCGTCGGCGCGAGCGGCCTCTTTCTCGGCCTCGGCATGCGCCGCGGCATGGAGGGCGTCTGCCTCATGGGCGAGACGTCCGGCTACCTCGTCGACCCGAAGTCCGCGCAGAGCGTGCTCGAGATCCTCAGCGACATCCTGCGCGTGAAGGTCGACTTCACGGACCTCGAATCGCGCGCGGAGCAGATGGACAAGCTCGCCCAGCAGCTGCGCGACCTCGAGCGCGCGGCCGAGAACCCGAGCGACGAGGACCTGCGCTACATCGGTTGACGCGGCCAAAGGCCGCGTCACCTCGTCCTCGTCCTCGTCCCCGTCCCTTCCTCCCGCGTCCTCACGCTCGCGCCCGCGCCTCGCGCCACGCCTTGTCGAGGTCCTCCTGCATCGCCCGCGCGCGCGCCGCATCGGCAAGCTTCGCGCTGCGCGGGGTCCGGCGCGCGCGGCGCGAGGCGAGGAGCGCTACGAAGAGGACGAGCGAGAGGAGCGCGAGCGCGACGGCGAGGGCCCGCTCCCACGACACCGCGGGCGGCGGCTGCGCGGCGTCGGCGCGCGCGCCGGACGGGGGCGCGGCGGGCGCGGCGCTCTCGGCGGGCTGCTCCTCGGCCGTCGCCCGCGCGGGGTCGGCGACGAGGATGCCGGGCAGGAGCTCGCTCCCGCGCACGCGCGGCGACGCGCTGTCGAGGCACGTCGCGAGCGGCCCGCGCAGGCAGGCGTCGAAGAGGTCGGGTCCCGCGGCGGCCGTGGGCGCGGCCGCGAGCAGCATCAGGGAGGCAACGATGGCGGCGGTTCTCGTCTCCATGCGGTGCGTGTCGGCGCGCGAGCCGTTGACCCCGCCGCTTCTCCGCGTTCGCACGTGGGCGCGCGCTTCAAGGAAGCGTGGTCGGGAGCGCGTGCGCCGGCACGTGGCGGCGCAGGAGCGCGTCCCACTCCGCGTCCAGCAGGCGCCTCTCCTCGTGCGTGGCGCCCATCGCGTCGAAGCGGAGCGCGCGCAGCTCCTCGGGGGCCCGCACCTCCTGGGCGAGGTACTCGTTGAGGATCTCGCGCGGCTGGGCCTGCGCGGCGACGAACTCGAGCTGGTTCCGGTCCAGCCGGCGCGCGATCTCCGAGACGTGCCAGTCGCGGCGGTCGAAGTTGAGGAGCGCGACGCTTCCGTCCTCCCGCTTCACGTGCACCTTGAGGAAGGTCGGCGTGGGGCTGTAGCCGTCCGTGGGGCCGGCAAGCTCCCGCGGAGGCGGCGGCTCCAGGGCCGCGCACCCGCCAAGCAGGCCTGCGAGGGCGACAAGGACGAGGGGGCGAGGCGGCACGCACCCCCGTGCGCGGGCTCGCGTACATAAGGGGGACGCGCGGGCGCGGGCCCGGACGCGCTAGACAGTCCAGGAACGGTCAAGGGACGCGTGCGAAGCGTCTTGAGGCGGAGCCCCGCTGGGCCTCGCGTGGCGTGGCGGCTCGCAGCGGCGGCCTTGACGGTCGCGCTCGTGGCGGTTTTGACCCTCCCGGCGGGCGCCCAGGAGGGGGCGACCCTTCCGCCGGGCCCCATCTACTTGACCGAGGGCATCGAGGTCAAGGCCGGCGAGACGCTGCGCATTGGGCCGGGCACGACGCTCACCGGCCCGGGGAACATCACCGTCTGGGGCACGCTCCTCGTGAACGGTTCAAACGGCCGCGCCCCCGAGTTCAGCGTCCAGATCCGCGTCCTCGGCGACGGGTACGCGGAGCTGCGGCATGCCCGCGTATGGGGGGTGAACGCGACGGCGCTGGAGGTCTTCGGCGGCGGCATGACGCTCCACGACGTGCTCGTGGAGGGGAACACCCGCGCCGCCCTCGTGAAGGGAAGCGGCCGCCTCGTCGCCACCGACACCGTGTTCCGCGACCACGCCGGCGAGGCCATCTACGTCGAGGAGAGGGCGCACGTGCGCCTCGACCGCGCCACCCTGAGCGGCAACGGCCGCGGCGCCACCGTCTACTCCGCGAGCCTCTTCCACGCGAACGACTCGTCCTTCGCCTCCAACGGGCAGCACCTCGTGGTGGACCTCGGCCCCTGGTCGCAGGCGCAGGCGGACATCCTTCTCGCGCGCAACCGCTTCAGCGCCCCCGCGAGCACCCCGGCGCAGCTCCCGTCCATCGTCCTGCGGCACGACCCGCCCTTCGTCGACGCGGGGGAGGAGCGGACGGTGCGCCTCGCGTCGAACACCGTCCAGGGCGCGCCCGTCGGCCTGCGCATCGAAGGGCGCGGCCTCGTCGTCGAATCCGCCAACGACAGCTACCTCGACAACGACGTGGGCATCAGCATCCAGCAGTCCACCGTCACGCTCACCGGCCCCACCTTCGGCAACGTGCGCGACGTCGAAGGCTCCGGGCGCCTCTCCGTCAACGACGCCACCTACCTCCGCGGCAGCTCCCCCACCCTCGCGCCCGAGGCCCCTCCGTCGCCGTGGCCGCGATGGACCCTCTGGGGCGGCGGCCTCGTGGTCCTCGCCGCCCTCGCGCTCCTCGTGCCGCGCCTCGCGCGCCGGGCGCCTCCCCCGCCGCCCGCGCGACCCGCGCGCGCCCCGCCCGCGCCGCCGCCCGTGCGCGCGCCGGTGATGGACGCGGTCGCGCCCGAGGCGCCCGACGCGGCGCCGCCCCCGCCCGCGCCGCCCGCGCAGCCCGACCTCGCGACGGCCATCTCCGCCGTCGAGCGGCGCATCCTCGAGGACATCCTCGCGCACCCGGGGACGGC